>JAGYMN010000014.1 GCA_018400395.1 Actinomycetota bacterium
ATCATATAAGCCCTGTGATAAAAAAAGGCAAAAATTATAATATTTTTAAAAATGAAAAGAATTTTGATGTTAAAAGGTTCAGCAATATTTTATTCTGCTCTTGTCTTTATCATAATCACGGTGCTCCCGGCATTTTTTATATCCTGTAAAACAGGTATTGAAGAAGAATCTGTAAATCCGGTAGTTGTAACGGTGTTAGAAACAGTGACAGAAACTGTAATAGAGACAGTAGAGGTGGAAAAGACCTCCAGATATACCTTTGATATATTGAAGGAAATGGCTGTGTCCGGAAATTATATAGGAGAAACAGCATCCGGGCACAGACTGGCATTTGCAAATGCAGACAGTTCTCTTCCTTACTGCAGTCTGGTGGAGGAAGGCATACGCAGGCATTGGGAAATGGCAGGAGGAGAAGATGAAAATTTATTTATATTCGATAATAAATCCAGCGGTGAAGCGGCCTTAATAAATGCGAAAGCAGTATACAGAGAAAAACCTGAAGTATTTCTGGAATTTCAGATAGACCCATATATCAATGCAGTGATAGGGAAAGAGGCAGCCGAAAATGATGTCTATATTATTGCAGTAGAGGTGCCTGTTTCTGGTTTTCCGCTTATGGGTATAGATAATTACAATGCCGCTGTTCTTGCAGGCAACATAGCGGCAGGTAAAGCATTATCTGAATGGGGGACTGCAGAGGAAATTGACATGATAATTTATCTTAATTCTTCAAAATCAGAGGACAGGACAGAAATAAGGATTCTTGGTTCAAAAGAAGTTCTGTCACAAGAATTTGGAGATGCTGCAGATGACAGGTCCGGCAATTCAAAAGCATTAATGCCGGATAGTGTCATAACCGGTGATGAGGCAGAAAAGACCATAAAAGGTATTTTACATGATAACCCGGAAGTCAGGAGGATAATTGTCTTCTGTCTCAATGATGATGTTGCAGAAGGTGTATACAATTCTGCGGTAAAAATGGAAAGATGGGATCCAGATAACTGGATCATTATTTCACATGGTCTGGACAAAAGGGGAAGGGAGCTTGTAAGGTCCGGGATTATTGATGCTGCAGTAGCTTATTTCCCTGAAAATTATGGCATGTACCTTATCCCTGCAGCTCTTACATATATGTACGATAATCCTGTTCCACCCTATATTTTCATGGAAAATGCTGTAATAACTCCGGATAATATAGATCTGTATTACCCCTGACAATTAAATAGTCTCTATTTAGGTGTAGAAAATGAAGACACCGGTGTAACTATGTATAAATTGTCTTTAAACTTAAGAAGGATTTGTGTTATTATATTGCACTGTAAAATTTTTATTATAAAGATTTAATTATAGATTTAAAAATTATTAAATTTTTGCAGGAGGATACTGGAGTGGCTAGCATTAAGAAAAGATTATTTATTGCTGTGGTGCCTTTATTTTTATTATTTATTCTGATACTGGGTATGCCGGCTCTTATCTTTGCCCAGGGAGAACAGACAGGCGATATAGAAGATATCGAAGAACAGGAACCAGAAAATCTTGATTTTGATATTGCATACAGTGAAGTCAGCGGTCTGGGCTCAGAAGGGGAGTTATTTGAATTTGAAGCAAGTGTAACCCTTGATGCAGAAGAAGAAAAGTATTTTAATATAGCGGAAGAATATCCTCCGGGATGGTCAATGGAAATAAATCCAGGGGCAAAGTCAATAGATATACCGGTAATCAAGCTGAAGCCGGGTGCCGCAGCAACATTGAAAATAATCTGTAAACCGGTAATAGAACAGGAGCCAGGTGAATATACTTTTAAGATTTCTCTTAAATCTGCAGAAGAAGAAGATTTGTTGGAGGGTGCCGCTGAATTTACGGCGATAGTTAAACCTGAAGGCAAACTGGAACTTTTGACTTCAGCTGAGAGACTGAATACCGACGTAAGACCCGGAAGGGAAAATATTTTTACTCTTGTTTTAAAGAATACAGGTTCTGCTCCTGTTGGGGATATAAGCCTGGCATCCTCGGGTGAACCTGAGGGATGGCAGGTAGATCTAAAAGACAATGTTGATGTTCTTTCTGTGGGAGAGGAACTTGATGTGGAAGTTATAATAAAACCGCCGGAAAGGACTATTGCCGGAGACTACAGCATAAGATTTAATGCATCAAGCGAAGAAGCCAGTGACAGCCTGGAGATCAGAACAGTTGTAGAAGCTCCTATGGTATGGAAGATAGTGGGTATAGGACTTATAGCTGTTGTGATAGCAGGCATAGCAGTAATATTTGAGAGGCTTAGCAGAAGGTAGGGCTGGTAAACTTTCCTGAATGCGCCCCTGTATTATACTGCAGGGCCTTTTAAGTGTTAGTTCCCATTTCTGTTATAAAATAAGAAAACAGGTACCTTTGAAGAAGAAGGATCCTTTATTGAGGTTTTTTCTACCGGTAAGTTGATTTTTTAAAATAAATATATTTAATATGAAGCGTAGAACAGTATTGCTTACAAATGACGATGGTATTGGTGCAGAGGGGATCTATTCACTTTTCAGGGCATTTGAAGAAGATGGAAATTTTGATGTAAAAGTGGTTGCACCCGAAAGGGAAAGTAGCGCTGTAGGCCATGCGATCACTGTATTCAGGCCTATATCTGTAAGGGATGATTATCAGGATGGGAGTTTTTTTGGATTTGCTGTTGATGGTACTCCTGCAGATTGCGTAAAGCTTGCAGTAGGCGCCCTGCTCAAGGAGCGTCCGGATATTTTGATATCGGGAATAAACAGGGGCGGCAATCTGGGTGAAAATGTAATTTATTCAGGAACGGTATCAGCTGCTACCGAAGGAACAGTCTGCGGCGTCTCATCTGTTGCAATATCTGTTGATGATTTAAAAAATCCGAATTACGAGTACGCTTCTTTATTGGCGGTGAAAATAGCCTCGAAGATCCTCAGCATAGGAGGGCTCCCGAAAGGTACTCTTTTAAATATCAATGTGCCCGGGATCGACCGGGAAAGGATAAAAGGAATAAAAATAACAGTTCAGAGCGATATAGGATTTAAGGATAATTTTGTAAGAAGGCAGGACCCAAGGGGAAGAGATTATTACTGGATGGATGGAGATTTCCTGGAGAGGAATATCGGTAATGATTCTGATTATAAAGCTGTTAAAAGCGGATATGTCTCAGTTACTCCAATCCATTACGACATGACAGACTATAAGTCACTGGACTATTTAAAGTCCTGGGATATTGAAAAATTGATATAGATTATCATCACCTGTGAGCTATGAAAATAAGTAAGACACAATTTATAAATGATATAAAAGTCGGAGATACTGTCGATTCGTTTTTTATAATTTCTGAAAAGCAGGTAAAGAAGAAGAAAAACGGGGAAGATTACTGCACCGTTTTACTGCAGGATAGAGAGGGGATGCTGGAAGGTGTTATATGGACCGAAGTATTTTTAAAGACAGGCAGCTTTTTGGAAGGTGATCTTGTAGAAACAAAGGGAGTGGTACGGGAGTACAAGGGAAAGAAGCAAATTGTCATTAATATGATTAAAAAGATTGAAAAAGATGGTTGTGAGAACCTTTCGGATTTTATCAAGACCACAGATAAGAATATAGACAATATGTTTGAAGAAATGTTGGGGTTTATAGATAGTGTGGAGAACAGTTATCTAAAAAAACTTCTTAATAATTTTATAGAAGATAAAGATTTTGTAAAAGGGTACAGGTCTTCTACGGCAGCAGTCAGGTATCACCACGCGTATCAGGGCGGGCTTCTGGAACACACCCTGAATGTGGTAAAGATCTGCAGCATGCTTGCAGGAATTTATGATAATCTGAACAGGGATCTTTTAATTGCAGGAGCAATGCTTCATGATATCGGTAAGATAAAAGAGTATTCTTCCGGGATAACGCTGAAAGCAACAAATAGTGGAAGGCTTCTGGGCCATATTGCCATAGGTTATGGGTGGGTCAGGGAAAAGATAGGACAGATCGGGGGTTTCCCCGAAGACCTTTCAGACAGGCTGCTGCATATAATACTCAGCCACCATGGTTATTATGAATTCGGTTCGCCAAGGCGTCCAAAGATACTGGAAGCATTTGTGGTATATCATGCGGATCATCTGGATGGGGACATAGGGGGATTTAACGCAATACTTGAAAATACCAGCGATGATAGCGAGTGGTCGGATTATGCCAGAAATTTTGACAGACGTGTATTTGTAAAGAAGCTAAATAGCAGAGAAGAAAGCAATAATAAAAAGGCGGGCAAAAACATTAAGGGCCATATAAAAGAAAAGGACTCTTCTGAAGAAGATTCCGGCCAGGCCGGATTATTTTAACTGCAGTGTTTGTTGAGGACAGGAAACAATAATAAAAATAATATCACAGCATAAATAGGTTATATTGAAAAGAAAGGAATCCACAAAACAAGAAACCTGAGATGGATTTTTGCCGGCAATATCAGATTTGGGTCTATTATTATGTACAAATCTTTTGAAGTTTTTAGAATGGCATATTATTTTTTTATTTAAAAAAGACTGGCAAAATATAATTATAAAACCCATAATAATTTATCACATGAGTACCGCTATCGACGTTATACTTTGAAAACAATTGATTATTGGAGGCCGAACATATGTCAAGCAATAAGAATATCCTCTTAACAGTATTAAATAAGAGGCTGGAGCGGCTGTCGTTATATGTATTTGGAGACAAAAAAATCAGATTCATAAAAGGAAAAACTGCTCCTGATGCTGCGTCAAATAATTTTGACGACAGAAGATGGGAAATATGTGAACTTCCATTTGCCTGGGAGCCCGGCGAAGAGATATGGTTCAGGAAAAGGATAATAGTACCTGAAAGTATAGAGGATATTGATATATCCGGATCAGAGATGTACGTCAGCGGTACAGGTTATTTTTCAAAATCAATAATACTTGCAGATGGAGAACTATACATTGACGGTATTAAAAAGATGGAAGCCAAGAACTGGACCGATCTAAGGTATAGATATCTAATAAGTAATTCTGTTAAACCCGGCGACGAGCATGTAGTTGTTCTTCATTTTAACAGGAAAAGGGAGTATATGGACAATTATCCCAGGACATTGAATCCCTTGGAAATACATTTCAGCATAGTAGATGATTTGATCTTTGAGCTGGAATCATTGATGGAGGAGTTTAGATTTATATCTTCAATATTGCCTGCTGCAGAAAGAAAGCTGGAAAGTGTACTTGGAAATTATGATATTGAAAAGATGATTGAACTTGATACTTTTGATCTTGTCAGAAAGTTAAAAGAAATTGAGCAGGAGTTATTAGAATATAAGGATCATGCCAGGAAGCATAAGGTAAAGATGATCGGACACGGGCATATTGACATGAACTGGCTGTGGCCGATGAGTGAGACCGAAGAGGTAGTCCGTGATACTTTTACTACGGCTTTAGGGCTGATGGAGGAATACCCGGATTTTTGCTATTCACAGAGCCAGGCAAAAGTATATGAGATCGCGGAGGAAAGCTACCCTGCATTGTTTGGTGAAATTATAACCAGGGTTGAAGAAGGGAGATGGGACATAACTGCTTCATCCTGGGTTGAACTGGACCTTAATCTTTCATATGGTGAATCAATAATAAGACAGATACTTTATGCGAAAAAATATGTAAAGGAAAGATTCAATTTTAATCCTGAGATATTCTGGGCTCCGGACAACTTCGGGCATCCATGGACAATCCCCCAGATCTTATTGAAAAGCGGGTTAAAATATTATTATTTTATGAGGGGGAGCAGGAGGGAAGACGATCTTTTCTGGTGGGAAGGACCTGATGGCTCAAGAATCCTGGCATTTAACAGCAGTTATATAGCAGAGGTTAAGACAGGGAGAATTTGCGACCTTGTGAAATTAGTAAAGGAAAACCAGGGCGTAGATCTTTCCATGTATGTATACGGCGTAGGCGACCACGGGGGCGGTCCCACAGAGGCTGATATAAAAAATGTTGAAAAGATAAATCAAAGGCCGCTGCTTCCAAACCTGGAATTCGATACGGCTCATAATTATTTCAAAGAAATATCCAGGCTTAAACCAGAAATTCCCGTGAGGTCATGTGAGTTCAATCCTGTATTTGACGGGTGTTACACTACGCACTGGGATACAAAGCTGCATAACAGAAGATGCCAGAAGCTCCTGCTGGAAGCAGAAATGTTATCTGCAGTATCTGAACTTATAGGGAGAAATTCAGAAGATGATTTTAATATGCTCTGGAAAAATACCCTTTTTAACCAATTTCATGATATTCTGCCGGGAAGTGCAGTAAAACCATCATATGAATATTCAAATAAGATTGCGGCTGAAACAGAAGAAATCACCGAAAAAATAATTGATAAAAGTCTTAAATTTATAGCTGATAAGATTAAAACAGAAGAAATTGGGATACCCGTGATTGTATTTAATACTCTTGGATGGCAGAGGACAGATGTTGTAAGCATAGATATGAAGGATGATATTGCGGATAATTTTGAGATTCTTGACAGCGACGGAAATATCTGTCTGTCACAGGAACTGGAAGGCAAAATAATATTTCTGGCAGAGGACATACCGGCAGCAGGATACAGAGTATATTATATTGGAAAAGGAAAGAAAGACAGAAAAGAATCAGATAAAAGCATAGCTGAAGGTTTCAGGCTCGAAAACGAGTTTTTAGCTCTTGATATTGATCCTGAAACAGGAGTTTTGTCGTATCTTTATGATAAAAAAAATGACAGGCTGGTAACCAAACTGAGAAGGGATGAAGGATGTGAATCGGACAATGCATTTCCCCGCAAGCTTTCAACTGCCCAAAACAGGAATGATAATCCTATGACAGTTATTATGCCAAGCAACCTTATGCAGGTCTATTATGAGAAACCTCACAGGATGTCAGCCTGGGTTATAGGTGCCGTTTCAAGG
The DNA here is from genome assembly GCA_018400395.1 of Actinomycetota bacterium. Lineage (GTDB taxonomy): Bacteria > Actinomycetota > Humimicrobiia > Humimicrobiales > Humimicrobiaceae > M55B120. Next base: position 6,935 of record JAGYMN010000014.1, read on the forward strand.
ATTATCAACCTGCTTGATCATCCGGAAATTGAAATAATATCTGCAGGGCCAGTTGTAGGAATAATAAGGGTAAAAAGGTATTTCAAAGAATCTGTGATAATACAGGATATAAAAATATACAGGGGAATAGATAGAATTGATTTTAAAACAACCATTGACTGGAAAGAAATATCAGATACGCAATCCGAAGCCCCAATGCTGAAAGTCAGCTTCACTCCCTTACTTGAGAATGCCATTTCGACATATGAAATACCCTTTGGTAGTATCCAGAGGCCTTCTGACGGCAGGGAATTCCCGGCTCTCAACTGGGTGGATATTTCAGATAAAGATTACGGTTTTAGTATCCTGAGTGACGTCAAACATGGATTCAGTACCCAGGGGAGCACCATAAGCGTTACTCTTATAAGAACAAGCAATGAACCAGACCCTGATCCTGACAGGGGAAGACATAGTTTTACTTATTCAGTCTTTCCGCATAAAGGAACCTGCAGGGATTCTGTGATTGAAAAGAAAGGTTATGAGCTAAACCATGCTTTGAAGGCTATCAATATTAAAGAATCCGAAAATAAAGTGGAAAAATATCTGCCCGGCTTCAAATCATTTATAAATGTGGATAGTCCGGGGGTTATAATGTCTGCATTTAAGAAGGCTGAAGATGGAATGGGTTTTTTGGTAAGGTTCTATGAGAGCAAGGGTAAAGAAGGTATGGTAGATATAAAAACTGGTTTTAATATTAAGATTGTAAAAGAGGCAGATCTTATGGAGAAGGATGTTGATTCACATGAAGTTGTGGTAAATGATGATAATAATAGCTTTAGTTTTAAAATAAAACCTTTTGAAATAAAGACTTTCAGGATTATATCGCAGTGAGGCCTATTTAAAGACGGATGAAATACCTGCTACCTGTGAGGATATTAAAAGATAGCAAAAAATAGTTACCCGTTATTTAAATATCCATTCTTTTTATAGATTTTTTAAAAATCAGGATAAAGTTTTTGTAGAAATTGACAATATTCTTGCTTCTTTAATCATCGACTTTTTACTATAATCATGTAATTGGGTATAATTTAGTTATTTTTTTAAGGCAGGTCCAGCGGTAATGTAATTATCATTTTGATTATTATTTTAGCAATGACAGAAGGGAAATTTATGGATTCGAATCTAAAGAAAATGCTTGAGCAGAAGGCAAGGGATATCAGAGTGGATATTATAAATATGCTCTGTGCTGCCGGCTCCGGTCATCCCGGTGGGTCGCTATCGATTGCAGATATTTTCTCGTATCTATATTTTAGCGGTATATTAAATATTGATCCTGCTGATCCCGGGAAAGAAAACAGGGATAGAGTCGTGCTCTCTAAAGGGCATGCCTGCCCGGTTCTTTATGCAACTCTCGCAATGAAGGGCTATTTTGACAGATCGGAACTTAAGACTCTTAGAAAGTATGGAAGTATACTCCAGGGACATCCCGATATGAACAAAACACCGGGAGTGGATATTTCGACAGGTTCTCTGGGACAGGGGCTGTCATGCGCTGTGGGGATGGCGCTTGGTGCAAAGCTTGATAAAAATGATATAAAGGTTTTCGCTATTGTTGGCGATGGTGAATGTGATGAAGGTCAGATATGGGAAGCGGTTATGTCTGCAAGTCACTACAGGCTTGATAATCTTATAGCAATAGTAGACCTTAATGGCCTGCAGATAGACGGTTTCACAAAAGACATCATGGATACCTCGCCCATGGCGGAGAAATGGAGCTCGTTTGGCTGGAAGACATTTGAGATAGACGGACATAATTACGATATGATTGAAGAAGCAGTTAAAAAAGGAATTTCTGTAAAAGGCAAACCGGTATGCATAATTGCGAGAACTACCAAGGGCAAAGGGGTTGCCTTTATGGAGAATATCTGCGACTGGCATGGTACTGCACCGGATAAAGAACAAAAGGAAAAAGCAATAAGCGATATAAACAAAGCGTGTTTGTAATGTTATGTATGGGGTTTTTAAGGAGTTTTGGTAGGGTTATTTATCTAAAATAAATTTTATTAATGGGAGAGAAATTATGATAAACAGTGATATAAAAAACCTGCTCAATAGTTCGAATGGCAAAAAGATAGCAACCAGGGCAGCCTACGGCAGTGCACTAGCAGAGCTGGGCGAAGTGAATGAGGATATAGTAGTACTTGACTGTGACCTGTCAAAATCGACCAAGACTTCCCTGTTTGCAGAAAAATTTCCCGAACGTTTTTTTAATTTTGGGGTAGCTGAATCCAATATGATGAGCGCAGCAGCGGGGTTTGCAACAATGGGTAAGATACCATTTGTTTCTACATTCAGTGTGTTTGCATCCAAAAGGGCGTGTGACCAGGTCAGCATTTCTGTTGCATACCCTGGACTTAATGTAAAAATATGTGCCACACACAGCGGTATTACGGTGGGTGAGGACGGAGCAACTCACCAGGCAATAGAAGATGTGGCAATAATGAGATCTATTCCAGGGATAAAAGTTTTTTCTCCTGCAGATGCAACAGAGACTAAAAAAGTAATTGAAAAAATAATAGATTTAAAAGGTCCATGTTATGTCAGGCTCTGCAGGGGCAGCGTTCCTGTGATTTTTAATGACGATTACGAATTCGAGATCGGGAAAGGCATAAAAATAATGGAAGGAGATTCAGCAACTATTGTTGCTGCAGGATTTACAACTCATATTGCCATTGAAGCTGCAAAAAAGCTTGAGGACGAAGGCATAGAAGTAGATCTTATTAACATGGCTTCTATAAAGCCGATAGATGAAAATATTGTGGTCGAAAGTGCTAAGAAAACAGGTCTTGTTGTAACTGTTGAAGATCATAATGTAATAGGCGGGCTGGGAAGTGCAGTCTGTGAACTTCTTTGTGCTAAAAATCCTGCAAGGGTTATACGCCTGGGTGTACAGGATAAATTTGGAACCTCAGGAGATCCTTCGGTTCTGGTAAGTGCATATGGGTTTGATTCTGATTCAATTGCCTCTGCGGTAAAGGAAAATCTTCGATATAAGTAAACAGCATATAGTATCATGAAGTTCATTTGATAAACAAAAAATATACCTGTGTTTAAAATAAGATGAAAGGATTAAAATTGGACCTTAAACAGAAGATTAGAAATATACCAGACTTTCCCAAAAAAGGCGTGGTTTTCAGGGACATAACCACACTTCTCTCAGACGGAAATGCATTTAGATATGCAGTAGACAGGATGACAGGACATTATGAGAACAGAAAAATAGATCTTGTACTTGGAGCCGAGGCAAGGGGGTTTATTTTTGGGGCCGTGATAGCATATAAACTGGGAGTGGGTTTTATTCCTGTAAGGAAACCGGGAAAACTTCCTTTTAAAACCTGTCAGACATCATATGACCTTGAGTATGGTCAGAATGTGCTGCAGATGCATATCGATGCTGTTAAGAAAGGAGACAGTATACTTATAGTAGATGATTTGGTGGCGACAGGCGGGACCGCCAGGGCGAAAGCGGAACTTGTAGAGAAGATGGGCGGGATAGTAGAGGGTTTCTGTTTCTTGATTGAACTTGAATTCTTAAACCCCCGCAAAGCCCTTGAGGGATATGATGTTTTTTCGATTATAAAATATGAATCAGAATAAGGGAAAGAGCATAAGATTCTTTACAGGTTTGACTGTAAGTGGAATATTTTACTATACTAAAATGGGTAATCTTTAAAAAATTATTCAAATTTAGAGGAGGTTAATATGGTGGGAAAGGAAAATAAAAAAAGCAGTGGCAATGGTGAGGATAAGGAATTAAATGACAGGATGACCCGCGAAAACCTGGGAGGAAAAGAAGCCGGGGGGCAGGCGGACGAAGAATCCGTGGATAAAGCTGGCAGCGAGGAAGAAGCAAAAAAGAAAGAGGAGGAAATGATCAGGCAGCTCCAGGAAGAGATAGATAAGCTTACAACAAAAGATATAATTTTACAGATGATGACTTCGCTCTCAAGCCTTGCTTATAAAAAGATGGGGATACCTTCAGGTGTTAATGATAAATTTAAAGACAAGGTTCAGGCTAAGATGGCTGTAGATGCCTTTGCTGCCCTCCTTGAAGTTACAAAGGATGAGCTGAGTGGCCAGGAGAATGAGAACTATCAAAATTCTCTTTCAAATCTTCAGCTAAATTTTGTGAAAGTTTTTTGATTTTGTTTTAATCAATAGATTGCAGCCTGGTCGGGCATATAACAATCTTCAATAATTTAAAGATTTATTACGGGCTGTTGCGGCCTAATTAGATATTTGACATTCTGGCTACAAATAAATATACTCATATACATAAAAATGCAAGTATATTAAAAATGGAGTTATCCATGATTGAAAAGAAACAGGATTATTTTAGGGTTCCTATAACAATGCCTTCTGATATGGTTGCCTATCTGGAAAACCTCGGAATAGAATGCAAGAGGTCAGGAGGGCATAAGATTGCAAATACGATGATAGTTAGATGTGCCATAAGGCTGCTAATGGATATGAATCTTGATTTATCGAAAGTAAAGACCGAAGAAGAGCTTGAGAACAGGATAAAAAAAGCAGCCAGAAAGTACTAAAATTTCTTAAGTACCGTAAGGCATCAGCCGGTTATAAAAATAATACATTTAGCATAATCATTCTTTTAGGCAGTATTTATTTAATGCATCGGCCCTTAGTCTGCGGTTGGACAATCAGACTTTAATATGACGGTAGTTAACCGTACACATGTAGTTGCTTTTCCTATTTTTTCCCATTTGTCTAAAATGGTAATTTATTTTAAAAGCATTTTCATTATAATAGTAATGATGTTTACAGGCTTATTTTGTTGTATATTGTGCTCTTAATAAAATAAAATATTTACAGGAGGAGAAATTAAATATGAAGGAGCAAAAGACAGATCTCCTTATAATAGGTGCGGGGCCGGGCGGCCTCGGGGCTGCGCTTTATGCAAGAAGGTCCGGGCTTGATTTTATAATAGTTGAAAAGAATATGGCAGGGGGGCAGATAATAAATACAAACCTTATAGAAAATTACCCCGGGCTGATGGATAATATATCCGGTTTTGAACTCGCCCAGAAATTTGTGGAACACTGCAGAAAGCTTGATATTGAAATACAGGAATATTTTCCCATAAATTCAATTGAACAATTGGAGAATCAACCAGATTTTTCAGGTAACGTATTCAGATCTTCGGGTGAAGATATATCAATTTATTCCAGGGCTATTATTATTGCGACGGGTGCTAAACCATCCAGGCTAAAAGTCAGGGGGGAGGCCGAACTCATGGGGAAGGGGGTATCTTTTTGTGCAACCTGTGACGGAGCGCTTTTCAGGGATAAGGTAGTTGCAGTAGTAGGAGGCGGAGATACTGCTGTAGAGGAAGCTTTATTCCTTACTAATCTGGTAAAAAAAGTATATCTGATTCACAGGAGGGACGAACTCAGGGCATGTAATATGCTGCAGTGCAGGGCCAAAGAAAACGAAAAGATAGAATTTATATGGTCTTCTATTGTGGAGGAGTTTATGGGCAATGAAAAACTTGAAGCAGTAATAATTAAAAATAAAAATAACGGTAAATCCATGAAGCTGGATGTGTCTGCAGTTTTTGAATATGTTGGCTGGCAGCCAAACTCAGAGCTTGTAAAACATCTTGTAGATCTGGATGAAAAAGGCTTTATTGCTACTGACACGACCATGAAAACATCAAAAGAAGGGATATTTGCCGTCGGGGATGTGAGGACTACTCCTTTCAGGCAGGTCATTACCGCAGTGGCTGATGGCGCTGTGGCATCCATGTATATTGATAAATATTTTATGGAAAAAGGCTAAATTGGTCAAATGCAATCGATGAGGAAAAATACATCAGGAAGTAATGTATCCGATCTGCAGAGGCGGCTGAAGCTTCTCGGCTATAATTTAGGCAGTACTGGAGTAGACGGGATATTTGGTCAGCAAACGGAAGATGCTGTTAAGAAATTCCAGCAGGACAGGGCCCTGTTAGCCAGCGGAGTGGTAGATCAGGAAACCTGGAATGAGGTGGTGGATGCAGGATATAAGATAGGAGACAGGTTGCTATATCTTAAAAACCCTCCTTTCAGGGGAGATGATGTAAGGACACTCCAGCTCTGGCTTAAAATACTCGGCTTTTATCCGTATAACGAAAACGGTATCTTCTGTGAAAGGACTCACGGGGCACTGCTTGAATTTCAATCCAATATGAATATAGGTGATGATGGCATAATGGGTAAAAGGACAGTAGAAAACCTGATGAGGCTTCAGAGGATAATAAAAGCCAGAAAAACATCAGATTTTCCTTATATAAAGGATGCAAACAAAAAATACAGCAGCATAAAAAGCAGTATTGTACTTGATTATAATCCGGGCCATGGGGATATAGGCAACCCGGATTTAAAAAGCGGAGCTTCATTCATAAATGAGAGAATATATATATGCAGAAATATAACTGGTTTCTGCAGGGAGATTCTTTCCGGATACGGTTATGAAGTAAGGACCACTTTTAATGAAGATGAAAGCCAGGGAGTCTTTCTTTTTGATAGGATATCAAATGCAAACAACAGTGGTTCTGATTATCTTGTAAGCATTAACCTGAATTATTCTTCTGATCCCGGGGCAAATGGTTCCAGTTGTTATTATTTCAGAGGTCTAAAATCGTATTCGGTTGCAGGATTGAGCCTTGCCGGCGCGATACAGGATAATCTGGTGAGCGGACTCGGGTTGCTTGACTGCCGTGTTCACGGTGCTGGTTATGCAATATTAAAGAATACCGAGATGGTATCGGTGCTGGTGGAACCTGCATTCATATCAAATAAAGAACAGAGAAGACAGCTTCAAAAGACGGGGTACCAAAAAAAGCTAAGTGAAAAAATATCAGAAGCTATAAAAATATATATCGAAGATTAATAGATTATGGTAAATAAATAAAAAATACAAAGAAAGTTTTACTCAGGTTTTAAGTCATTTGAAATAAAAATGTATTTTATCTACGATAAGTTTTATCTCAAACATGAAAATGGCCCCTTCCATCCGGAAAGTCCAGAAAGGTTAAAGAATATAAAGGAAGCAGTAGACAGCATGGCACCGGAATACACCCTTAAATATATAAGTCCCTTCAAAGCAGATGAGAAGCAAATAGAGATGGTCCATTATACAGAATACATAAAAAAAGTGAAAAGATTATCATCAGAAGGCGGGCTGTCATTTCTTGATGCAGATACCGGTGTAAATAAATATACTTACAGCTGTGCACTTCTTGCTGCCGGAGGCTGTTTTACCGGTCTTGATCATATACTTAAGGCCGGAGCACTATCCCGGAGGTTCTTTCTTGCCTGCAGGCCTCCAGGCCATCATGCATTTCCATACAGGGGAAGCGGATTCTGCATATTTAACAATATTGCACTTGGAATAAAATATGCCAGGGTAAAATATGGTATAAAAAAGGTGGCAGTAGTTGATTTTGATGCTCACCACGGCAATGCCACACAGGAAATCTTTTATGAAGATGCAGGTGTATTCTACATGTCAATGCACCAGTATCCTTATTATCCGGGGACGGGAGACCTTGATGAGGTAGGATATGGAACAGGTGAAGGTTTTAATTTGAATTTACCTTTCGCTTCAGGTACAAAAGAACCTGACTACCTGGTATCTATTATTGATATAATACTTCCTCTTCTTGAAAAATTTGAACCTGAACTTATTATGGTAAGCGCAGGGTATGATTCGCATCTGGATGACAGGATTTCGTCATTAGGGCTGTTAGAAGAATCATACTATAATATAATGCTGGCCCTGTCTGCTTTTACCAGGTGGTCCTGTAATAGCAGAATGGGCATAGTTCTCGAGGGCGGATATAATCACATATCGACTTCACGCAGCGTGGTCAGCACTATTTCTGCATGTATGGACGATTATGCTGCTGGTAAGATTAAAAAATTGGGTGATCTGGAAACCCTATTCGGGATAGATGGTAGTTATAGGAAAAAATTGGTAAGAAACAGAGATATAATTGATAAAGTAAAGAAAAACTTCAATCTGGATTGATAACATGAAAACAAAGGCACTGCTTTATAGTAGTGTAGCTATACTGATAATACCCCTTTTACTATCAGTTTTTACAGCCTGCAGAAATTATGGAGGAGATTTTGATATTGTCTATTTTTTCAAGACCGAACCCGAGAAAGCCGTAATTGATTTTCTTGAATCACTGGACAACAAAGACACTTTATATATTTATAACAACCTGATGCTTTCAGAAGACAGGGGTAAAATAAGCAGGGAGAAATTTCTGGAAGAGTTTTCAGTTATTCTTGAAGATATTTCATCGATAAGGATTATAAGTACCGTATATCTTGGTTACGAGAATGAGATGAGCAAAGTAGTTGCCGAATTTGATGTAACATATCAGGATGGAGAAATAAAGAATTATAAGAAGTATTTTTACCTTATTGAGGAAAATGATATCTGGAAAATAATACTCGAAAAAACTTTCATATAATAAATAAATGTTTTATTTAAAAAATTTATAATATTTGATAAAATATTTATCTAAGAATATGGTGAAGAACATAAAAATATTACTTCAGTTTATTCTGGCATTAGCATTGATGGTCCTGTATATAACTGGATGTATGCCTGATGTACCAGGTTTATTTTCTGCAGAGCTTTCCGGCGATAAAGATATTGGCGAGGAAGTTTCTTTGATTAAAAGTACTTCAGATGGAGATGTAGGGGACTTAGATTCAAGATTAAATGATCTCAAGGAAGGGCTTGTAAGCTCTCCGGTAATACTTTCACATGTATCGGGTCAGAAGATTTTTGGGAGTGGCGATAAAGAGGTAATATATTTATACGGACTTGCAGAAAAGGGCAACGAAATAGAAGTATATGTAAACGGATTGCTTGAGCAGGTTGGTATAGTTGTAGACGAAAATGGAAAGTTTGAGACTGTTAGTGGTATTGAAATAATCAAAGGGAAAAATATTATAGAGCTGGTGGCACTAAATTCATCAGGTAGAAAGAGCAGTCCAACGAAATTCGAATTATTTTTGTCAGTGCCGGAAAAGGTTGAATATGCAGTCTACAATAATCCAGCAGACCTGGAAAAGATTGAAAGTTATTATTATACAGAAGAGAATAATCCGTATGTTTATATCAGAGGCATATACTCAGCAGGTTCTAATATTTATATTCAGGCAAATGACCGCATGATAGGAGAAGTAAGCAGTGACGAGAGCGGGTTTTTTGCGCTGGAGGATATAGGGCTTAAGAATGGTGACAATGAAATTGCAGTATGGGCCGTTACCCCTGACGGTTATGTTTCCGCACCTATTTTTACGAGCATTACTGTTTTTAAAGATATGATAACACCGTATCCTTCAAATCTTACTGGATACAATAGCGGAAATGTAAATTATATTAGCTGGGAAGCAAGTATTGATGATAATTTTGATGCATATAAGATAGTAAGGGTGGAAGACCCATGTGAAAATCCTGAATATCCGGATGACGATGTGGCTGCTACTATTGTATATCAGAATTCGACATCGTATATTGATGATGACCTGGAGGCAGGCAGATCATATTACTATACTGTGTGGACACTGGATAAAGCAGGACATGCAGTGTCCTCAAATGTTCTTGCAATACCCAAACCTGTTTATACCGTCAGCATATCAAAGGTTGAATCTTTTACTGATTATTCTGTTAGCCGCAGAGAATGGTTCTACCAGTATTTTGAGATTACAAATACGGGTAATGTTACACTGGATCTCCAGCCTATAATGGCCTGGATAAAACTTAATCCTGAACCGGATGAGGAAATGGAGATAACCCCTCTCTGGGAAGTACATTTGTGGGATCCTGACAATCCCGGCATATATTATTATTCAGATGAGGAAATCTATAATACCTATATTTCGGACTGGGTAAATACTTCGGGATCTATTACTGTGGAAAAAGAGGAAGAGATCGATTATGATAATTTAACCAAGTCCGTTACAGTGACCGAAGTTTCAAAGAAGACGGAAAAAAATGATGTAAACCTTAAAAGAATAATGACGGTTTATACTGAAATTTCCTCTACAGAGTTTGACATTTCCACCTCACCGCCTTCACAGATTGGAGACCCTGAAGTAGCCTATGATACATCTACGGAGATAGTGGAGCCAGAAAAGATTGGAAGTCTTATTGAAGATCTCAAACCCGGAGAGAAAAGAAAAATCTGTGTTAAGGTACAGAACATATCAGCAGCTAACAATGAAGAAATAATTGTACATTTTAATTTTGCACCTGTCGACTGTGACGGCAGTTTCTTTATTGATGAGATAATCTCAACACACGATGTTTATTGTAAGAGCAGCGGCAGAAACTAGGTAATTTAGACTTTTAAAAAGGCACCTTCCTATATATAATTAATGTATTTAATTTTTTATCCTGTAGTGTGAAAGTGGTGTAATATAATGAAGGATGATATGGCAAGATCTGATAAGGAAAAAAATAATAATGATGCCGGTAACCACCGGGATGATGAAATGACACCTGATTTGGACAGGTTTAAAGAGAAGATTCTTAAAAATAAGAAAAGGAAGAAGAAGGAGACTCCGGAAAAAGGTATTACTGAAGAGCTTGAGGTAGAAGAGCTTGAAAATGAAATAAAGGTTCTCAGGAATGAATTAAAAGAATACAAAAAAATAGAAGAAGAATACATAGACAGATTAAAAAGGCTGCAGGCTGATTATGACAACTACAGAAAAAGGATGATAAAAGAGCATCTGGAGCATATAAAGAGGGCGAATAAAGAATTGGTCTCAAAACTTCTTCCAATTCTGGATAATTTTGAGATGGCGCTGGAAGTGGGAGAGGAGCTGAAGAGGACAGGAGATGATTTATATAAGGGGGTTAAGATGATATACGAAAACCTCCTGGAGCTTTTAAAAAAGGAAAACGTGACAATAATAGAACCTCTTGGGAAAGAATTTGATCCGCGTGTATGTGAGGCTGCTGTAACAGAACGGGTAGATGATGTAGAGGAAGGCATGATACTGGAGGTTTTAAGAAAAGGTTATAAAATGGACGACTTTGTTATAAGGCCGGCAGTAGTTAAAGTCTGCAAGAAGAATTAGGAAGGGAAGATTATAGCCTGAAAATGGTGATTCTGAAAAAATACCGCCAGGATCAGTATTATTGAGGGAATCCGGCCAAAGAGAAAGGGTAATGCCGGTTCTGAAGCAGAAGTTTATTTTCAAAAGATTCATCGGGTTGTATTTTAACTCTTTACTGTAATAATCTTAATAATATTTCTGGTAAAGATTTTAATTAAGGTGCAGTAATACCTGTTATTACATGTCTTACAGCGAAAAGCGCAGGGATATGATCCGGAAAATTTTTCATTCTGCGACTTCTATACCATTTTTGCTGAATTGGCCAAAGAAATAACTTTAAAATTAATTGAATTTGTGGTAAAAGATTGATAATTTTGATCAATTTATATAAAGGAAAGTTAGAGATCGGCGGTCTTTGTTGTTTAAAATAATATCAAAAGAGGAACTTGCTCCCGGTATTACCAGGTTTGATGTGGAAGCTATGCTGGTTGCCAGGAAAGCCCGTCCAGGACAATTTGTGATAATAAGGATCCGGGAAGGTGGTGAAAGGATTCCGCTTACGATTGCAGCTTACGACAGGGAAAAGGGTATTATTTCACTTGTATCATTAAGAGTCGGAAAATCTACTGCACTACTTGCAGGTCTCAGACAGGGAGACAATATACTGGACCTGGTAGGCCCGCTTGGAAATCCCTCTGAAATAAAAAATTTTGGCAGGGTTATATGTGTCGGGGGAGGAGCCGGTATTGCTCCGGTGCTGCCTATCGCAGGGGCATTAAAAGATGCCGGGAATCACGTAATATCTATAATAGGGTCAAAGACAGAGGGAATGCTGATACTTGAAGATGAGATGCGGTCCGTATCGGATGAATTCTATATCTGCACCGATGATGGTTCACTGGGATATAAAGGATTTGTATCGGGTTTACTTGAGGAATACCTGGAAAAAAATTTATCAGATGTAAAAAGAAATAAGACCAATGTAGATAGATGTATTGCAATCGGTCCAGCAGTAATGATGGCATCAGTTGCAAAAGTCACGGAAAAATACGGTCTTAAGACCATTGTATCACTCAACTCCATAATGGTGGATGGTACAGGCATGTGCGGGGCATGCAGAGTAGAAGTGGGGGGTAAGACAAAATTTGTTTGCGTTGATGGTCCTGAATTTGACGGACATCAGGTAAATTTTGACCTTCTTATGTCGAGACAGAGAATATACTGCAAGCAAGAAGATACCTGCTATGACCTGTATAAGGAAGAATGCAGGCATAAAAAATGATTTTTCAGCCTGACTTAAATTTTTTATTCATGAAAGGCTTGTAATGGTTGCCAAAAGTGAGAGCAATAAAAAAAGGACAAAAAAAGTAAGAATCCCCAGGACATCCATGCCGGAACAGGACCCGGGGGCAAGGAAAAAAAATTTTGAAGAAGTGGCGACCGGATATACCCAGGAGGATGCTCTTTTAGAAGCTTCCAGGTGCATACAATGTAAAAATCCAACATGTATCAGCGGATGTCCCGTTGAAATAGATATAAAGAGTTTTATAAAATTAATAACCGAAAAGAAATTTGAAGAAGCTCTGGAAAAGATAAGGGAAAAGAATACACTGCCCGCAGTCTGCGGCAGGGTGTGTCCGCAGGAAGACCAGTGTGAAAAAGAATGTATCCTGGGGATAAGGTACGAACCTGTAGCAATAGGGCGTCTTGAACGTTATGTTGCAGACAGGGAACTGAAAAGGCTTGCCGACCAGGGAAAGGAATGTGCATACTCAGAGGTTACACGTAAATGTACAAAAGAAAAGGTTGCTATAGTAGGATCCGGACCGGCAGGTCTTACCTGTGCAGCTGAACTCTCTAAAAAAGGATACAGGGTGACAATTTTTGAAGCTCTTCATAAGGCTGGCGGGGTACTGGTTTACGGGATACCTGAATTCAGACTTCCAAAGGATATTGTACAGAAGGAAATAGATTATTTAAAATCCATGGATGTTAATATTAGCGTCAATGCGGTAATTGGTAAGACATTGACGGTGGAGGATCTAATCAACGATGGTTTTAAAGCTATATTTATAGCTACCGGGGCTGGTCTTCCACATTTTATGGGAATTCCAGGGGAAAACTTAAATGGTGTTTACTCGGCAAATGAATACCTGACAAGATCAAATCTTATGAAAGCTTATAAATTTCCCGAATGTGATACACCGATAATCAGAGGTAAAAATGTGGCCGTGGTTGGTGGCGGAAATGTAGCCATGGATTCTGCAAGGACAGCATTGAGACTTGGTGCAGATCATGTATACCTTATTTACAGAAGAGGAGAGGCTGAAATGCCTGCACGGAATGAGGAAATAAAACATGCCAGAGAAGAAGGCATAGATTTTAAATTATTAAATAATCCGGTAGAAATTATGGGAAGGGACGGCTGGGTCGATAAGATCAGGTTAATCAAGATGAAACTTGGTGAACCTGACCAGTCCGGCAGAAGGAGGCCTGTGCCAGTAAGTGGATCTGAATATGATATCGATGTGGATGTAGTTATAATGGCTATAGGTCAGGGCCCAAATCCCCTGCTGACTTCCAGGATAAAAGGACTGAAATTAAATTCAAGAGGATATATAGACGCCGATCCAGAGACGGGCAAAACATCGTTAAAAGGAGTCTTTGCAGGCGGCGATATAGTAACCGGAGCGGCAACAGTTATACTTGCTATGGGAGCCGGAAGAAAAGCAGCAAAACATATTGATCAATATATACGGACAGGCAAATGGTAGAAATAATTTTATCATATTAGTTTAGGTCTATATAGTAGTGTTTTCTTAAAAATAAGAGTTAAATTGTTAAAGTTGGGCTTAAATCAAGCAGTTTGTCTAATTGACTGAAAAAAGAAAATAGGATATTATTGATAATAGTAACAATTATTACTAACATTTAAAGAATCCTGGTTCAAATATTTAATAATAAACACCGGGTAATTGAGATGTCTGAATCCAATAATGATACAGAGGAGAGAGAAAGAGAAAAGTTCTACGAAGATAGGATTGGTAGTTCCGGTTTTAAAATAACTAAACCCAGGGATATAATAATCAAGGTTTTATCCAGATCTTCAAAACTTATGACCGCCGATGATATTTATCTCGAAGTAAAAAAAGAGGATCCTGCAGTAGGAGTCGCAACAGTTTACAGAACAGTGGAGCTTTTAACCAGGTTAAAAATAGTATGCAGGAGAATCCTGGGGAGTGGGCGTTCTTATTATATGCTTTCCAGAGAATGTGCAAGAGAAACTTTCATCTATATGATATGTGACAATTGTAAAAAGATAATAACAAACAATAAATGTCTCAATAGTGCTGTAAAGGTAAGATTGAGAGAAAATGCAGAAGAATCTATACTTAAGAATTGTAATCTGAAAATTGATAATTATCAGATACTTTTTACAGGCCTCTGCGATGAGTGTAGAAAATCAATGAAAAAACAGAAAAAAAGCAGCAGATAAGTATAAAAAAGTAACCCCGATAGCTATAATATTTAGTTAAACTCTTTAAAATCCTTCAATTTTTATAAGAAATCTTCTTGCAAAAATAAAAATTAATATGTTTGAATTTGCAAATATCGTGCAAGT
>JAGYMN010000140.1 GCA_018400395.1 Actinomycetota bacterium
AAAACTTATATATCTGCAATGCTTGCCGGGCAGATTGAAGGTAAAACACTGGTCATTGCACCGCCTGCACTTCTTAATAAAAACAATCCCGGTTCATTAATCAACTGTTTAGAGAGTTAGGAGTAAACATCATGAGAGTCTTTAAAATAGAAAATAACAGTTTATCATTTTATAGAGAAGAAGACTTTAAGGTAGATAATGTCGAAAAGATACTTGAAGACTGGATTGAAAATTCTCCCAATGCAATATTTGAAGATGAAGAGGTCTTTGTAATCGGCAGGCAGGTCACAACCAATCTCAATAAAGCAATTGATTTACTTGGCCTGGATAAAAAAGGAAATACAGTTTTAATTGAGCTAAAGAGAGAAAAAACACCGAGAGAGACAGTTGCTCAAATACTTGAATATGCATCTTATGTTGAAGATCTGACCTATGAAAAGTTAGAAGAGATAGCCAGTGATTATACAGGAGATGAAGGATTGAATTTAGCTGAAAATCATAGAGCTAAATTTAAGCTGTCAGATAAAGAGGCCGTGGCATTTAATAAGGAGCAGAGGCTGGTAATTGTTGGCCAGGATATTTCAAAAGAAATTGAGAACACTTCAGTATTTTTAAATAAGAAAGGGCTTGAGATTTATTGCATAGCTTTTAAATATTTTAAGGATGAAGCAGGGGAAAGAATTATTACAAGTGATTTTGTGGTGAAAAAGG
Organism: Actinomycetota bacterium; assembly: GCA_018400395.1. Lineage (GTDB taxonomy): Bacteria > Actinomycetota > Humimicrobiia > Humimicrobiales > Humimicrobiaceae > M55B120. The sequence continues at coordinate 712 of JAGYMN010000140.1, forward strand.
ATAGAATCACAGGGGGCTCTACTGAATCAAAACCAAAAATAAACAAAAAGATTTTTCTTGAAAATGTAGATGAGTATATTAGAGATTTCTTTATAAGATTACTTAACTTTGCATCAGAAAATAATATGCCGCTGCACTGGGGCTCAACTGGATTTTCATTAAATATGGATCTTGGTGGAAATCATGTAAATATCTTATATGGGTATTCAAATATATCATCAGATGGCCAGAGTGTTTATACGGCAGCAGCGGAAATTAGAAGAAAAGTAAATAACTCAGAAGCAATAATAGATAAGTATTTTAAAAGATTGAATAATACAGGGCTTTTTATACCTGCCGGAAATGAGATTAAGTGGATTATAGATAAACCTGTAGGCGAGGAAGTTATAAAAAGTATTTTAGATGCTACCTTATCTGCAAAAGGTGAAGTAGAGGATGCAGGGGCTCTGGAGTAGCGGAAGCCCTGGGAAAGAGAATTAATATTAATATTGCTTGATTTGCTCATTTTTTAATAAAAAACAATATTAGCCCACATGTTGTATACAAAAGTTCCTTGTATAAATGTGTCTGATACAACAAAAGCTCCTTTGATTTATGTGTATAATCATTTATAATATTAATGGATTTATGTTTATAAATAATATCTTAAAGTAAATAAAAGGAGTAAAACTTTTGTACAGACAGGCATTGGATAAACTAAAAGAATGGAAGAAAAGTAGTACCAGAATACCTCTTATAATAAGAGGTGCAAGGCAGGTTGGTAAAACATGGCTGATGAAAGAGTTCGGGCGGACCTCATATCAGAAAGTTGCTTATGTCAATTTTGAGGGAAATGACCGGATGGAGCACTTTTTTGAAGGCGACCTTGAAATTCCCCGTATTGTAAGAGGCCTAAGTCTGGAAGCGGAATGTAATATTGAACCTGGAAATACACTTATTATATTTGATGAAGTACAGGAAGTACCGCGTGCACTGACAAGCCTGAAATATTTTAGAGAAAATGAGCCGCAATATCATATAATTGCTGCAGGATCTATTCTAGGGGTTGCTCTTCATCCTGGGGTATCTTTTCCAGTAGGAAAAGTATCATTTCTTGATTTATTTCCCTTATCATTTGCAGAGTTTATGAGGGCTATGGGGATGCAGAAATATCTTGATCTTTTATTGGAACATGACTGGAATTTAATAGCAGATTTTAAAGGCCGATATACAGAATTATTAAAGCAGTATTTTTTTATAGGGGGGATGCCAGAAGCAGTTGCTGCTTTTATCCAGAGACAGGATTATAAAGAAGTTCGGGAAATACAGTTTCGTATTATTACTGCTTATGAGCAGGATTTCTCAAAGCATGCCCCAAATGAAACAGTGCCCAGGATACGCATGCTCTGGAATTCTATTCCTTCTCAACTTGCAAGGGAAAATAGGAAATTTGTATATGGACTTATACGAAAGGGCGCACGCGCCAGGGATTATGAGCTCGCGATGATGTGGCTTACTGATTGCGGACTTATCCATAAAGTAAACCGGATAACAAAACCTGGCTTGCCATTAAGAAGCTATGAAGACTCTAAAGCTTTCAAGCTTTATCTACTTGATATTGGTTTACTCTCGGCCTTATCCGGACTTGATGCTAAAACACTTATAAGTGGAAATAAGATTTTTAATGAATTTAAGGGAGCTTTAACCGAACAATATGTTCTACAGCAATTTAAGTGTGAAGGGATGATACCTATATTTTACTGGTCTGCAGAGATTGGGACTTCAGAGATTGATTTTATAATACAGATAGAAAGTAAAATTATCCCTGTTGAAGTAAAGGCCTCAGAGAACCTTAGAGCAAAAAGCCTTAAGGTATACAGGGAAAAGTACTTGCCTGAAATAAGTATTCGTCTGTCCATGTCAGATTACAGGGACGAGAAGTGGCTTGTTAATCTACCTCTATATGCGTTAAATGTACTTCCGAAAATGTTATTAAAGGAAAAAAGTTAAGTTGAGAATGCAGGGGCTCTGGAGTAGCAGAAGCCCCGGGAAAGAGAATCAATATTAATATGGTTTAATTTATGCTTTTTAATTAAAATATAAAATATGCAGATAGAAAAAAAGAAATTAAAAAGTGGTTTTGAGCTTCCGGTA
>JAGYMN010000141.1 GCA_018400395.1 Actinomycetota bacterium
CATCCCACATGGCAAAGGCTGTAAAGATAATAAGGAGCAAGAAAAAAGATATAATTATAGAGGCTTCGGGAAACATAAACCTTGATAACCTGGAAGAATTCTGCAAAACAGGTATAGACATCATCTCAACCGGTACCATTACTCATTCGGCCCCCGCGGTCGATATCTCACTGGAGTTCGACCTTTAGTTAAAATACATATTATCAGCAATCATATACTGGAAATTCTTCCCTTCAACCTCATTTGGTTTTTTATGCTGTATTATATCTTTGAGATTTTCCGCATCCTTTCTCAGTTTCAGGGAAAGCAGCATATCCATGGCACCGGCAAGGGCGCCGTTGCCAAACCTAATGAATTTGCTCTTATCGGCCCGGGGGAGCAGCCCTATGGTAATGGCATTATCTATATTCATATAGTTACCGAAGGCCCCGGCAAGATAGATCCTATCTATATCCTCCAGGGATACCCCGAAATACTTTATCAAAAGGTCCTGATCGGTCCTGAGGCCCGCCTTGGCTATTATAAGCTGGTTTATATCATCCTGTGTAATATATACTCCTTCATTCAGGTAGTAGTCTTTTTCTATCCTTGTTTTTGGGTTCATTATCCCATTCTTATGCATCTCAGCCATCAGATCGATAACCCCTGAGCCGCATATCCCGACAGGAGGCTTGTCTCCAATTGTACTGTATTCAATGCGGCCATCATCTATGCTTACTGCTGTTATGGCGCCCTCGACTGCACCCACGCCGCAGCTTATCTGATACCCTTCATATGCTCCTCCGGCAGCGCAGGAAGCGCTAAACATCTTTTCCTTATTTCCGATAACAATCTCGCCATTGGTTCCAATATCTACTATCATGCTTATTCTATTGCTCCTATAGATCCGGGAAGCTATTATATCTGCCAGGCAATCTGCTCCTGCATGGCCTCCTATAAGAGGAGCCCCGTATACCATAGCATTATCATTTATCATAAGACCGAGCTGCTTTGCTCCGACCAGTATGGGTCCTTTATTCTCGGGCTCGTATGGAATAAGACCCAGACTTTTCACATTATTTCCAAAAAATATCTCCCTCATCGTACTGTTGCCCACTATTACTACATCATAAATACTATCCTTTATGGATCCCGGCTCCACCCCTGAATCCCGTTCCAGTCTTTCAAGGCTCTCATTAATACCTTCTATGGCTGCAGCCTGTACTTCCTTAAGACCATCAGGTTTTTCAATTGTATGGCCTATCCTGGATATAATGTCATTGCCATAGGTTATCTGCGGGTTTTTAAAAGCTACGGGCCTGTAAATATTTTCACCCGTCTGAAGGTCGATTATCTGCATGACTATTGTAGTGGTTCCTATATCAACAGCTGCCCCGTAGATCCTTCCCCTGTAGGGGCCCAGGTCTTTCCCATTTTCATAGATCACCCTGCTGCCCGACCTTTTTACAGCAGGATCTGGCCTGGTATCCCTTTCTATAATATCAGTAAGTATGGTGTATTTGCCGAAGCTGGACATGAATACTACTATGTCCGAAGTGTCATCTATAATATTTGCATGGCTTGCAAGGCGCTGGCCCTTCTTCAGCCTGCCGCTTGAAATCATTTCCTTTTCATATCCGCTCAACGGGCCGAGAAGCTCTGAGCCCTTCACGATCCTTACTATGTCCTCTCCCTGCTCTGTATTAATCTCTACGCCCCCGAGTTCCTTAATATGCGTTAGAATACTTTTACCCTTTGTAAGACTTACACCCTTTTTTCTCCCCTTCATATACTGGGGGAAAAACATCTTTCCCATTTCAGCAATTTCCTCCCTGTCTTAATATCCGGTCCCGGTCGATCCGTATCTTCCAGGATCTATTTGACGTCATTTGATTTTATTCCAGATTTCTTTATTTTAAAACCAATTTTTTAAAAAATTCAGGTCATATGCCCATAATAATAAATAAAAAGTCCCATATCAAACATAGCTGCCCGGTATTGTTAATATTTTAACTGTTGATATCTGCCAGGGTCTAAAAATTATAATAAATACTGTTTGAAAAGGCCTGCTACTGTTTTTCTCTCTGGAGGAAGGCTTCAACCTCTTTTCTTAACGGCAGGGCAGGTATTACACCCTTCTTTGTAGCTGTTATTGCTGCTGCAGCACTTGCAAATTCAATGGTTTTCAATAGTTCTTCCCTGCTGCCGATCAATTTGTGCAGTCCATAAGCTGCGGTACCCGAGAGAATACCCGAGACAAAACTGTCACCACAGCCAGTCGCATCTACTGCATCTACAGTATATGCACCAATTTCCCCTGAAAAGTCCCCTGTATTGTAATAACAGCCTTTCTCACCCATTGTCACCAGGCATATACGGGGCCCTTCATCAAGTATTATTTTTGACCCTTTTTCCAGTTCATCTGTTCCTGTAATAAATTCCAGTTCTTCATGACTTACTTTTATAATATCTGAAAGGGGTATCGCACCTGTTATTTCTTTTCTTGCCTGTTCAGGGGAAGGCCATAGCATCTGCCTGAGATTTGGGTCGTAGGATATTACTGCACCGGCTTTTTTAGCTGTCTTTACTGCACGGTATGTGGAAGCCCTTGCCGGCTCATTTATGAGTGTTATGGAGCCAAAATGGAATATTCTGGTATCCCTGATAAAATCTTCATTAAATTTTTTATAATCCAGGTTCATGTCTGCTCCAGGGTTCCTGTAAAATAGGAACTGGCGGGTATTTGGCGTGGGCAGGGATATAAAAGCCAGGGTTGTCCTTGCCTTACTGTCATACTGCATCTGTGAGATATCAACCCCATTATCGGCCAGGACAGAAGAAAGGTACCTGCCGAA
>JAGYMN010000142.1 GCA_018400395.1 Actinomycetota bacterium
AGCAAAGCCAGGATTCAGGTCAAGCTCGGCTTGAATTTAAGTAAGTGCCACGCACTTTAGTGCGTGGGTTTCTACTTATAGTTGACCCACAGAGGTATATAAATTAAAATATAAGTAAATAAAAACGTAAATACAGTATAGTAACTTCCCGCACATATTTGCCCGGGGATAACAATGAAAAGGTTTAAACTTAAATATAACAATGTAATAATTGCCCCTTCTTTATTTGCTGCAAATTTTGCAAACCTTTCCCGGGATATTGCTGTAGTTGAAAAAGCAGGTGCAAATGTGATTGTTGCAGGTAGCACAATTTTCGGGGCACCTGATATAGAAAAGGCTGTTAAGGATTTTAGGGATAAATGCAGGATATAAAAAATTAATAATAAATAAGTTTTATATGGCTTAACCTGGAAAGGTGGCGTATATGAGTGAAATAGAAACAGAAAAAATAAGCACTGAGGACAGAAGAAACCAGATAATAGATATATTAACCAGGAAGGGAAGAGTTAAGGTAAATCACTTAAGTAAGATGTTTGGTACCTCCGAGGTTACAATAAGAAATGACTTATCCGAACTTGAGAATATGGGATTATTGGAACGTATACATGGCGGTGCCGTTAGCGCTTATCGAGCTTACTACAATATGTCGCTTCAGGAGAGGATAAAGACGAATGAAGAAGAGAAAAGAAGAATAGCCATAGAGGCTTCAAAGTTAATTTCAGATGGCGATACTCTAATGGTTAATTCCGGCACAACAACCCTTCTTACCGTACAGGCGCTGAGAAGTGTTAAAAACCTGACTGTTGTAACAAATTCAATATCAATTGCCCAGGAAGCAGGACGTTATAGAAATATATATGTAATTTTACTTGGAGGAAATATTGATCACCGGAACCAATTTACCTATGGAGATGACGCAATAAATCAGTTAAGCAGGTACAGAGCTGACAAACTCATACTTTCAGTTGATGGAATCAGCCTGAATAACGGAATAACGACTTTTTCTCATCTGGAAGCAGAAGTATGCAGGCAGATGGCTTCAAGAGTTAACAAAATAATTGTTGTAGGGGACTATACAAAAGTTGGGAGAACAAGTTTTTCCTATATAAAACCAGTTGATGGTGTGGATATATTAATTTCCGATAAAAAAGCTGATAGACAGGAGCTTAATAAAATATCAAAAAGAAATATTGAGATAAGGCTTGTATAATTAGTGTATGTTTTTTAAGAAAACACTTCCAAACTTATCCTTTATTTATTACTCAAGGTTGGCGTGCCTCTCATAAAGAAGCTTTTTATCTATTTTTTGATTATCAATAATAATCATAGTCAGGGAATCCAGGAATATAAGGAGGCTTTGCTCAAAAAGATTGCACATGGGCTGCCGGGAATCTGAATCAGCATCTTTATCAAACTTTGATCCCTTCGCCGGTATCACCAGAACTGAATCAGCATTTCCTGCAATAGTTGAATTTCCATACATAGTTATGAGGGCAACCTTTGCCCCCAACTTTTTTGCACTGGCAGTTGTTACAACAAGGCTGCCTGTTTCACCGGATCCGGAACCAACCATCAGCATATCGCCAGCTTTAATTGCAGGAGTAGTAGCATCACCCAGAACATGGACTTCAAAACCAATCTGCATCAGTCTTATAGCAAAATACTTCATTATAAAACCGGACCGGCCCTTACCTGTTATAAATATTCTTCCGGAGTTTATGATGTTTTCAACAAGTTCTTTTGTGTCTTCATCCGATATTCTGGTAAGTGTTCTGCTTAATTCAGCCAGAATTGAATCATAATAAGACCTGTACATATAATCCTTTCTTGTCAATATTTAAAATATGGCTTTTGCAATTCATCTCTTCATCAATAACCAACTGTTTCCCAACAATTAAAAGGTGCTGCAATTTCCTCACTTACATATACCTGTGTATTAAGTATTTGAAATATTGAACTTGGTACATATGGTGTTACCGGACCTAATAGTATTAATCTTGAGATCATTCTCTGCCAGGATACAAACGTACCCATAGTCTGGAGTGCATGCAGCTCTATTCTGACTCTTGAACGTGCTACATCCCCGGGACCTATGGTGGCTGCTTTTGGAGGGACATTGGCTATATCACCTGACTGACCAAATACTCCATGAAGTGAGTTCTGGCATATGGTTAGGGGATGCAGTGTTACTATCCTGGCACCCTGTTCCAAATATTCATCAATATTATCAGTTAAAAACTGGGGGGAGGGATCCACAAAAGCTATATGACCTGCCCAGCCCGGGCTTGAATAACATACATCAGCACCGCCCTCACCGATATCATTTATTATCTTTGAATAGTCTTCTATGTTTTCATTGGTGGGATAAAAGACATTTTCCATAGGCATCCTGAGATCTTTGTCTATCTGATATACAAAATAGTTAAGCATTGAATGAGCAAAACCTGCTTTATAGGTTACCGGTGCTATATTTCCGTCCTGGTCAGCCCATTCGTCCATGGCAAATATATACAGGTTCCTGCAATTTACCCTGTGATAGTTTATAAGCTCAGCAACCGGTATATATGTTTCAGGTTCAGGATTTCCCAGTATTAATACTTGTTTTTTATCCAGGTCATCAGAAGCTTTAATCCTGGTAAAAATATCTCCAATTATTATAGGATGGGGATTTTTTATAACTTTTATTTTCATTTTATCATTTGAATACTTCTCAAGTTCTTTCCCATGAACTGACCTTGCCTTTTCCAGAACCTTCTTGTCCCTAAATGGTACGAATTCCGCGGGTTCGAAATCAAAATCTTGCATTCTATCCTCCACATTTAAGT
>JAGYMN010000143.1 GCA_018400395.1 Actinomycetota bacterium
TAGAGAAAGTAAAAGGACTTCCCCAGGGCGAAGGCCTTGATGCTTTAAACGATAAATATGTAAATATGATAGAAGCGGGAATTATCGATCCGGCTAAGGTTACAAGAAGTGCACTACAGAATGCTTCTTCTATCGCGGCACTGCTTCTAACGACAGAAGTCGTTGTTGCCGAGAAGCCAGAAAAAGATAAAACTCCTCAAATGCCCCCAGGGGGCGGCTACCCGGGTGGAGGAATGGGCGGAATGCCTCCAATGTAACCAGAGGTTAAGAAATCCTGAAAAAAAGGATGATATAAAAGTTGATGATAGAACCGGCCTTTCAGGGCCGGTTCTATCATTTTCGTTTAAGATCCCAGCCTGTCAAAATTGAATAAGTCAATGACTTATAGTAATATTTTTTTACAGGTTTTTAGATTGAAGTGAATGCTTTTAAGCGCTATAATCAATTACTATTATTTCCTTTACACGGGATTAAGATTAATAATTGACCAGGAATTTTAGTAAACCTTTGAAGTAATCTTTTTTATCTAAAAACAATTATGGGGATTACTATAATAATAAAAATATTAATTGTATTATCTGCATATCTTATCGGATCAATACCCACTGCTTATGTCATCTTTAAATTGAAAAGGGGGGATGATATAAGAAAATATGGGAGCGGCAACGTGGGCGGCACTAATGTTATAAGGACACTGGGTACCCCGCTGGGAGTAGCAACAATAATTGCAGATATTGTAAAGGGATTTATACCAGTACTTATTTCATTTATTTTCTATATTTTCTACCCCTCAAACCATAATATCCTTGTCGCAGTAGTTTCAGTGGCTACGGTACTGGGTCATATATTCCCGGTATATATAAGATTCAGGGGAGGGAAAGCAATATCCACTTCTTTTGGAGTAATTATAGGTATTACCGTGCTGCCTTTTATTTCAAATCCTGTATGGCTCAGGATTATTCCAATATTTGTTATTCTGGGTGTCTGGGGGATAGTTTTTTCTATTTCAAAAATTGTATCGCTGGGCTCTCTTATTGCAGGGATAGCGACTCCTATTTCATTTTATTTTACAGGATATACAATGGCAATTGTCGCTGCATCTTTCTGCTGGGCTCTGTTAACTTTTATCAGCCACAGGAAGAACATACAGAGGCTTATCAGGGGGGAAGAAAGAAAAATCAAAGGAAAGGGGCATAAATGGAGATCGAAATAGGCAGGGGAAAATCAGGCAGAAGGTCTTACAGTTTTGATGAAATAGCAATAGTTCCATCCAGAAGGACCAGGGATCCTCAGGATATTGATATCTCTGTGTCCATTGATAAATTCAAACTTGACCTTCCGGTGCTGGGTTCTGCCATGGACGGGGTCGTGGATGTGGCAATGGCTGTAGAAATGAGGAGACTGGGCGGACTGGCAGTTCTCAATCTGGAAGGCATACAGACCAGATATGAAAATGCAGGCCAGATGCTTGAAAAGATTGCAAATTTACCTGCGGATACGGCAACTTCAAAACTCCAGGAGATTTACAGGGAGCCCGTAAAGGAAGAGCTTATAAAAAAAAGGGTGGCAGAAATTAAAAAGGACTGTGACATTGCATGTGCATCCCTTACTCCCCAGAAAGTCGATAAATATTATATGACAGCTATTGAGGCAGGACTGGATATACTTGTGATACAGGGCACAGTTGTGAGTGCAGAACATGTCAGCCGGACAAGCAAGCCCCTGGATCTTAAAAAATTTATCCCCGAATGTCCAATACCGGTAATAGTAGGCGGATGCGCTTCATATTCTACTGCCCTTCATCTTATGAGGACCGGGGCAGTTGGCGTTCTTGTTGGAGTGGGCCCTGGAGCTGCCTGCACAACAAGACAGGTGCTTGGAATTGGTGTCCCCCAGGCTACAGCTATTGCTGATGCAGCGGCAGCAAGGATGAGGAATATGGAAGAGACGGGCAGATATTCACTTGTGATCGCCGATGGCGGCATGAGGACCGGCGGGGATATTGCAAAAGCTATTGCCTGTGGTGCCGACCTTGTCATGATAGGCTCGCCTCTTACAAGGGCAAAGGAATCTCCGGGCAAGGGATATCACTGGGGAATGGCTACCTTTCATCCCGAACTTCCAAGGGGCACAAGGATAGAGACCAGTGTGGTAGGAAGCTTAAAGGAAATACTGGTGGGGCCTGCCTTTGAGAATGATGGGACGCTGAATCTTTTTGGGGCCCTCAGGACTTCAATGGCTACATGCGGGTACGAAAATATAAAGGATTTTCAGAGGGCTGAAGTAGTAATAGCCCCGTCTATAAAAACTGAAGGGAAGCTTGAGCAGATGCAGCAGAAAGTGGGTATGGGATCCTGATATGGAAAACGTACTGGTAATTGATTTTGGAGGGCAATACAGCCAGCTTATAGCAAGGCGCGTAAGAGAGCTGCGCGTTTTTTCTGAACTTATACCCTATGATACAGACATCAGGGAAATAAAAAAGAGAAAGCCCAGGGGGCTAATATTTTCAGGGTCTCCCTACAGCATGATATCAAATAAGAGCAGGATGCCCGCTGTAAATAAGGAGCTATTTAATATGGGGATACCTGTCCTTGGAATATGTTACGGAATGCAGCTTATGGCGAAACTAAGCGGAGGCGTTATTACCGGAACTGGGAAAAATGAATACGGCAGGACCAAAATAAATCTTGACCTTAAATCACCTCTTTTTGAAGGCCTCAAACCAGAGGAGACATGCTGGATGAGCCATAAGGACAGTGTTGGTAAGGTGCCTGCAGGATTCAGGATAATTGCATCAACACCGGACCTGC
>JAGYMN010000144.1 GCA_018400395.1 Actinomycetota bacterium
ATTCTGAAAGTTTAAGAGGGTATGCCAAGGCCTTCCCGCTTATATATACCCTTCCCGGATTATTGGGGTCATTTATTCTCCTTCCTTCTTTCATGTCACTTCTGCTGAGACCAATCATCTCAAGATTAAATAGTGGAAAAATGCCAGTCTTGTAACATTTCCCGGCCCATTCCTCAAAACCATGAACCGTATTAAAGTCGTTTATTCCCAGCACAGCAATATTTTCATTTTTAGCCTCGTCAATAATAGCATCAATTGAAGCAAATGAGCTGAAAGAATATGGAGTATGGATATGGGCGTTCACCCTCGGATACACGGTCTGATCTTTCACGTACCTGTTTGCATTCTTCAGTTTGCCTGCTATTTCCTTCCAGATATTCATATTCCTTTTTTTGCTCTCTCAATCTTTGCCCTGCTTGAAAAATCAATCTTAACAGTATGACCTTCCAGAGGCAACATACCTGTGTGTATTGCATCAATTATCCATCCGGGCTGAGGGAAAAAATAATCTTCGAGTTCATAGGCCGGTGTTATCCAGTTTCTGGAGCCTACAACCATGGCTGGTGCATCCAGATAGTCGAATGCCAGTTCTGTGATATTCCTTGCCATATCGTTAAGGAAGGAGCCTCTTTCTGATGCATCCCCTGATATCAGTATCCTGCCTGTTTTTTTCACCGATTCCAGCACTGGTTCATAATTAAAAGGCACCAGTGAGCGAGCATCAATAAGTTCAGCGCTGAGATCGTATTCTTTCTGCAGAATATCTGCTGCTTCCATTGCCCTGTACAGCGTGGCCCCTACAGTTAGGATTGTGATATCCGACCCTTCCCTTTTTATATCGGGTTCGCCCAGGGCTATCTCATAATAACCTTCCGGAACTCCACCCTTATGAAACTGTTCTCCAATATCATATATCCTCTGGCTCTCAAAGAAGACAACAGGGTCGGTTCCCTGCAATGCCGCATTCATCAGTCCCTTTGCATCATAGGGTGTTGCCGGGAATACAACCTTAAGACCTGGTATATGAGCTACCAGTGATGTCCAGTCCTGTGAATGCTGGGCCCCGTACTTGGATCCTACCGATACCCTGAGTACTACAGGCATCTTTATTATGTTTCCGCTCATGGCCTGCCACTTGGGTAACTGGTTAAAAACCTCATCACCTGCCCTGCCCAGAAAATCGCAATACATTATTTCAGGGATAACCCTTCCCCCGCACATTGCATAACCTATGGAAGCACCAACAATTGCACCCTCGGAAATAGGTGAATTGAAAAGCCTGTTGTAGGGTAGGGCTTCCGTAAGGCCCCGGTAAACGGCAAAGGCACCGCCCCAGTCTCGGTTTTCCTCACCGAAGGCTATTAGTGTGGGATCCTTATAAAACCTGTCTATAACTGCTTCAAAAATACCATCCCTCAGCTGGTATTGCTTCATCTTGGAATACGGTTTGCCTTCATTATCAAAAGCATACCTTTCTTTCCTGACTATCTGCTTTACTCTGGGATTGTCTTTCAGGGGGATCAAGGTTTCGGGTTCACCATCAGCCATAGTATCAGCCCGTTCACCTGAGAACATCACCTCGCCAATAAGTTCAGAGTCCTTATCAAGGTCCATTCGTGGCGATATCTCATCATCAATGGCCTTCCTGAACATCTCAAAAATAAGCTCATTTACCTCTTGATCAATTGAATTTAGTTCATCTTCATCCTTGATATTGTTCTCAATAAGTTTATTTCGATAATTTAAAATACAATCATGTTGCTGCCATGCTTCCATCTCTTCTTTCGAACGATACGAAGAAGCATCTGAAGGGGAATGGCCGCTGTAACGGTAAGTTACAGTATCGAGTAACACTGGACCTTTTTTATCCTTAAGCACCTTTATTTTTCTTTTAAAAGCATCGATAACGGCAAGTGGATCCATCCCGTCAATCCGTTCAGCATGCATCTGATCTTTATTAACTCCCGCACCAATGCGTGCTGCCATACCGTAGCCCATGGTCTCGCCCGAAGTCTGACCACCCATTCCATAATGGTTATTCATTATGTTTATTATCAGTGGCAGGCCTCCTTTCATATCTCCTTCCCACAGCTGGGTGAACTGGTCCATTGTTGCAAAAGATATACCCTCCCATACAGGTCCGCATGCCATTGATGCATCACCAATGTTAGCAACTACTGTTCCTTTCCTGCGGTTTACCTTTTTGAACAGAGCAGCTCCCACTGCAATATCCCCGCTGCCTCCAACTATTGCATTATTAGGATAAATCCCGAAAGGGGTAAAAAATGCGTGCATGCTTCCTCCAAGGCCCTTATTGAAGCCTGTTACCCTGGCAAAAATCTCCGCGAGGGTGCCATATATCATGAATTTTTTAGCCAAATCCTTTATCGAACCATTATGATCTTTGCAAACAATATTGTAGATAGCTCCCTCAAAATATGATTTCATAACATCTTCCAACCAATCATCATCTGACCTGGATATTACTGACAACCCTTTTGCTAGGATTTCTCCATGGCTCCTGTGCGATCCAAAAATAAAATCTTCTTCGCAAAGGTTATATGCCATACCTACCGCAGCAGCTTCCTGGCCAATAGAAAGATGTGCAGGACCTGGATGATTATATGAGACACCTTTAAACTCACCTGTCGTTTTAATAAGATTAAGCATTGTTTCAAACTCTCTTATCAAATACATATCATGATAAATACGACTTAACTCATTATCACTGTAAGTATTCCTCTCATCTTTAATTGA
>JAGYMN010000145.1 GCA_018400395.1 Actinomycetota bacterium
AGGCGGAAGGAAAGGTATTCACTGAATTCCTGCTTGTGGCCGGTGGCGATGATAATGCCCTTATACAGATCAAGGGCAGGATGACTGATAAGATGATAAAGGAAATGTCGGATTCAGTTAATGATGACCATGCAGTGTTCGGCTTGAGATAAGCTAATTATTAACTAACTTTATAACCTGGTTTTTTACCACTGATATATTATGACCAGGAAAGAATTTGAAGCTGACATATTACCACTGAGCCGGAACCTGTACCGTTTTGCCTTCCGCTTTCTCTCCAACAGGGAAGAAGCGGAAGACGCGGTTCAGGAGGTTTTTCTGAAACTGTGGAAGATGCGGGATAAATTATCAGGATACAGCAATGTAAAAGCATTTGCAATGACAGTGACACGTAATCATTGCCTTGACTGTCTCAGGAAAAGGAAAAAAGAATATCTTGAGGACAGTATTACGGATAACACCGGAACCAATGACATGATGTATGAGGATAATATTGAAGGCAGGGAGAGTTTTAGAATTATAACAGGCATAATCGATTCACTGCCGGATAACTACAGGGATGTGATACAAATGCGTGATATTGACGGCTATGAGTTTGAGGAGATAACTGAAAAACTGGGTGTAGACATCAATAACCTGAGGGTTAAACTGTCAAGAGCCCGTAAAATGGTAAGAGAAGAATTAAAAAAAAGAAATTATGAACCGGTCACTGCTTGATAAACTGCTCGATAAATATTACCGGGGCGCAACATCCGGGGAGGAAGAGAAAATGCTTCTTGACCTCTTGTCCCGGGAGGACCTTCCCCGGCAGTATTTTGAAGACAGGATGCTTATTGCAGGCATATACGGGGATGAAGATATTCCGGAACCACCTGCCGGGCTTAATGCCCGAATACTTGAGGCCATAGACGGTTCAGAGAAAGAAAGGAGAATCGGTCATAATAAGCGCCTCCTTTATGGAGCTATGTCAGCCGCAGCAGGTATACTGGTGATAATAAGCTTCTGGTTTGTATTCAACAACAGGGGAACACAGTTTGAAGATACCTACCAGGATCCCCGGCTTGCGTATAATGAGACCGTGGAAGTACTTTACAGGGTTTCTGCAAACCTGAATAAGGGCAGGGAAAGTATGTCCGGTCTTTCTGTTATAGCCGAAACTAAATCGAAAATGCAGCTGCTGCCGGAATCCAGGTCGGCCGTGGCAGATGAACTGAAGACTTTAAGATATCTGGATACAGGAATGCGTTTGCTGAATATAGGAGATGATATTAATTCAGAGAAAGAATAATAAATAAAATAAATATGAAAGACATGAAAAGAATAATATTGCTGTTTCTGGTTTTCAGCCTTACTCTCACATCATTCGCCCAGAGAAATCCGATTGATGTGATGTTTGACAAATATTCAGGTACAGAGGGTATTACAACCGTCTTTATCTCGAGTAAGATGTTTAGCATGATGGCTGGCGTGGAACTGGATGATGATGAGATGGAAGATGTGATCAGAAAACTGAAAACCATACGCATACTCACTGTTGAGGATGATGAGCTCAATCAAAAACTCAACTTCTTCAGGGAACTTGAGAAAGATCTGGATTTTGGAGGATATGAAGAGCTTATGGTGGTAAAAGAGAGTGGCAAGGACCTTAAATTCCTGGTTAAGGAAAAAGGCAAAAGGATAGAGGAGCTGCTTATGATTGGCGGCGGACCCGGACAGAATGTCCTGATCTCAATCAAGGGAGACCTGGACATGCAAAATATATCCAGTATAAGCAAAACAATGGGTATTAAGGAATTGCAAAATAATGTAAACTATTGATAATGAAATATATATTATACAGCCTCTTTGCTTCAATGTTAGTGATCGCCCTTGCATGCTCCGATAAGCGTAAAAATGAAGATGTGTTCAGTGAATTTGAAGGAGAAAGGGGTGTTTATATGGTCAAACTGCCGCCGGCAATGTTTATGGGACTGATAGGAATGGACAGCAATGATATTGAAAAGGATGAGATAGGAGATATAAATTTTGTTAAACTGCTTGTTTATAGCCGGGAAAATAATGATGCTGGTGAGACGGATAAAATGCTGCAAAGGCTGAACGGAAAAATGAGTGAATTTGAATATGAAAATATTATGGCCTTAAACTCCGGCAAAACATATGTTTCAGCCTATATACTTGAAAACGAAGATTATGTAAGTGATTTTATGTTAATACTGAAAGAGAACGATTCACTTGTATGTCTCGGACTCTCAGGTGAACTTGATGGCAGGCAGCTGTTTAAATTCGCCACTGAGATTGAATATGATAAATTCCAGGATTTTATAAAAGAGAAATAGCATTGCAGGAAATGCTTTACTGTTTTTCTCAGGGATAATATTTATTTTATTATCCCTTTTTTGATATTATCCACATTAGTTCTACTTTAGCTAAGTGAAATCAAGGCTGTAAAGCGAGTATAAACCTGGCGAAGCGGCCTCATGAAAAAAAGTAAATAAAATTGTAATCATATGAACTTGAGTCTTAAAAAACGAATCAGCATTATTGCTGTTGCAATATTGCTTCTGTCAGGACAGAATGCCAGGGCACAGCTTGAGACAGATTTTTTTAAAGCCGGCATTAATGACGGGATGAAGCTTATGGAAGCTTATATCTCACCCTTTGCCAATGCTTTCGGGGCAGGGTTTAATTCCGCCTGGTATAATACGGCCAAGCCTCATAAG
>JAGYMN010000146.1 GCA_018400395.1 Actinomycetota bacterium
GGATAAACCTGTGAGAAGGATAAGCCTTTTGTCAGATATAGTCAGAACATCACTCATCAGGTCTGAAGAAAATGCGTATTCTATTTCCCTGTCAAGGTGGTCCATCCCGGCCAGCACCTTGGCATTCAGTATTTTGGCTATTTTATTCAGTTTCATAGTCTATATTTTCGTTACAAATATAGCAATTTAACTGTTAATAAAATAACAATGTTAATAAAATAACAGTCGATAATACATAAAAAAATATATCATTTCATAAGTATGTCCCGGCTTACCTGTAAAAATTCATATCAGTGATGTATTGCCACACGCCGGGGGGGAGAAAATGGCGAATATCCCTGGTTTCACTGATGGCAGATCTGATGAAAGTGCCTGATATTTCCATGAAAGGTGCATCAACTATTTCGATGTCGGCTGTTTGTATTATTTCCTTAAGCTCAGGTGATGGGTCTTTGGAGGTGTTTTTCCTCGGGTAAACAAAGATCTTGCATATTTCCATCAGTATATCCGCATTTTTCCATTTATGGATTGTGAGCAGATTGTCGCTACCCATAATCAGTGCAAACTGGTGACCAGGATGTTTTTCTCTCAGGTAAGAGACAGTGTCAATGGTGTATGAAGGTTGTGGTAGTTTTGATTCTATATCAGAGACCCGGAATCTCCGGTCATCAGCTATGGCTATTTCGGCCAGGCGAATCCTGTGATGTCCGGCCAGCAGGCTGCTTTTTTTCTTAAGGGGGTTATGGGGACTCACAACGAACCATATTTCGTCAAGATCTGAATACTCATAAATATAGTTTGCTATGGCCATATGGCCTATATGTACAGGGTTGAATGAACCGAAATAAAGTCCAGTTTTCATGCTCAATTCAAATTTGTTTAATAATATTTATCATTTACCAATAAAAGCTTTACACTTTTCCAGTGCCTCTTCCCGGGCTCTTTCAAGATCATCATTTAATATTATTATATCAAAATGGCCGGCTTTTGTCATCTCCCTTTCTGCTTTTGCAATACGCATGCTTATTTCTTCGGGAGAGTCAGTACCCCTGCCTGTCAGCCTTCTTTTCAATTCATCAATGCCTGGGGGCTGTATAAATATCGAGAAAGCTCTGGAGCCAAATTTATCCTTGAGCTTAATCCCGCCCATAACATCCACATCAAAAATAACATGTTTGTTCTCTCTCCATATCCTCTCCAGCTCGCTGCGTAGTGTTCCGTAATAGATATCTTTATATACTTCCTCCCACTCAATAAACTCATTATTTGCAATCTTTTGCCTGAATTCATCTGCAGTTAAAAAGTAATAGTCTGTACCATTTTTCTCTCCCCGTCGCTGTTGCCTGCTTGTGGCAGATATTGAAAACTCAAGCTGCGGTTCATTTTTCAGCAGATACCTCACTATACTTGTCTTACCTGATCCCGAGGGAGCTGATAGAATAATTAATTTACCTTCTTTCTGAGCTTTCTTCATAGCACATTTAGTATCTGCTCTTTTATTTTTTCCAGTTCATCCTTCATCATAACCACTATCTTCTGTATGGAAATATCATTGGCCTTTGATCCCAGGGTATTGATTTCCCTCCCTATTTCCTGGCTTATAAAGCCTAGTTTTTTCCCTTTGACAGTCTGCGAATCCAGGGTCTGCTTAAAATAATCACAGTGTTTTCCGAGCCTCTCTTTTTCCTCATTAATATCGAGCTTTTCAGCATAATACAATATTTCCTGCTCCAGCCTGTACTCATCAATCATTTCGCTTTCCAGCTGTTTAAGATTATTGAATATTTTCTCCCTTAAAATTCTAATTCTTTCTTTCTCGTATGGTATTATCTCCTTCAGGTATGATTCGATAAGGCTTATTCTCTTTTTCAGCTCTTTTTCTATTGATCTGCCTTCCTCCGCCCTGTATTCATTAAGGTCCTTTATAGCTTTATCAATCAGTCCGGATATAAGTTTCCAATCTTTATCGCTGAGTTTTTGCCTGTCCGTTCTAAGTGTTTCGGGCAGTTGCATGATAATGGATAATAACTCCTTCCTGTTTTCAATATACAGCTCACCTGCTATATCTGTTAGTTGATTATAATAGCTCTTTATGGCGGTTTTGTTCAGAGAAGGAACATCGGTTTCATCAAGACTGTCAATAAAAATATTCAGGTCTGCCTTACCTCTGACAAGTCCCTTGCTTATCATGGCTCTGATTTCTATTTCCTTTTCTTTGTAATACCATGGCATCCTGGTGTTAATATCCATCTGTTTACTGTTCAGGGATCTTAACTCCACGGTTACCTTCTTTTCATCTGTTTCGGCAGAGGACGAACCATAGCCTGTCATAGATCTGGTCATAGCTTTAATCTTTGTTAAGCAAATGTATTAAAAATTAGATACACTTTTTTATGCCTGTGGCTTCACGATAGCCTTTTTCTTCCATCTTCCGGTAAGGTAGTATAACCACGACATAATCAGTCCTGTTGCCCAGCTCATCGGGAATGACCACCAGATGCCCGTTTCGCCGAACCTTTCAGACAGGAAGATGGCAAAAGGTATGCGGATAAGCCAGAGGGAGATAAGGCTTATTACCATGGGGATAAATGTGTCGCCGGCCCCTCTCATTACTCCATTGAAGGTGAACATAAAGGCAAAAACAAGGTAAAAG
>JAGYMN010000147.1 GCA_018400395.1 Actinomycetota bacterium
AATCTTTAGTATTTTTAATTATTATCTGTTATAATGACAATATAAAATATATTTCTATTGTTGATAAAATTATAAAATTAAATAGTAAAAAATATTAATAGGAGTTGATATAAAGTGGTAGCTAAAGAAAGATTGGTAGATGAGAAAGTTGAGAAAATAAAGATACCCGAAGAGCTTCCCCTTCTCTCTTTAAAAAATAGTGTGGTTTTCCCTTACCTGGCAACTCCGCTTGTTGTGGGAAGAAAGAAATCTCTTGAAGCAGTAGAAAATGCTTCAAAAGAACACAATATTATAGTAGTCGTGGCACAGAAAGAGGAAAATAAAGAGATCGTGGAAAAGGGAGATCTTTATGAGATAGGTACTGCATGCGCTATAAAACAGCTGGTAAATGTATCTAAGGACGAGATAAAATGCGTCGTTGAAGGTATATCCAGAGTAAGGATAAAATATTTTACACAGACAGATCCTTATTTCAGGGTTTCCACAGAAGTTGTAGTAGAACCGCCATATACCGAAGATGAAGAAATGAAGAACACAAATACTACAATAAGACTTCAGATAGAAAAGTTTATTCAGCTGGGAATACCCCTTCCCACTGCCTTTGTGGTTGCTGCAACTAATATCTCCAGACCTGATGTACAGGCAGACCTCTTTGCTTCATATCTGCTTTCCAGCACAGCACAGAAACAGAAAATACTGGAAGAAAACAATATACCTAAAAGGTTAAAGCTTTTAACAAAATTTCTGGGTGAAGAATTGAAAAAATTCGAAGTGCAGTCCCAGATAAGAGATAAGGTACAAAAAGAGGTCGGTAAGACCCAGAGAGAATATTATCTCAGGCAGCAGTTAAAGACTATTAAAAAAGAACTTGGTGAGTCCGATGAATCTGAAGCAATTACAAATGATCTAAGAAAAAAGCTGGGTAAGAAAAAAATGCCTGCAGAAGCCAGGAAAAAAGTGGAGAAGGAAATAAAAAGACTCGAAAGCATTCCTGCAATGTCTCCTGAACATTCATATATCAGGACATATATAGACTGGATGCTCGATGTACCCTGGAAAGAAAAGACAAAGGATTTACTGGACATAAAAAGTGCAAAAGAAGTGCTTGATAATGATCATTACGATCTAGAAAGAGTAAAAGTTCATATACTAGATTACCTTGCAGTTAGAAAGCTTAAGGGTAAGACCACAAAAGGTCCAATATTATGCTTTGTGGGCCCCCCGGGAGTGGGCAAAACGTCCCTGGGCCAATCTATAGCAAGAGCAACCGGTAGAAAATTCATAAGGATGTCAATTGGCGGTATAAGGGACGAAGCAGAAATAAGAGGCCATAGGAGGACATATGTCGGTGCTCTTCCCGGAAGGATAATACAGGGACTTTCACAGGTAAAAACAAATAATCCTGTATTTATGCTGGATGAGATAGACAAGGTTGGTGCAGATTTTAGAGGCGACCCTTCTTCTGCATTACTTGAAGTCCTGGACCCTGAACAGAATAATTCATTCAGGGATCATTATCTAGAGATTCCTTTCGATCTTTCGAATGTGATGTTCATAACCACAGCAAATATCCTGGACACAATACACCCGGCACTTAAAGACCGGATGGAGGTAATAGAGATACCTGGATACAGCTCAGAAGAAAAATTGCATATCGCAAATAAGTATCTGATACCAAAGCAGCTTAAAGAGCAGGGAATAGATAAATATGATGTGAAGTTCTCCAGAGATTCAATTTCCCTCATAATAGAAGAATACACCAGGGAGTCCGGTGTAAGAAATCTTGAAAGAGAGATTGCAAATATATGCAAGAAGATCGCCCGGGAAATAGTTGAGAATAAAAAATATACAAAGATTATTACTCCCAAAAAGGTTAGGAAGTATCTGGGTGTATCAAAGATACAGCCCAGCGAAATAGAAGACATGAACAGAGTTGGTGTTGCAACAGGTCTTGCCTATACACCTGTCGGAGGAGATATCCTTCTTATCGAATCGACATATTATAAGGGTAGTGGGAAGATGCAGCTTACTGGAAAACTGGGGGATGTAATGCAGGAGTCTGCCAGGGCTGCTTTAAGTTACATCAAATCAAAGTCAAAGGAGCTGGGTATTGACGAAGAAATATTTAATAATTCAGATATACATATACATGTTCCGGCCGGTGCAATCCCCAAAGATGGGCCGTCTGCAGGAGTAACCATGACTTCTTCGCTTGTATCTGCTTTTACGGGGATACCTGTAATAAGAGATATTGGAATGACAGGAGAAATAACCCTTCGCGGAAGGGTGCTGCCCATAGGTGGCCTTAAGGAGAAGCTGCTTGCAGCCAGGAGGGCAGAACTTAAAAAAGTAATAATTCCTGAAAAGAACAGAAAGGATCTTGAAGAGGTCCCCAGATCTATACTTAAGGGGATTAATCTTGTTTTCGTAAATAATATAGACGAAGTCGTAAAAAACACGCTCGAAAAAGATCCCTTTAACTGTATAGAAGCTGGAGCCAGAGGCCCATTGCCTCTGATTACAGCAGGGAATTGAGATATAGGATAGCATTCTTATCCCAAATTCTTAACTCCGGTTAAATAGCAACAGCCCTATATTATTGATTAAAGGCTGTTGCTATT
>JAGYMN010000148.1 GCA_018400395.1 Actinomycetota bacterium
AAACAGTGATGGTTATTGCACACCGCTTAAGCACGGTGAGAACAGCAGACAATATAGTGGTGCTGGATAAAGGAAAAATAAAAGAAACAGGAAGTCATGAAGAGCTTATAAGAAAGCGGGGTGATTACTATAACCTTATTCGGGACCAGCTTGAACTTGGTAGTTAAAAGATAGTGTAACTAAAGGGTAATACCATAAAACAAATTGTTGTTTATTTTTATGTCTTAAATTTTTAACCTTGAAAAAACTGTCACATGAAATAAGATATTCCCAGCCCGTTGAGGAAATAATGAACACTCCTCCGGCCTCGGCAATACGATGGGGTACTGCTGTTGTGGGCATCATAATATTTATGCTGCTGCTTATTTCATGGCTGATCAAATATCCATATATAATCAGGGCTGATGCCGTGATAACAACAGAAAAGCCACCGGCAAACGTGGTGGCGAGGGTATCCGGCGATATAGAACAATTGTTTGTTTCCGACGGACTGCATGTCAGGCAGGGATCAGTGATGGGAGTGCTTGAAACAGCCGCCTCATACAGGAGTGTGCAATGGCTGAGTTCATTGCTTGATACAATCAATTCAGCAGATATACCACCTTCAACAGACGGAATATACAGGAAATTGCCCGATAATCCTGAGCTGGGAGAGATACAGGACAGGTATTCCTCATTCAGGAAAAGCTACTTTGATTATCTCAACCATATTGAAATTGACTATTACGGGAAAAAGATTGAATCAGTTAGGGAGGAGATAAAAAGTATTGAAGACTACATTAATAAACTGAAAAGCAAGGAATATCTGATATTATCAAGGTTGGAACTCGAAGAAAAAAGATATCTTAGGGACTCCTTGTTTAATGCGAAAGGCCTGCTGCCTGATGCCGAACTTGAAAATTCCAAACAAAAGTATTATTCTTTAAAAATTGAAATGGTGCAGGTGGTACTGGATGCAGCTTCAAGGCGTATAGACCTGGCATCAAAGAAACAAACCCTCCATGATTTTGTTGCCGCCGGGGAGGAGGAAAAACAAAAGTACAGGTCAGTACTTGATGATGAGCTTATACGCCTTAAATCAAGGCTCGACTGGTGGATACAGAACCACCTGCTTGTCTCACCTGTTGATGGTCATGTGACTTTTACACGTTACTGGGCGGAAAATCAGTCCGTACAAAAAGGTGAAACCGTGATGACAGTGGTGCCTGAAGGACAAAATGAGATAATTGCCAGAATATGGATCCCAATGACCGGCTCCGGAAAAGTAAAGACAGGACAGAATGTGAATATTCAGCTCAAAGGATACCCTTACCTTGAGTATGGTATGGTACGGGGTGTTATACAAAGACGATCACTGGTTCCGCATGAAAACATGTATGTTCTGGATGTTAAACTGCCCGATGGTTTATCTACTTTTTATGGGAAGAATCTGGAATTCAGTCAGAATATGCAAGGTAAAGCTGAGATAATCACCGAGGATATGAGATTGATTGAGAGGGCATTGTACCCATTCAAGTTTTTGCTGAAAAAGAACAGTAATTTATAAGGTGTTTGCTCCAGGAATGGTTTTGAGAACTCAGAAAGTTCTAAAATGTCTTTGTGATTGAAAATAACCAGGTATGAGTAAGTAGTTGATGATCAGCGATAAATTATTAAAACTGTTATTCTTTGAGTTTTTATAAATAATTCAATATTTTCGTAACCTTGAAAGTTCTCAGATTTAAGTAATTAAAAATCTGGCAATGTGCTCATATAAAAGGATTAATTATGATTGTTATGGATCCGGATGGCTCTGTTCGTGATGAACAATTCGATGCAGAAAATAAATCTGCCGAAACTAATAATGAGAATATGAAAGCCGAAGAAGAAAAGGCAGATACTGAGAAATCTGAAGCAGGGGAAGAAAAGGCAGATACAAAAAGTCCCTCCTCAGGTGACAGGACAGAGCCGGAGGAACTGCCGGAAGTTGATTATTCGGGACGCTCACAGGAGGAGCTGATCGAAACACTTGAGTTGCTAATAGAAAACAGGCCCCTTCATGAAATTAATGATGATGTAGAGAAGATAAAAACATTATTCTATAAGAAACATAAGGCTGAAACCGATCATAAGAAGCAGAAATTCATGGACGAAGGAGGCCGGATTGAAGACTATAAACCGGCTGACGATCCCCTCGAGATAAAAATGAAAGGGCTGCTTGCCCGTTACCGGGGTAAGAGAACAGAGTACAATAAACAGCTTGAGACACAGAAACAGGAAAACCTTAAGAAGAAATACGATATAATTGACAGAATAAAGGACCTTGTTAACAGGGAGGAGTCAATAAATAAAACATTCCAGGAGTTCCGGGACCTCCAGGCTGAATGGCATTCAGTGGGACCTGTGCCGCAATCATCACTGAGGAATCTGTGGGAAACATATAATCTCAATGTTGAGATATTTTATGATTATATTAAGATAAATAAGGAACTCAGGGACCTTGATTTTAAAAAGAACCTTGAAATAAAGATCAAGCTTTGTGAGAAGGCGGAAGAGCTGCTGATGGAACCTAATCCGGTAAATGCCTTCAGGGTGCTTCAGGAGTATCATCAGCAATGGAGGGAGACA
>JAGYMN010000149.1 GCA_018400395.1 Actinomycetota bacterium
AAAGCAAATATGAGCTTTATGCCCTGCCATATTACCATGCTTCTTTTCCCCAGGCATTCCATAATAAAGTGACTCCTTCTTCTGATTCAGTCCATATCTTGTGTTCCAGGTTGGGCCTTATATAATAAGCTTCATTTTCATTTACGACAATGGTATCTTTACCTATTTTTGCATAGCCTGATCCTTTCAGGATAATGAAAGATTGTTCAAAGGGATCTTTCTCACCTGCTTCGTTCAGCATTTCCCCCTTATTGATATGATACCAGGCACTCCTGAAACCAACTGAATAGTAAAGTCCTATAACATTTCCGCCATGAACGGACCTTGAATACTGTTGTCCCAATACAATTTTATTATTAGGATGTGGGTTGAAAAAATTAATCAAAGTAAAATAGGCATCGCTCCAGTTGACGTTGCCTACTGTCATTCCGTTTTGCAGAATAAAGTCAAGGGGCGCTGGTTCATTAATAGAAGCTCTTCCTATTGCAGTTATTGGACTGAGTTTTCCTTTATAAAGCTTACGGTATGTCTCCATATCCGCCGTAAAAATAAATTTTGCATCCGGATTTTCTCCCTGATGGATCGAGTAGTTTCCTTTTGAAAAAGTCACATACCAGTGGCTGTTATTGTCGTTCAGCCTGAAGTTAAGTGTATCCTGGTAATCCTCACCTACCTTTGTCAGAAAAGATTCCGACCATCCTTTTAACAGCGTTTCAAAATCAGAGGTATTACCATTTGCACTTGAAATACTGACAGTAAGGGCCAGTACTGAATAGAATAGAATTTTTTGCATAGCTTAATTATTTAATGTTACTGTAAATGAATAATACATAATAAGCCTCGTAATATAATGCCTCGTTCTGCCATAAAGCGTTTTAATCATTTCTTGAGATGTTAATTTACCAACTATTGACTGATTTCTCATTACTAAGCTGCACCGCTGCATCTTATTTATAAACATTTTAAATAATTTCGAAATCTGATCCGGTCTCAAAGTTAAGCCCCTTTTGCCTGGTCATAAAGCGAAGCAGGTCTTCATTATTATTCACATTGATAGCTCTCTATCCGGCATACATAAAAGTCATATAATCAAGCTTATAAGTTTATGATATTTACAAAGTGTCGTAAAAATAGACATATGTAGTAAAAATAAGCAAAGGTTGTATAATAGTGTAAAACAAGCAGTTCACACCCCTTAGCAGAACAAGATGTTGTAAAATGCAACACATAAAGGAAATTCACATATGAGTTCCGACCTGGATAATAGCCAGTATATCAGCAATATAGGTGCTCAAAAATTACTTTGGCATCAAAATTGGCTTAAGGTTTACTGGTGAAATAGAATTTAAAAATAAATAATATGAAAAAGTTAATAGTTTTATTCAGTTTGGTGG
Organism: Actinomycetota bacterium; assembly: GCA_018400395.1. GTDB lineage: Bacteria > Actinomycetota > Humimicrobiia > Humimicrobiales > Humimicrobiaceae > M55B120. Next base: position 1,395 of record JAGYMN010000149.1, read on the forward strand.
CTTCACTATCAGTACTTCAGGTGAGCAGTATGGTAATGCCGCCAGGATACCTGCAGGGCTCAACAGACACAGATACTGTGCGGGTCCTTGTCAGTCCTGAGTTAGGCGGGCTGGTTGACAGGTGGATTACAGAATACACTCATGATAAGCCCGGTATAGTTTTTCGCAATAATGATATTTCAGACGAAAGCAAGGGATATCAGCTTGGTGATGATGGCGTAATTGGGATCGTGACAGAGGATTATTTACGGTCATTGGAGCGTGGATCACTCTGGAGCATGGTTGTAGCTAGGGATGTTATTGTGCCGGTAATCAGTGCAGACAATCCATTTATAGAAGAAATAATGGAGAATGGAATATCTCCTTCCGCTTTTGCTGATGCATATTCAGAACCCGGAAGACTTACCTGGGGGAAGGTTTTGAATACAGATAATGGAACGACAGTAAATTGTTATTGCCTTGATGGTGAGTCTGTGAAATTTTGCCTGTCTCAATTTATGCAATCAGATAAGCTTACCGGTAATGTAAACCGTATATCAAACAGTGATGAATTGGCTGAGGGTATAATGCATGATAAGTATGCAATTGGATTTTGCAGGCTTTCAGGCATAATTGATTATAAAAACCATGCTGTAAGGGACGGTTTGCAAATAGTGCCAATAGATATAAATGGTAATGGAATATTGGAGAATAACGAAAATATATATTCCTGTCTGAATGATTTTAACAGGGGAGTATGGATAGGCAAATATCCGGGATCCCTGTGCAGGAATATTCATGTTGTTTCAACTGCTGCTCCTGTTGATGAGGGGAAGACCGCTTTTCTGCAATGGGTGCTTTCAGGTGGACAGGATTATATTTCAGAAGCCGGATTTTCAGAACTTATACCTGGAGAAAGGCAGCCTAAGATACAGGGTTTAAAAAACGTGGGAATGGCAGTAACTGCAGGTAATCAGCAGCCCTTCAGCAGTGCACGGATCTTTTTTATTATTGCTACGGTTGTAGTTGCTGGTTTGCTGGTATATATAATAACAAAACTTGTAAAGGCCGCATCAGAAAAGGAACAGGAAGTTCCTGTCAGTGTCAATGCGGGTGCTTTTAATGAGCAGTCAGTTAATGCACCTGCCGGGATATTTTTTGATAGAAGTCATACCTGGGCCTTTATGGAGAAAGATGGAAATGTAAAAATAGGAATTGATGACTTTCTGCAAC
>JAGYMN010000015.1 GCA_018400395.1 Actinomycetota bacterium
GAATAGGGCTGGGATTTACCATAGCTCTTATAATGATCTCATTTTTAAGGGAGATCCTTGGGACAGGAAATCTAGCAGTATTTGGCTTCAACCTTTTCAGTATCCCGGGTCTTTCAGAACATCCACTTGCATTTTTTATATTCCCTCCGGGTGCATTTCTCGTCATAGGTCTTCTTATGGCACTTTTTAGAATGATAGGGGTGATAAAGGGTGAATAATCTTTTTACGATATTTATAGTAATGGTTATAGTAAATAATATTGTACTTTCAAAGTTCCTTGGACTCTGCCCATTTTTTGGCGTATCAAAAAAGCTGACAAATGCGGTAAGCATGGGCATGGCCGTAACACTCGTAATGCTTATATCATCTATTGTGACTTCTGTTATTTATAATTATCTACTCCTGCCATTTAATGTGGAATTCCTACAGATAGTTATTTATATACTGGTCATAGCTGCGCTTGTCCAGATAGTGGAACTGGTAATAAAGAGGACAAATATTACCCTCTACAATGCGCTTGGTATATACCTTCCTCTTATAACTACCAACTGCGCGGTACTGGGTATAACACTTATAAATTCGGGAGAGAACTATACTATCGTTGAAAGCATGGTTAGTGCTCTTGGTGCCGGTCTTGGTTTTACCCTGGTACTTATAATAATGTCAGGCATCAGGGAGAAGCTTGAACTGGCAGATACACCGCCGGCGATGAAGGGGCTTCCCATAGCTTTTATAACGGCAGCTCTGCTTGCGCTGGCCTTTATGGGATTTAATGGATTGATGTAAACTTAATATTATCTTAATTTTATGGGCACATATGCAATAATTGGAATACTGGGCGCAATAGGGCTTATCTCAGGCATTCTTATATTCATAGTAAACAGGGTGCTTCCGGATGAACCTGATAGTCTTAAGAAAACTGAAGAGATAGTAAAGTATCTTCCCGGCATGAACTGCGGAGCCTGCGGTTATCCGGGCTGTTTTGCCTATGCGCAGGCACTTTCTAAAGATAAGAATATATTTTTTACCAGTCCGTGTGCTACTGTACTGCAGAATCCTGGGATGCTAAAAGGTCTGGAGAAGACTCTTGATATTGAGGTGGATGCATCTTCCATGAATAAGAAGGCAGTTGTAAAATGCTACGGTAATTCAAAATGGACGGGAGACTACAGTGGTATTAAATCATGCAGGGCAGCAAATATGGTATCAGGGGGTCCGAAAGAATGCCCTTTTGGCTGTCTGGGCTTTGGAGATTGTGTAGCAGTATGTCCCAGCGGTGCCATACACATCGATGAAAAGATGGGTGTGGCAGTAATTGATCCGGATAAATGCACCGGCTGCGGCCTCTGTGTTGATGAATGCCCCAGAAATCTTATAGAATTGGTACCGTCCCAGAATAAAATTATATATCTGTGTAATTATCAATCAGTTAAAAACATACCGGGACGTAAAAAATGTGACAGGGGATGCATACAATGCAGGGACTGCATGAAGGCATGTGATACAGGTGCAATTACCTGGAATGCCGAAACCGGCAATCCGGAATTCGATTTCTCAAAGTGTAACCTCTGTGGAAAATGTATAGAGGTATGCCCGCATAACTGCCTGGTTGAGTTTTCTGATATCGTACTAAAGGAAAAACTCGGTCCTACCAGAGAAGAAAAAAGAGAAAAAATAAAAAGAGAAAATACCGGTTAAGACTGACCTTATGGGTCTTTATAAAAAGTATTGCTGCTGGATACCCGCTATATTCCTCTAAAATGAGAATGGGTAAATTCACTGAATTAGTATTATCAAATTTGGTATAAATTATCTTCTGCCGATACAACTTTCCCTTCTGGGGCATAAATCACATGCTACTCTTGTCTTGTCTATCTTATCTCTAGGTCCAAAACCGTATACCCCTGATACTGATTTGAATGGTATCATCAAATAACTCTGATTCAGCGCTATTCCTATTTTGGAGCCGTCTACCATATCAAAAAGTTCTCTTTGCTCTTCTATTGTCCATTTATACTGACCGGGTGAGTAAGGGCATGTAGAAGCATAGCCCCCGGGGATTGAAATATTCTTTTTTATAATCCTTCCTATATGATCACCGACCACGTAAAGCATCTCTGTAGTGACTGAATCCATGATTATGGTTCCCAGTGTATCACCACTTTCCCTGACTTTTTTTATAAGGTCATCAATCTCTTTTCCCAGGGTGAACATAAATATTACTGCAATCTCGGATCCCTTCAGTATCCTGGATATATTTGGTCCATTAAATATGTTTCCTGATTTAAAATAAACTGTACTGTCCACAATTTTATCTATAGAGAAGAACTCATATAAGGCTGCGGGTCTTAATGTTTCAATACATGCCCCCCGGTTTTCTTCAAGCATTTTTTCAAGATAGGGATTGAGCCTTCCACTCATGAGTTTTTTTAAAAAATCCCTTCCTATTTCATCCGGCATCTCTATATCCATATTTTTAATGATTTTCATATCAAGCCTTTTCTTTAGATTATGTCAGTATGCACGGTTCTATATATAAATAGAACCCATAGTATTTTAAAAGATTATATTAAAAAAGATGATGATGTTCAAATAACAAATAGGATAAAAATTTTAAGATAGGTATTATTAGTTAGATTTTCTTTTTAAGAAGGTTGATTTAAAGGTATAATATTAAAAAAGTCTACCGAAAGGTTTTAGTATTAAATGAAGATAGTACATACATCCGACCTGCATCTAAGTCCTGATAAACCCGAACGTATTAAAGCTCTAAAAAATATTATATCGGAAGCTGAGCAAAAGGGGACAGAACTATTACTTATTTCCGGGGATCTCTTTGACTCAAATCAGGACGCTGATATTTTAAGACCCGGCCTCAGAGATATTTTTTCATCACTTCCTTTCAGGGTTCTGGTGATACCGGGAAACCATGATATGGAAGCATATGGTCCGGATATGAATTTTGGCAATAGTATTGAGATTCTTACCGGGCAGCCGTTTGAGACAGTTGAATTTAAGAATCTGACAATAACCGGAATACCCTACATTAACCAGGATTTTAACGACCTGGTTCCCTTATTGGAGAAAAGTATAGATGCCTCTAAGAAAAATATTCTCATGATACACTGCAGTCTTGATATTCCCTACGTCGGAGAGGATGAATACGGAGATGAGAAAAGGCAGATGTATCTTCCGGTAAGTTCAAAAATTCTGGGGAACATAGGTTTTGATTATATACTGGCAGGTCACTTCCATTCAAGGGTGATTGAAAGCCGTATATCGGAAAAAACAATTTTTATCTATAGCGGGAGTCCGGTTTCCATAACCAGAAAGGAGATGGGCAGGAGAAGGATTACATTTCTTAATACGGAAGCACCTCGCTCAGAAAGGTTGAGCTTTTTAGAAACAGGTTCCTTTTATTATGATAAGATTGAAATAGATTTTAATCCCGGCAGGGAAGAAGAATCGATAACAGAACTTAAAGACAGGCTCAAAAGCTATAAGGGGAATGAAGCAGAGGTAGAAATAAACCTTAATGGTTTTATCTCTTCAGGAGAGAAGAATACATCGAAAAAAATACAGGAGGCTCTTGATGAAATGGATCAGGGCAAAGTGATGTTTAATATAAAAGAAAATTACCGTGATATAAAATCAGTACTTGAGGACCCGCTTTATACAGCCTTTAAGGAAAGGCTGTTAAAGAAGGATATGGATCCTGATTTAAAAGAAAAAATAGAAAATATGATAATAATGCAGTTTTCAAAACTTAAAACCCGGAAATCATATGAGGATTAAAAAAATACATATAATAAAATATGGACCAATAAATGGACTTGAACTTAATATAGGTCCCGGTCTGCAGGTTGTAAGAGGAAGTAATGAAGCTGGAAAGACCCTTACTATAGATGCAGTTATAAAGATGCTTCTACGGGGCAGGACGCGCGATTATGGTGATGTTGACAGGGTAGAAGATGATCCGGAGGGTTTTATATTGTTTGAAGAGAATGGTGGGAAAGAATACAAGATTAATATAAAAAATGGACTGTCTAAATATATGGATCTGGGCGGTGCTGATTTAAGGAATATATTTATTATAAGGGACAGCGATCTATCCCTTAGTGACGGTCCCGGTTATTTCAAAAATATAACGGACAGGCTTACCGGTCTCCAGACCCAGAAGATTGAACTGCTGATGAGTTTTGTAAAAGACTACGGAATGCTTAAGAAACCATCAAGCGATGCAGGGCTTTCAAACAGTAAAGAATATGGAAAAATTGCATCCATACTTTCTGAAGCAAAATCTTTTGAAAAAGAAAGCATGGATTATATAAAGCGTTCTGCCAGTGAAAAGCTTGACCATGCTGAGCTCGAAAGAATAAAAGTAAGCAAAAAAATAAAGGAAAAAAGAGAAAAAATAAAAAATGCCGGAGCAATATTAGATTGGGAAAGGTATAAAAAGTTTGTCAGAAATCTGGAACAGTTAAAAAAAAACCGGGGGATATATGAACAGCTTAAGGATTTCAACCAGGACAATTATGATAAGATATCAGACCTTATACGGGGTATAGACTCATTAAAAGAAAAAGTATCCCGGTTAAAGCAGGACAGAGAAGAAAAAATGCTGCAGAGGAATAGTCTGGATGAGAAATTTTTTAAAGTTAAAAACAGATCAGGCCTACTGGAAGCAAAAATAAGAGATATCGAAAGGCTCAAATCAGATCTTGAAATATATAACAGGAGGAAGGCAGAGGAAATAAAAGAGCCTGGAAGGATCCCTATAATATTTATTATTATCCTGTTTGCGCTTGCAGTGCTTGGTTTTCCCGTGGTATATGTTCCTACAGGAAATATTGTTATATCGTTTATTCTGCCTGCTGTGCTTACGCTTACAGCAGTATTATTGTTATTTTTCTTATACGGGCCTGGCAGGGCGGATAAAAAATTTCTGGTTAACAAAAAACTTCTCGAAAACGAGTTTAAAAAAATAGGGTTTAGAATAAAGGATATTGAGGAAGCTCTGCCTGAAATTGCAATTTTTGAAGATAGATACAGGGAAATATGCAGGGAAAGGGATTCACTAAAGGAAAAGATAAGCCTGGCTGAGATGGAAAATAAAACGATATCCGATGAAGAGGACAGGATTACGGGACAGATCAGGGAACTGGAATTGAAACTCGGGGAGTTGCTCGGAGATCTTGGAATAAAAAGCATAGAAGAATTCAGGGAAAAACACAGGTATAGGAACAGTATAGGTTCAGAAATAATGGCATCTGTAAAAATATTTCAGGAGCTGCCTTCCAATAAAGATAATGCAGCTGATTCATATTTTGATCCCGGGGATATGGCAGAAAAGATGAAAGGTTCGATAGAGAAATGGGAGAAGGATATTGATGGGCTAAGGCCACTGGAAGAACCGCAGGAAAGAAAATACCTGGAAGTTGACCATAAATATCTGGAGGTATTAAAGAAGGAACTAGAAAAGCTGGAAGAAGAAAAAAACAAACTTGATCTTAAGCTGGAAGAGCACAGGAATAATCTGGGTGAGCTCCAAAGAAGATTTTTAAACCTGAATGTCAGCAGTTATATTGATAATTATAACAGGGTAAACATAAGTAATCTGGAGAGGCTTAAAGAAGCCTCAGATATTATCACGCGCTTTATTGAAGTTGTAGAAGACAGGGAAAGTATTGCCCTGGAGGCATTAAAAATAATAGAAGATATAAGAAGAGGGGAAGAATCAAAGATATCAGACCTTTTTGAGCGGATGAAGGCTTCTGAAATCTTTGAAAGCATAACGGGAGGAAAATATAGTAACGTAAAATTTGACAGCCGGGCCCAGAAGGTTATGGTAACAGATGGGTATGGCCGGGAACTTGAAGCCGGAAAGTTGAGCAAGGGGGCATACGATCAACTGTTTCTGGCAATAAGGATTGCAATATCTGAAAAAATAATGGGGGAAAGAAGCGGATTTTTCATTATAGATGATGCATTCCTATCATCTGATAAACGCAGGTTAAACAAGCAGTTTGAAGTCCTGGCATATCTAGCAGAAAATGACTGGTCGATAATATACTTTACTGTAAAGGATGAAGTAGCAGAACTTTCAAAAAAGTTTACCAGAAATCAAATAATAGATATCTAAAAAGTAAAAAAAGCACCTGCAGAGAATATCCAGCAAAGGCCTAGTTATTTTCCTTACCGTATCTGCAGTATTTCAGTATGGGGCAGATCTGGCACATGGGCCGCCTGGCTATGCATATGTTTCTTCCATGTTCTATTATTCTATGCGAGAAAGATGTCTGCTTATCCTCCGGTATTATCTTTACCAGGTCGTATTCTATTTTATCAGGATCTGTATTGCTGGTGAGCCCTATAAGACGGGAAATCCTCTTAACATGGGTATCGACTATTATAACCTGTTTACCGAAGCAATTTCCCAGTACTACATTGGCAGTTTTCCTGCCCACGCCTGGAAGTTTTACAAGGTCATCAATATTATCCGGAATTCTTCCGCCAAAAGTTTTTAATATCTCCCTCGAGGCACCTATTATACTTTTTGCCTTGTTCCTGAAAAACCCTGTTGACCTTATATCGTTTTCCAGGGTTGCCGGATCGATGCCGGCAAAATCCTCCGGTCTGCTGTATTTTTTGAACAGGCCCGGGGTGACTGTATTTACAAGTTTGTCTGTGCTCTGTGCTGAAAGTATGGTTGCAACAAGAAGCTGGAATGGATCCTTATGTTTTAGGGAAGAGCTAACGGCATCAGGGTAGTTCTCTTCCAGTAGACTTATTATCCTACTGATGTTTTTTATTGCGGGTAAAAATATGTTACTTCCTGTTTTCATCTTTGCGGGCTTTCCTCTTTTCTTTAAAATAATTATCAATTTTTTGAGCATTCAGGGTATTTACAACATCATCTTTTTCAAGCCAGCCTTTTCTGGCTATATTTACCCCGAACCTGTAATCATACAGGTTATCAATGCTGTGGGCATCCGGGTTTATAGATATTTTAACATTCTTTTCCTTAGCATATTTTAGATATCTCCAGTCCAGGTCAAGCCTGAAAGGGCTTGAATTGAGTTCGATGTCGACATTGTTTTTTTGCGCTGCATCTATTACAGCCTCTATATCAACTTCGTATGGGTCCCTTGAAAGTAGAAGCCTTCCGGTAGGATGGGCAAGTATAGTGGAATACCTGTTCTTCATAGCCCTGATTATTCTTTCAGTTATCTGCTTTTTTGTCATATTAAAATTGGAATGGATTGCGATTATTACAAAATCAAACTTTTCAAGTATTTCCTCATCATAATCAAGGCTCCCATCATTTAATATATCTGACTCGATACCTTTGAATATTTTAAATTCTTTAAAGCTTTTATTTAAACTGTCTATTTCCTCAAACTGTAATTTTAAATCCTTTATACTCAGGCCCCCTGCATAGTATGCAGATTTGCTGTGGTCGCTTATACCCATATATTCAAGTCCCATTTCCTGTGCCTTTTTTGATACCTGCTCAAGAGTCATCCTGCCATCACTATAGGTTGTATGTATATGTATCAGCCCCTTTATATCACTGTCCTTTATAAGTTTGGGAAGCATGCCTTTTTTTGCAGCTTCTATCTCGCCATAGTTTTCCCTTAGCTCCGGTGGTATATACTGCATGGAAAAAAAATTAAAAATATCTTCTTCATCCCTGCATTTTACGATATCCCCATTTTTAAAAAGACCGTATTCATTCATCTTTATACCCGATTTTTTAGCCATTGACCTCATTGCAGTATTATGTTCCCTGCTGCCTGTAAAATGATGGAGTGCATAGGGAAACTGCCAGTCTTCTACTGTCCTGATATCGACATTGATTCCTGTTTTTAGTCTTATGCTCGATTTGGTATCCCCGCGGGCTATTATATCTTCCGCCTCTTCAATTGATGTGAAATAATCCATTACTTTATCAGGATTGTCGGTGGAGGCTACTATATCAATATCCTTGACAACCTCTTTTTTCCTCCTTACGCTGCCGCCAAGGCTGGCCCTCTTTACATAACTGTTCTGCTTTATCTTTTCCAGTATTTTTTCTGACTCCGTTATTATTTCTCCAAAAAGATATTTCTCGCTGTACTTTTTTACTATCCCTATACCTTTAAGTATATTATCCTGTGTCTTTTTACCAAATCCCGGGAGATCCAGAAGCCTGTCCTCCCTGCAGGCTTTTTCAAGATCTACTGTATTGGTTATGCCGAGATTATCATAAAGATATTTCACTTTCTTTGCTCCCATTCCAGGAATCTTTAGCATATCAAACAGTCCTGAAGGAGTAGAGGCTTTTAGCCCTTCATATTCTTTAAAGCTTCCAGTATTTATAATATCGGCTATATGACCGGCTATCCCTGTCCCTATTCCTTTTATTTTCTTAAGTTCTGAAATAGAAATGTTTTTATCAAAATTTATATCCGAGGATTCCAGTGAACGAGCTGCAGAACGATAAGCCCTGACTTTAAAAAAACTGCTGTCCTTTAATTCAAGCATTGTAGCAGTATCATTAAGAATATTTGTTAATTCTTTTTTGTCCATTATTTAATAATACTCGGGCCCTGTTTGAGTTATTCCTGCTTGTTTTCCTTAAGCGGTACAAAGGCGACATCGCATATTTTTATCTTCCTTATACCTTTTTCAGTCTTTATTACTTTTATAAGATCCTGGCTCCAGGATGAAAACCCTACCGGTATGACCATTATGCCTCCTTTTCTTAGCTGACTTATATATGAACGGGGGATATAATCGGGAGCAGCAGTAACAATTATCCTGTCATAGGGCGCGTGTTCTTTCCAGCCCTTAGATCCATCGTGGTTGGATAATACTACATTGGCGTATTTGCCAAGGATTTTTGCAGTTTTTTTATAAATGTCTTTATTTATTTCCACAGAATATACTTCTCCTGCGATACATGCAAGAATAACTGTCTGGTAGCCAGAACCTGTCCCTATTTCAAGTACTTTCATATTATTCTCAAGCTCCAGGCTTTCTGTCATTAGAGCCACTATATAGGGCTGGGATATGGTCTGACCGTTGCCGATTGGAAGGGGCCTGTCTTCGTAGGCCGAACTCCTGTATTCCGGGGGTACAAATTCTTCTCTCGGGATTTTTCTCATAGTATCAAGTACCCTGGTATCCTTTATACCACGGGAAGCTATCTGACTTTCAACCATCCTTTCCCTTGCCTCTTTGAATCCTTTTTTATTGTTATTAGCACAATGTGAGGGTTTTTTCATATTAAGCGGTTTTCTGTTATAATACCATGATTTATTAATATATAACTTTAATTATGCTTATTATAGCATATAATTGCATGCTTAAGATTTTGCGGAGTTTATTGTGATAAATCTAAAACTGGCGGATATATTTTCAAATTTAGCGGAATTTAAAAAATCTATTCCAGATAAGGAAAGAGAAGTCCTCTCAATTATGAGTGCAGCCAGGACACTGAGAGACGATCCTGAGATAATGGAGAGGATGATAAAGGGGGAGGACTCCAGGAAACCAGGAGGAATAGACTCCTACTGTTTTAATCTAATACTGGAATATCTTGATAATGGAAGTATCAGTGAATATGACAGTCTAGTTTCAAAATATTCAGATGACCTGATTAAACTTATAAGGGTTACAGGACTTGGTAGGAAGAATATATTGAATATATATGAGTACTTTAAAATAAGGGACCTGGATGATCTAAAAAATGTCTTTGAAGGAAAAAAATCCGGGAAATTATATGACAGGGAAGATGTAAGTGATATACTTACACCCTTTTTTATTAAAAGGATCCAGTGGTCACTTAAATATTGTGAAGATATTAAAGGAAAAATCCCCCGGTGGCCATCAGAATATTTCGCAAAAAAAATACTTAGTTCACTTGAAGGTTTAAGCCTGGTAAAAAAAGCACAGATAACAGGTTCTATCAGACGTAAAAAAAGAGTGGTAGAAGACATAGATATACTGGTTTTACCCTGCTTTAATGAAAGTTCATATGATTTTGACAGGGGCAGCCAGTTTCTTAAAGATATAGAAAAACTTGATTTTATAAAAAAGATAAATTCCATTAAAAGAACACAGAACGATATCAGCGCTTCCTATGAGACAGTTTATGAGATAGATCTGGAAATAATACTGGCAGAGAAAAAAAACTGGCATTGGCAGCTGTTTAAAACTACAGGAAACAGGGAACACCTTTTAAATTTAAAGAAATATGCTGCAGCAAAAGGGCTGCGTGATCCATTCATTGCCCCAATGTCCAGTTTTGGCTCAGAAAAAGATGTATACAGGTTTTATGGTCTTGAATTCATACCTGTGGAGCTCAGGCAGGGAAGGAATGAAATAGAGCTTTCATCGAAAAAAAGGCTTCCAGTACTTTTAAGCATGAAAGACATAAAGGGCGACCTGCATATACATTCCAGATGGAGCGACGGCCTTATAGAGTATTCTGATATGATAGATACAGCAAAGAAGCTTGGTTATGAATATATAGCAATATCCGATCATTCCGGAAGCAACCGTTATGGTAACGGCCTGGATATAGGCAGACTTAGAAAAAAAATGGATTCTATTGATGAGCTCAGGAGGAATCATAATGAGTTAGAGATATTTATGGGTGCAGAGATAGATGTAAGGAAAACCGGTGTTTTTGATTATCCTCCTGATATAATCGATAAACTGGATATTGCAATAGCATCACTGCATTCAAATTTTGCTCTATCATCCCATGAAAATACAAGCAGGGCAGTAAGTGCGATAGAAAATAATTATTTTGATCTGCTGGCACATCCTACTACTACTTTCTTTGGAAACAGGGCGCCGATATTTATTGATATTGACCGTATAATAGAAGCAGCTGCAGACTCGGGCGGAGCACTGGAAATAAACAGTTATTATATGAGGCTTGACTTTAACGAGGAAAATGCAAGGAAAGCTGGCCTTGGCGGCGCTAAACTGGCAATAAATACTGACTCGCATCGTCCAGGTAATATGGAGATGATAAGCCTGGGTGTTGATATAGCAAGGAGAGCCGGATTGGAGGCAAAGGATATAATAAACACCATGACCGCAGCTGAATTGAGAAAGTGGCAGAGCGGTAGAAAAAAAGCCTCCTACTTTCTGTAATATCTAAATACATTTTTATCCTTAAAATCAGGAATGAAGAGATCTTTTTCGTGGTCGAGGTCATTATAATCCTGGGTCCACCCGTATTCAAATCCCCCGTGAGCGGCATAGTCCAGTACATCCATGTATTCTTTGTAAGTTATCCTGCCGGAAAGTTCACTAAAATTATGGGCCCTGTAAGCAGGATGGTACTGGGCCATTATACTCAGGTAAACTTTATTTGAAAGATTTTTACTTATAAAATCTATAGTATCTTTTATCCCTGCTATACCCCCGGGCATTACCAGAAGCCTGACCATAAGGCCTCTTTTTGCTATTCCACGATTATCCAATTCAAGGTTTCCCACCTGTCTGTACATCTCTGTTACGCTTTCACGGTTATATTTTACATAGTTTTTTACAGAAGAATATTTCTCAGCCATGCTGTCACTGCTGTAACGCATATCGGGCATGTATATGTCTATGATGCCGTCAAGGGCCTTTATTATCTCAGGATTGTCATATCCTCCAGTATTATACACCAGCGGCAGCTTAAATCCCTTACTGTATGCAGACTCAAGCGCTTCTACAATTTGCGGTATCCATATAGTGGGAGATACGAGGTTTATATTGTGAACACCTCTTTTCTGAAGGTCAAGCATTTTTTCTGCAAGTTCTTCTACACTTACCGGATTTCCCTCATGTTCCTGACTGATCTGCCAGTTCTGGCAGTATACACATTTCATATTACAGTAAGAAAAAAATATTGTGCCTGATCCCTTTTCCCCTGAAATAGGAGGTTCCTCTCCGTGGTGAGGCATTGCTGAAGATATGACAGCATCAGTTCCTGCGCCGCAGAACCCCTTTTTACCGGAATACCTGTTGACCCTGCAGCGGTGGGGACACAGGGTGCAGCTCGATAGCATATTATTTAATTTATTAATCTTTTCCTTTAATTTCATCTTCAGGTGTTTATAAGTAATATTGTAATATTTTATAAAAAAGTGTATTTTATTATTGTGCTTTTATTAAAAATAAAGAATTTGACTTATAGGAATATATTAATAAAAAAACCGATTATTTCAACAAATTACATTAAATACTTCTATATAGTTTTCATTAATCACAGGAGGACCAGATGCTTAAAAGGCTAAAGGTTCTTTTCTTTAAGGTTCTGCAAGAGGAAGCTGAACCGGTTCTAAGACTTTTAAAGGATTACGGGTATAATCCGGGACCGATGTACTCAGGTTCAATTAAAGAGTTCTCAGATTTATTAAATAATGATCTATGCACTGCTATATTAGCAAATGATAGGTCTGATCTTTCTGAATTAAGTGAAGTACTCCAGCTTCTGAAGAAAAAGAGGTTGCATATACCTGTATTTGTAATCAGCGACAGTATTGGCGATAAAGCAGAAAAATTAATTGATGAGGGTATAAGTGATTTTGTAAAAAAAGATGATATTTTAAGACTGCCGGCAATCATAAACAGGGAACTTAGAAGCATAAAAGAAAGAGAGAAGCTCAGGAAAGATCTTAAGACGCTAAAAACCAGTGAGGGTCATTTCAGAAAGCTCGTAGAAAGTTCTCCGGATATATTGTTTATTTACAGTTTGAAGCCTGAAAAAGGATTCAGATATGTAAGTCCTTCTGTAGAAAAGATTCTGGGCTATCCCGGAGGCTATTTTATAAAAAATGATGGGGCCATTTATGAAGTTGTACATCCGGATGACCAGAAAGCATTTGAAAAAGTAACCATGCAGAAAATTGATTTTAAAAATCCCATTGAAGTCAGGCTGGTGAGCAAAAAGGGCAGAGTGGTCTGGTATGAAGCGATGATAACACCAGTTTATGACAGGCATGGAAGGCTGCTCTTAATTAATGGCATTATGAGGGATATAAACAAGAAAAAAAGGGAAGAAGAAAGACTTACGTACCTGTCTTTCCATGACAGCCTTACGGAAGTATATAACAGGGCTTATTATATGGAAGAGGTAAAGAGACTGGATACATTCAGGCAGCTTCCCTTAAGTGTAATAATAGCGGATGTAAATGGGCTGAAACTGGTAAACGATGCTTTTGGGCATGATGAGGGAGACAGGCTATTAAAAAGCTGTACGGAGGTTCTGAAAAAATGCTGCAGGGCTGATGATATAGTAGCACGTTTTGGGGGAGATGAATTTACTATGCTCCTTCCAAGAACAGGCGAAAAAGACGTAAGTATACTTTTTAAAAGAATAAAAAAATTTTCGGCCAATACCATGGGGAATAAAATCCCTCTCTCTGTATCCATAGGGAAGGCAACAAAGACAAACCCGGACCAGGATTTTAAAGGTGTAATCAAAAAAGCCGAAGATGATATGTACAAGAATAAACTGGTTGAAAGCAAGAGCATAATAACTTCTATAATCTCATATCTGGAACGTACCCTTTTTGAAAAAAGCATAAGGACTAAAAAGCATTTTAAGATCCTGTGGCAGATTATTTCGGATATTGGCAGAAAACTTAAACTTTCAGATGATAAAATGGATGATCTCAGGCTTCTTGCAGCAGTTCATGATATAGGTAAAGTTGCCCTTCTTGATAATATTCTGCATAAAAAAGAAAGTCTTACCGGAAGTGAATGGCAGATGATAAAAAAACACCCTGAAATAGGATACCGGATAGCAATGTCGTCCAATCAGCTTTCAAGTATAGCAGAATATATCCTGTCAGTGCATGAACGCTGGGATGGAAAAGGGTACCCCCGGGGACTGAGAGGTAAAAAGATACCGCTTCCGGCAAGAATAATATCACTGGCTGATTCCTATGTTATTATGAGGGAGGGAAGACCTTACAAAAAAGCGAAAACAAAAAAGGAAGCAATTGAAGAGATAAGAAGATGCAGGGGAACTCAATTTGATTCATCACTTGTAGATATATTACTTGGTGTAGTGGGGAGTAAGAACTAGCTGGTTTAAAAAAAAATCAGGAACCTGAAGGCAGCCATTTTAGAAGAAAGAAGCTTCAATTTTATTGATTTTTAATTCATCATTTTTTATTATTTTTTAGATTCCTTAATTCATGATAATGATATGTAAAATTTCATACAAGTATATATTATGAAAAAATTAAGAGATTCACTTATTATATCAATCCTCTTAACATGTTTTGCAGTTATGTTGACCTATAACATCATATCTTTTGAATCATATAAAAAAACCCTGCTCATGAGAATAGAAAGACATGAGGTAGTTAAAAAAGAGCAGGAGGAAAAAATACTTGCAAGACAGATGACGGCCAGGTTTATTGAACTTAAGAAGCTGGAAAAGTCAAGAAGGACGGCGGATATAATGGAATTTGATAAAATTTATTCAGAAATAAAGCAAGATTATGTGTCTGCAGTTAACAACTTATTGGTAGATCTGGATAAGAAAGTAGTAAATATGGATCAGATTATAGATCTTACCCGGGAGCGGATAGAGATAGCAGAAAGATTCAAGCATGATTTATTGGGGATAAAAGAGATACCGGAAACTATTGATAGTTTCTATAAGGAATTGCTGGCCTTTGCTGATAACGATATTTATACATGGAAACAGATACTGCTTTATTATTCTGAAAATTTTTCTATAGAAAGCAGGCAGCAGGAATATGATGATAATATAAGGAAGCTATACAATAAAAATCTTGAACTCTACCGTAGATTGTGCGATATACAGGCAGAAATATATCATGAATACGGACTTGAAAGCCTCCAAAATTGTCAATCTTAAAAGATTGACTTATCAAAATATTTTTATTAACATATGAAATTGTTCGGCTAGAAATTCCTAATTTAGGGCCCATAGCTCAGTTGGTTAGAGCAGCGCACTCATAATGCGGAGGTCCCAGGTTCAAGTCCTGGTGGGCCCACCAAGATACACAAATATACAAATCATTTTATGATTTATCATAAATTTTTTCCCTGATAAATCTTATTACATGCCTCAAAAACTGAACCGCAGACACTATTGCATTTCTTGAATCGATCTCTGATATATATAATCCTGTTCCATATATCAGGTAATGTCTTTTTTTTCTCATTTTATTAAATTTATAGACTAAAGTTTTAGTTTCTTTTCCTAAGATTTCTTTTGAAAAATCAACGATAATTCTATGTGATCCTGCAGCTCGTGGACGGAAACCGAATGAAAAAACGAGTGCTCTACCAGCAAGTAACATTGCTTCATAAGAAAGCTGATAACTATTTTCACTATCATCTTCCATAATGAGTTTTGCACTTCTTATACTACGCCTCGATTTTTTTATAATATTCAGAACCTGTGAAGGTTCTATATTATCTTTTTTTATAAGACCCTTTTCAATGAACGGTTTTATTTTTTCCATTTTTTCCTATTAAAAAAATTACAGGTTTTGATAAAATATTTGAGATGAAAGAATCCTTTTCTTTTTTTCTTTTTTCAAATTCTTTTTCACTATAAATATGATAATTAATTTCTCTTTCAAATTTATTTTCGAGCCTGATAATTTTTTCTATTAAATTGTTTTCTTCAATATCTCCAACTATGATAATATCAATATCAGACAAGGAATCCTTGGTCCCATCTGCAAAAGACCCAAAAATAAAAGCTTCTTTAATGCCACTTACTTCAGATAAAGATTCTCTGAGTTGATTTTCAATTCCTATTGTTTTAGATATGATATTTTCAATATCATTATAGAGGGGTGATTCTTTATTCAAGTAATAAAATACTTGATTACCGCTCTTTTCCCTTTTGAACATGTCTTTTTTTTCAAGATTGATGAGCTCCCTTCTGATATTCTGTACAGGAAAATTTATTTTCTTTTCCAGTTCTCTTAGATAATATTTTTTCTCTGGATGAGAAAAATATAATTGGAGGATTGCTTTTCTTGTTTTTGATTTGCCAATATTAAATATGTCCATATTGTAATCCTTTTTGATTACAATTGTAATCAAAACTGATTACAAAAGCAATATGTTATTTACGTGTTATTTTATAGAAGCCGATGATAATATCAAATAAATTTTAGCTAAAATGACAATATAGATAATAATGTGAATAACCCTTGGATTTATTAATACTATTTTTATAGAATTTTAAATATCAATATATTAAGTACACCTTCAATCTAGAAGTTCTTGTTACAGACCAGTTCGGCCCACCATAAACATGGATCATATAAGTACAAATTCTTAATAATATTTTTTTATTTGTCAGCGTAACGGTGTTTTTGTGTATGGATTTTCCCTATTTTTTATTATAAGTGATAGAATTTTATATAAAATTTTTTTACAATGAGATTATTTCATATATGAAGGAGAGCATATGTCCATAGTAAAAAATAGGGAACAGGCACTGGAAATCATTGGAAATCTTGCCGCCAAAAAGACAAGCATGGCCATCTTCTGCACCGCCAGCCACTGGAATACAGAGGCAATACTTCTTGCAGCCAGCCGCTTTGCTGAAAAGAACAATATAAAGGATATACCGCTGGCAGTTGCCATGACTTTTACTTATCCTTATATGCAGCAGGCAAAGAGGGTAACTTATTCAAAAGAGCCCATAGCAGGCTTTATTTCGGTCATGGAGCATTTAAATGCCTTATGTGGCGCAAAGAGCTCACCATACAGTAATGTCACTGTACTTCCCCACCTTGACCATGCAGGGCCCGAAAGGGATAAGTGGGCCTTAACCGAAGGCCTTCCTTATCTTGCCAGTGTGATGTTTGATGCCCAGAAGTACCCGCCGGAGGAAAATATTACCCTTACCAGGGAATATGTCAAAAAATACGGCAGCAGGATTCTTATAGAGGGAATTATGGAAGAGCTAAGTGTCGAAGGACATACACAGTCGGTAAGGGATGATAGGTATATAGAGAAAGCTACGGATTATATCTCAAAAACAGGGGTGGATTTCCTGGTAGCTGACCTGGGTACGGAACAGCAGTCTTCAAGCGTAGGGAAAGCAAGATATCTGAAAGAAAGGGCAAGGGAGCTTACCAGGAGTCTGGGAAGGGAAATGCTTGTCCTTCATGGTACCTCGTGTCTTTCCCCCGGGCAGATGAGTTCATTGACCGAAGATGGTGTAGTAAGGGTTAATATGTGGACCCGTATCGCAAGGGAGGCAGGCCAGTATGCGGCAGAAAAGCTTACAGAGAGGATTGATAAGGTAAGGGATGGAGATTTTGAATCAGTTGAATCAAGGCAGTACATATATGATTCTATTGAAAAAGCTGCAGATATTATGGAAGAGGTATTAGGGCTGCTGGGATATATGAATCTTAGTACATCCTGAAAGCATATCAGTGATTGAGAAAGGTTTTGTATATGGTCCATCTGTTAATTGGGACGGAAAATCAAAGGTCGCATTAATGTCTGGCAATTCGATAACTTGAAAATAAATTTGAACAATATTACTATTTAATAAAAGCAGGAGATATATTTAAAGCAATAGCAGATTTATTATTGTTTATAGTAAAATCAATAAGAATTATTTATAAAATAAAAAAGGGGGCTAAAAATGAGACCGGTAACTATTTTTACGGGACAGTGGGCTGATTTAACGTTTGAACAAATGTGCAAAACAGCCTCGGAAATGGGTTATGACGGACTGGAGCTTGCCACCTGGGGAAATCATATTGATCCCAAAAAGGCAGCAGAAGATGATGGTTATGTAAGACAGGTAAAAGATACAATGAAAAAATATAATCTAAAAACCTGGGCTATAAGCGCGCATTTGTGCGGCCAGTTAGTAGGGGATGTATACGACAGGAGGCATAACGGTTTTGCTCCTCAATCTGTTGCCGATAACCCGAAAGCCATGAGGGAGTGGGCCGTACAGGAGGTTAAATATATAATAAAAGCTGCTGAAAATCTGGGCATTAAGGTAATAACCGGTTTTACTGGTTCGCCAATATGGAATTACTGGTATTCTTTCCCCCAGACGACCCAGGAGATGATAGATGAAGGTTATCAGACTATTGTGGAGAGATGGTCTCCTTTATTTGATGAAATGGATAAAAAGGGCATAGTATTTGCCCTGGAAGTTCATCCTACCGAAATAGCCTATGATTATTATACTTTTGTAAAACTGCTGGAAGCCTTTGATAATAGAAAGACTCTCGGTATGAATTTTGACCCCAGTCATCTATTATGGCAGGGCATAAAACCACATCTTATGATCAGGGAGTTACCCGACCGCGTATATCATGTGCATATAAAAGATGCCGCTGTAACACTGGATGGGTTAACTGCAATACTCGGTTCCCATATAGAGTTTGGGAAAACAAAGAGGGGGTGGAATTTCCGTTCCCCGGGAAGGGGAGATGTTGACTTTGGTGCAATAATACGGGAACTGAATGAAATAGAATATAACGGCCCCCTCTCGGTTGAGTGGGAAGATTCGGGTATGGACAGGTTAAGAGGTGGCGCTGAGGCCTGTGAGTTTGTAAAGAAAATAGATATTAACCCGAGTTCGGGTGCGTTTGATGAAGCCTTAAAGAAATAAAACATTTATTAAACCTGAATATTAAATTTCTGGTATATTACCGTGCTCAAATTAGTGCTGTTTAAATAAGTCAGAAAATATATAATATTTATAAATGATTTTAAATTTTTTAGTGATTGGGTATGGAAGAAACCAATATAAAAACGCCGACAATGAGGGATATAGCCCATATTGCAGGAGTTTCCCAGGCTACTGTGTCGTATGTAATAAATAATTCAAATGATATATCAGAAGCAGTTAGAAAAAATGTCCTGGATGCTGCTGACAGGCTTGGTTATATACCAAATTTTGTGGCAAGGAATCTGAAGATAAGAAAAACTAATATAATAGGCATAATAGTTCCTGATGTTATGAACAACTATTATAATGAGATGATAAAATATGCTGAAAAGATAGCCAGGGAAATGGGTTATTTCATATTCATCTGCTACACGATGCATGACAAAAATATTGAGGACTGGTATGTAATATCATTGATACAGCAAAAAGTTGCCGGTGTAGTTATATGCTATGGGTTGACCAACAGGGATTGTTATAAGAAATTGCAGAAATATAATATACAATTTGTGGTTATAGACGATGAGTTAAATGAGATAGAAGGAACTGCGCCCAGTATACTGATAAATAATATCAAGGGCAGCTTTCTGGCAGTTAAACATTTTGTATCATCGGGTATTAAGGACATAGCTTACTGCAGTGAACCCCTGTATAACTATGCGCTCAGGGAAAGGTATGGGGGTTTTACTTTAGCAATGAATGAGTATGGTTTAAATATAAATAATGATATGGTCTACATAGCCGATGAGAAAAATATATATGAAAAAATTAACCTGGGTTATATTGCGGCAGGGGAAATATTATCCAGATCGGAACCCAGGGGGATTTTTGCTTCTAGTGACCAGATTGCTTTTGGAGTAATAAAAAGACTAAATAAATTGGGCATAAGAATACCCCGGGACATAGCAGTGATAGGATATGACAATGTACCCTTTTCAAGTGTGATATCCCCAAGTTTAACCACCATAAACCAGCCTATAAAAAATATGAGTACCAAGGGGGTAGGCATACTTCTGGAGATGATAGAAAATCAGGAAGTTATCAAGGAAAAAATGATTTTAGAGCCAAATATAATAGTGCGGGAATCAGCACCATAAAATGAGTTTTTTATAAGTGATAGGAAAGATTAAGGTTTAATTAAAGAGTTTTAATGATATAGATTGGTAAAAGATAAATAATTGAGCATTATTTTTTTAAGTCTAGTGTTTAATTGATTTTTTAAATTTATTAACAAAAAATAGAAAGGGAGGGAAGAAATGATTAATCTTGGCATGCATACAGACAATTGGCGCAGCTTAAGCGGTAGTTTTATGACTGCAGTCGAGTCTGCAGTGAAGCATAAGCTTGACCATATAGAGTTCGGTGTAATAGACGGCCAGTATTTTATACAGGCAATGGGCTATGAACCAGGCATTTCACTAAAAGAGAACCCCCTGGAAATAAGGAAAATATGTGAAAACAATAACTTAAGAATCTCACAAATAGATGGATCTTATCCTATTATGGGATTCAATGGAGCAGTTTTTGGAGTTCAGTATGTACAGCAGTCAATAAGGTTTGCAAGCGATCTTGGTTGCCCAAAAGTTGATACGACGGATAGCGGTAAGGTATATGATATATCCCGTGAAGAAGTTTTAAAGCAGACTATAAGAAATTATGAGGAATGTTTAAAATGGGCAGAAGACTACAAAATTATAATCAACGTAGAACCACACGGTCCGTATACAGGTGATATTGATTTTATGCAGAAATTATTTTCTCATTTCGAGTCTGAATATTTAAGGTTTAATATGGATACAGGCAATACATTTATCCAGGGTAATGATCCTCTGGAATTTCTTAAGGCGATGAGGAAGTATGTCACACATTCTCATATTAAAGATGTGAGCAGGGAACTGGCTGCTGCTCTCAGGGGCGAAGAAACAGGCATAGCGGCCAGTGAAGTAGCCATAGGTGAAGGAGTCAATGCAGATAATATAAAAAAATGTATTGAATATCTTAAAGAAACTGATTGGGATGGTGATATTTCTATTGAGTGTTCGGGCCTGGATGATAAGATTGCTTCAAGCGTAAAGTTTCTGAGGGGAATTATTTAAAACAACAAATAAATCTGGGCGGTTACCTGTCCTGGTATAAATTGGAATTAATTGTATTTGTTTATA
>JAGYMN010000150.1 GCA_018400395.1 Actinomycetota bacterium
TTATTTCTATTGTATACGCTGACCAGCCAGATTGACAATTTGCATTAATTGTTTTAAAAAGTGGTTCGAAAATTCAAACCTTGGGGCAGCCAATCTGTACAGTATGCAAAGTGACCAACTTGCCTAACCTTAATAGAGATTTTAAAGATTCACTACAATTATATTAGCTATATATCACTTCTATCCTTTTTATGAAATAGTAGTTAAAGACTTCTATAATAAAGATAAGTTTTTAGATAATACTTGCTAAGGTATCTTATATCATAAGATTTACAATTGCAGTCATATGTAATTTTTTTACTTCTGTTGCAACAACATAAGTATTTGAAATAGGGTTAGTTATTACCATGGAAGATAGTATTCAAGAAATAAATTCAATTAAAGTATAGGGTTCACCACGATATAAGAATATAATTATTGAAGAAGCAGAAGAAAAAACCATAATAACAATAGCAGAATATACACCAGTAAATTATAATAGCATTATCAGATAACTTAAGTTCAATAACAGATCAGGAAAAAGAGCATAGAAAATGGATAATGAAAAATTACAAGAATATTTTAAACGGTATGAAGGAAATCCTATTTTAACTCCGGAAAACTGGCCCTACAAAGTAGGAGCTGTCTTTAATCCCGGAGCAATAAAATTTAATGATGAGATACTGCTTTTGGTTCGGGTGGAAGACAAACAAGGTTATTCCCATTTAACTATTGCTAAAAGTAAAGATGGAAAAACAAATTGGAAGATAGATCCTGCACCAGCTTTGACTGCAGAACCCAAATTCGGCGAAGCTGTATTTGGATTGGAAGATCCCAGAATTGTTTGGCTGGAGGACCGGCAGGAATATATAATTGCCTGTGTTTCTTTCTTTGATAAAGTGGCTGGAGAACCCCCTGGTATTTCCCTTATGGCAACTAAAGATTTTTTAAATTTCCAGCGCTTAGGACGTAAGTTAATGCCTTTCAATAAAGATGCTTCTCTGTTCCCTAAAACTTTCAAGGGTTGCTATGCCCTAATAAACAGACCCCTTGTTGAAGGAAGAGCTGATATCTGGGTTTCTTTCTCCAGAGATTTGGATTTCTGGGGGAAAGATAGAGTATTGATTCCTACCAGGCATAGGGCCTGGGATTCTAATAGGGTAGGTTTAGGCCCTCCGCCTATTGAGACACCAGATGGTTGGTTAATTATTTACCATGGGGCAAGAGATACAGCCTCCGGTACTATTTATCGAGTGGGGCTGGCTTTATTGGATTTAGAAACCCTTAAAATAGTCGGTCGGAGCAGTGATTGGGTTTTGGGACCAAAAGAAAGTTACGAAAGAGTGGGTGACACAGACGATGTTGTTTTTCCTTGCGGTGCAGTTATTGACGAAAAGACAAATGAACTTTTAATTTATTATGGCGCTGCCGATTCAGTAGTAGCTATGGCTATCGCTAATTTAGATGATATCCTGGCTTATTTAAAAAAATGTATCGAATATTAATAAAACCCACTTTAGCTTTTATTTTGGATAACATATACCAAAGGAAACCATTGAAGAAAATAGAATTATAAACAATAACATCTCTTATTCTCAATTGCTTGTAGGTAATTTAAGAAATTAGTCAATATTTATTCATTCTAAATTCATATTAGTTACCAATTATGTGAGAGGTAGTAGTATAATGGAGTATAATTAAACATTCATTCGAAAATGTATTAATTTAATAAAGATAAAAATTGCAGTAAAATCTAAAAGAATAAATTTGATCTGGAGGATAGTAATAGTTTAAAAATGGCTTACATGCTAACTCAAAAACTAAAGGCAATGAGCAATACAAAATTTAAAGAACTTTTTATTCGGCATAAGGCAAATTCCACCATTCATTCAACAGGTATTACTTGCCAACCCAATACTGTCTTTAATGCCGGGGCTAACCGTTTTGGTTATGATACCTTGTTGGTGATAAGAGTGAATGATCGCAGGGCGATTTCAAATCTGACTGCAGCACACAGCCGGGATTATGTAACCGATTGGTGGATTAATCCTGATCCAACTCTGGTGGCCAGTACCGGTAAATATCCCGGCAGAGGGTACGGGGATAAATCATGAAGATTGCCATGCTTTCACCTATAGCCTGGCGCACTCCACCCAGACAATATGGTCCCTGGGAAAATATTGTCTCCCTGCTAACTGAAGGTCTGGTGGCCCGCGGTATTGATGTGACTTTGTTTGCTACCGCAGATTCAAAAACCAGTGGGCATTTAGTTAGTGTATGCCCTAAGGGGTATGAGGAAGACAAGGAGATTCTACCCAAAGTGTGGGAATGCTTACATATATCCGAGGTTTTTGAGCGGGGAGAGCAGTTTGACCTTATTCACAATCATTTCGATTATCTTCCATTGACATATACCAGTTTGACCACAACACCAACGGTAACCACAATTCATGGGTTTTCATCTCCTAAAATTCTTCCGGTTTATAAAAAGTATAATAAGAAGACTTTTTATGTGGCCATTAGTGAGGCGGATAAATGCCAGGAACTTGAATATATTGCTACCATTCATCATGGCATCGACCTGCGGCAGTTCACTTTTCGACCTGATCACGG
>JAGYMN010000151.1 GCA_018400395.1 Actinomycetota bacterium
TCTCATCTATTCTGCTGCTCTCAACGATGGAGGTAATTTCTTTTATCTTTTCTATATCAAGTTTTCTCAAACCTGAAAGATGGACATATTCACTTTCCCCTTCTGAAGTTTCCTTTATAATATTTACTTTTTCTGACTCCTGATTTTTGCTGTCTTTCCCATCAACCCTTCCCTTCAGGTATCCGGCAGTCTTTTCCGGGAAAAAGCAGTAGCTCAATATATCATCTTCTCTTTCAGTATATTTTTTTAATTCCCTCCTGCAGTCCTCATAAACGGCACCTTCATATGAAAGGGAGTGGTCCATCCCTTTTTCTTCAGAAGGCAGTATTTTCCCAAGGACTGCCCTGTTTATTTCTCTCGGCAGTTTTCCATAGTAACCTTTTACCAGTTTTTTTATCTCATCGCAGGATATCTCCCACCTGGTATCGGATACAACGCTGTTCAGTATTGCCTGGCTCCCGATTATCTGTCCGACCGGGGTTGAAAGGGATGGGTATCCGATTTCGCTTTTTATTATTGATACTTCTTCAAGGACAGTATCAAGTGACTCGATTTCTCCTAATTCCGCAAGCTGATTGTTAATATCAGTTATAAGCCATTTGGGAAGAAGGGTCCTGCTGGCATGGTCAAGAATAAATTTAGTGGAAAAAAGTCCATGCTTTATAAAAGGATAGGCATTCTTCTTTATATGTTCCCCCAGTTCCGTTATTCTTCTGTAGCCCAGCCTGTAGGATATATCCGATTCCTTAAGGCTTAACAAAAATGAAAATACTGTCGGGGTGAAATCATTATATGAAGAGGGGAGGAAGCTCAGATCAAAGCCGTTACACCCGTTTACTGCTGCCTGGTAATAGTTAAGTGTCTGGAGGCCTCTAAGATTTGTAGCGCTGAAATAGACGGGTACACTGCTGGCCTCAGACAATATCGAAAAAAGGCCCGCAGCTCTGGAAGGCACCATGGTGGACTCGGCATCTTTGATGCAGATACTGGAGCATCCCATATTTTCAAGTTTTTTCGAGGCTTCCCTGTAATACGAGGGTTCCATAAGCTCATCATATATTATGGTTCCCTGGCATTCGGCGCCGCTTTTTAGTATTTCTGAAACCGTAAATTTAAAATTTTCTATATCGTTTAGTGAATCGTAGACCCTGAAAACGCTTATCCCGCTTTTTATGCATTCTTTGATGAATTTTTTTATTATGTTTTCATCATACATCTCCAGCCCTATGAGGTTTCTGGCCCCTATGAGTATCTGCAGTGGAATTGAAGGAATTATACTCTTTATAAAAGAAGACAGCTGGAATGGATTCATACCCAGCCTGGTCTGGAGGATCCTTTCAAAACTAGAACCCCCCATTATCTCAAGAGTGTCATATTCAAGGCTGCTGTAGTATTCCAGAATACCCAGAAGCTTTTTCTTGTCCATGGCTTCGGGGTTTATGTTCTGGAGTATGTCTCTTAATGTTATATCATTTATTTTTATTGTATTCATCTCTTCTGCGCTGTAGTCCGTATATATTTACTGCTATAAAGATCTTTACCAGATCCGGTATTATAAAAGGGCTTATGCCCATCTGCCAGGCCATTCCGGCTGCTTCTGCTGCCGTCTTTGTTGCGCCGGCAGAATAGATGTATCCGAATAAATGTAATGCTCCAAGAAAGTATATTATTGATAAGCCGGCCATGCCTGATACAAGAGCAGCAGCATAAGTATTTCCCCTGAAGATGCTGCCGGTACGGCCTCTCTCGAAAAGAAAGCCCGTAATATATGCTGAAACCGCAAATCCGGCTATGTATCCTGCAGTCGGGCCCATCAAAACTGCAGGCCCTCCCAAAAATCCCGCAAACACTGGAATTCCGGAAATCCCCATAAGGATATAGATAATCTGCGAGGCAAGGGCCCACCGGCTTCCCAGCATAAAGGCAGATGTAATAACAGTTAAAACCTGAAGAGTCACCGGTACCGGAGTAAATGGTATATAGATAAAGACGTTGGCAGATAAGGCGGTAAGGAAAGCAAATACTACAGAGAAGACTATCCTGACCGGAATGTACCGGTAGCTTTTATCTGCTGCAATAACTGATCCTGTCATATGTTACCTTTTGATATTTTACAAAAAGATAGATTTTTATTTGAAAAGTACTTAAAGTAAGACGCCTGATATACCATAAAGTTTCATATGCATATGCTGGAAGTCTCTATAAAGAACAGGCCAGGTTATGAAACTATTAGATTACAGGGGCGTCTTTCTATAAAGCTGTTCCTGTTGTTTTTTATAATAAAATCAGTATTCGGGGGATATCATATGCATTACTTCTTGAGCGAAGAACAGGAGATGATAGTAGATGTATGCAGGCAGATAGTTGAAGATAAGATAAAGCCTGTAAGGGCGGAACTTGATGAAAAAGAGGAGTTTCCCCGGGAAATAATGAAAGAAATTGCAAGAAGCGACCTTTTCAGGCTTTTTGTTCCTGAAGAATACGAAGGCATGGGCGGTAAACTTTTTGACATATGCCTGGCAGCTGAGGAACTTTCAAGAGGGGATCTTTCCGTTGCAACCA
>JAGYMN010000152.1 GCA_018400395.1 Actinomycetota bacterium
GGAGCAGTTTTGATACTTGTTGTTTCTGCTTATGAAATAAGACAATCAAGGGCGGCAAAAAGAGTCTAATATCTTGGATTCTTATAAAAGTAATCTATAATTTTTGGAGGATTAATGGAAAGGGTGGAAAAAAAATATTCACAATTTATGAATTTTTTAAGGACACCAACACCCACTTTGATAGGGATATATGCTGTAATGCTTCTGCTGTTTTCGCTTGCAAGTGAAAATTTTTTGACCATACAGAACATTAAAGGTATTTTCAATAATTTTGCTGTATATGGGATAATGGCTGCCGGAATAACAATAGTGATGATCGGTGGAGGATTTGATCTTTCTATAGGTTCGGCAGCAGGTCTTGCAGGAATAGTAAGTTCGGTTTTGCTGATGAAGGGCATTGAAATAGCTACCCCTTATGTTTTTCTTATAGCTGTCCTTATAGGTTGCTTTGTTGGCCTTCTTAATGGTTTCATTATAACAAAGATTGGGATAAATCCTATTATCACAACGCTTGGTACACTGGCTATAATAAGAGGTATCTGTTATTTTTGGGCCGATCTTAATCCAAGGGTATATAATCTTTTTGTCCAGGAATTTGGACGTATATACATTGGTGGTGTTTTCCCCATAACTACAATTTATATAATAGTTACTTTTGTAATACTCACTCTGATACTCAAGTTTACGAGGTTCGGCAGGGACCTTTATACAATAGGAGGGAATGAGAACCTTGCGAAACTTGCCGGTATACCGGTAGATAGAGTCAAGATAATTTCATATGTGCTCTCGGGTTTTTTTGCCTCAATTGCAGGAATCTTAATTATTTCTCAGCTTGGTTCCGGTCGGCCGGAATATGGTAATGGCGCTGAACTTGAAGTCCTTACTATCGTAGTTCTCGGAGGCATAGTAGTTGGCGGAGGAAGAGGAAACCTTCTGGGGGTATTTATTGCCCTTGCTATCATACAAACCATAACAAATGGAATGGTCCTGGTTGAGGTTCCTATATATTTGAGAACGGTTATAAAAGGAGCCCTGCTGGTTTTGGTAATAGCAGTAGATGCATTTAGAAATAAGAGGCATCTTCAATTATATTAGAGTTTATTTTAATAGAAAGCCTGGGGTTTTGATATCTTACATACATGAAGTTTATTGTGCAATTAAATAAGATATTAAGGCTCTTGAAAATAAATGTTATATATATGAATATCAGGGTATGTTTTAATGAAATAGTTGGATCTAACAATGAAATCTCTACTGTAAAATGGAATTTGGTTACCGGGGTTTAACATTGAGAGAGAATATGATCAGGAATCACCTGGAAGTAAATATTCGGTAATACCTGAAAAATAACTGCACTTTTTGCTACTCTGTATAAAAACTGTATGGAACCCTGATCAGAATAAATATAAGGGGAAAGACTAATTCTAAATAATTTTGGTCAAAGATTACATATTAAACTGAATAAGCTTGTAGATATGCATTAATAATTAAGGTCATCAGAAGGAATGAAAGGAATGGTTCATGGTCGAAATACTGGAACGCCTCAAAAACATGGTACTTGAATTTAATATAGATAATGCAGAAGAGACAGCAAAAGAAGCAATAAAGGAAGGCATAGATCCTATCGAAGCTGCAAATTCCCTTACCGAGGGTATACAGATAATCGGAGACAAGTTCGGGTCTGGAGAACTGTTTTTGCCTGACCTGGTATGTGCTTCTGAGGTATTGAAAAAGGCATTTCCGGTAATAAATGCAGAGATCGAAAAAAGGGGCCAGAAGACTAAAAGCCTGGGAAAAGTTGTAATAGGTACTGTATCCGGTGATATTCACAGCATAGGAAAAGATATGGTCTCCACCATGTTTTATGCTGCTGGCTTTGAAGTAATAGATCTTGGTGTAAATGTAAGAGGAGAGGTCTTTTTAAAGACAATAAAGGATGAGAGACCGGATATACTGGCAATGTCTGCACTGCTTACAACAACTTCATCAGAACAGAAAAATGTAATTGAGAGTCTTGTTAAAGAAGGACTAAGGGGAAAATTAAAGGTAATAGTAGGAGGCAGCCCCATAAACCAGGAGTTTGCGGATTCGATAGGAGCTGATGGATATGGAGCTAATGCCCCTGAAGGAGTGAGGCTGGCAAAAAAATTGTTAAATCTATAATCTATACAAATAATAAAGGTGATTTGCATGCAAATGGGATTTAAACGTAGATTTGAAACGATAAAGGTTTTATCTGAAAGTCAGATCGATCATATTCACAGTTCTACGCTGCAGGTATTGGATGAGATAGGCTTTAAGTTTGATTCGGACAGGGCTTTAAAGATACTTGAGGAGCACGGCTGCAGAGTGGACTATGATTCAAGGACAGCAAGGATTTCTCCTGATCTTGTAGAGTGGGCTATAAGAAAAACGCCTTCAAGTTTTATGGTCAGAGCAAGAGATCCTGAAAAAAGCATAAGAGTGGGTGGCAATACCATTTATTTTATGAATTCAGCAGGTGCAAGGTATGCAGATGTGGATACTGGAGAGGTGTCGATGCCGACA
>JAGYMN010000153.1 GCA_018400395.1 Actinomycetota bacterium
TGGTAATATTTAAAACAATCTCTGGATGGATGCAACATTTAGTAATAATTGAAACTTGCAGACGAAAGAATGCAGGAGAGTAAAAAAATCTAAGTGAAGCGATGAAATTCAGAGTGAGACCCCAAGGTGTTGATAAGCCTAAGGCCGGAAGACTATGGTAAAAGATAGCTTGGGGTTTATTTAATTTACGTCTCTATTTTATTTGATAGTATTTTATTTAAGAGCAAGGATTGTTAACTGCATTTACCTCTCTAAAAGAAATATTGCAAAGTTAGAGAATTGATAGTATTTGGAAGGAGGTAAGTATGCAAGGTAACAAACTTTATGTAGGAAATTTAACCTACTCAGTAACTGATGAGCAGCTGGAAAAGCTTTTTTCACCACATGGTCAGGTTCAAAAAGCCAACGTGATCGGAGATAAAGGTTTCGGATTTGTTGAGATGACGAATTCATCTGAAGCTGAAAAAGCAAAAGAAGCTTTAGACGGTATAGACTTTGAAGGCCGTAGTTTAAGAGTTGACGAAGCTCGTCCGCAGAAGCCAAGAACTGATAGAACCTATAGGAGATATTAGAATAAATTCTATATAGTCCAATGGATAATATTCAGTAAAGACCCCATTAATAGTGGGGTCTTTTAATATCTAAACTGAAATTACAGTAGTTCTATAACTGGACTAAGATGGAGTAGTTCTAAAAACTCAGGAAAATCTTAAGAGAAAAAAATAAAAGTCGTAAAGGTTTCTGAATATCAAAAATAAAATGATAATCAACATCAGTTTAAAAGTTCTCGCACCGGTATGGTCCGGAAAGCCAGCAGATTTAATAAACATCATCATGTTTTCCAATATCAATTGGAATTATTGTATTTTCTTTAATAATGAAGTCAATGCGTATTCTGTATAAAATATTAATTGATACTGAATATAAGTCAGATAATCTGCCTTTCAATTTATGTAAACGGAGTGATGGGTGAAATGGGTTTATTTCTATAAGTTTCAAAGTCTTTTGATACTGGGGAATAATATCAGGATGCATCTTAATGAATTTTTTGGCTCTTTTAATATAGGTTTCTGTATATATTATTCTACTCACTGGTTATTCTTCTAATATGTTCTTCTACAGATTCTTCAATGAATTTACCATCTTCTATATCTTTTCTTGATTCAATAAGAGCAATCTCAAGCTCATTCTCCCTCAATCGGTTATAGAGAGAAATAGGCAAGACGACATATTCGCTTTTGCCCCTTACTGTAATAATGACTTCACTATTATCAGAGGTTGCATTTTTCAGTGCCCTGGCACCTTTTTGTTTTAGTTCATTGGCTGTTAAAATCTTTACCATAATAATACTCCTTTAAGTACTTTAAATAGTACTAAGTAACATACTTTTAGTCAACTATATTATATAATTTTTATGGTACTTTAATTGAAAAAACTGACTCAGAAGTTATAGAAGCTTTATTTTTTCAGGGTTCCATATGATTCTATGGACATACATACAAATCCAGGAGATCCTTATTTTGTTTGGGATAAGCAATCTGCAATGCAAGCTCATATAAGGTCATGAGTCAGGATTTCTGTAATAGTAAATATAGGTACTGCAATGATAGGTACTATTATCGGGGCAGGCGGGCTCGTAGCGCCAGTAGTTGCAGGATTTGTCCAGGATAATATTTCCTTCGTCATCCAGGTGGGGGTATTTCAGTAGCACTTGAGCTCTTAAAAACTATTTGTGTTTGATTCAGTTGGTAAATATTTTTCATTAAAACTGTATGTTTTGTATCAGAAATCCTGGAAGCAAAGAAGGCAGGAAAAAATAATTCTGCAGCCTGTTTATAGTAACAGGTTTTTAAAAAGAAATAATTTATTTATTATCAGATTAATATTATACTTTTATAAATATCTATTTGACCCCGGAAAATAATAGATGGATCTTGTAACTGGAGCAACTGGTTTTATAGGAAATGTACTGGTAAGAAAGCTGGTAGGAAGGGGAATAAGAGTAAGGGCTTTTACCAGGCCTAATTCTGATTTTTCTTTCCTTGAAGGTCTTCCGGTGGAGAGAGCAGTTGGAAATATTCTCGATATCAAATCCCTTATAAGAGCTTTTAAAGGAGTCGATACTGTTTATCATCTTGCAGGTAGGGTTTCTATTATGCCGGGAGGGAATAAGTTGATGAATGAGATAAATCTGCAGGGTACCCGCAATGTCCTGAAAGCCTGCAGGGAAGTGAAGGTCAAAAAGCTTATTTTTACCAGTACCATACATGCACTTGAGGAGCCGCCTGAGGGAACTGTAATAAGTGAGAATATGCCATATGATCCGGGAACAATAAGGGGTGAATATGACAGGTCCAAAGCAAATGCAAGTATTGAAGTTATCGAAGAAGCGAAGAAAGGATTGCACACAGTAGTACTATGCCCCACAGGGATAATAGGACCTTATGACTGGAAGATATCTGCCATAAGCCGGACCCTTATTGATTACTACAATGGCAAGATGAAGATAGTTATAGATGGAGCTTATGATTTTGT
>JAGYMN010000154.1 GCA_018400395.1 Actinomycetota bacterium
AAAAAATTAGCAACAATATTTTTACTTGCTTTCACTTTTTCCCTGTTTGTAAACGCCCAGGAAAAAGGAAGAGAGAAAAAAGGCAAGGGTGAAGAAAAAGAAAAACAAGAAACAGAAATAATACAGGAAAAGGGTAATAAGGCCAAAAAAGCCGGGGACAGGAGAATAGAGACCGAGCAAGAGATGCAAGAAATGGAAAAAGGTGCCGGCAAAACCCAAAAAGAAATGGAAGAATTAAAAGAGCAGGCCGGAATACAAGCAAAAGAGTCCCGGCAGACGGGAGAGAAATCCGGCAAAGAGAAAGCTAAGGTAAAAGACAAGAAGGAAGACAGAGGAAGGGAATTTGGCCAGCGAAGAGCCGCCGAAGCAAGAGCCCGGGCTGAAGCCAGGCGGCAACAGGCAAGAGAAAAGATAAGTATGCATGAAGAGCATATCAAAAGCAACCGGGAAAAATTGAAAGAAGCCGAGAATAAAGTAAAACAGCAACTGGAAAATGGTGAGATTAGTGCCGGAGAAGCAGAAGCTAAAACTGCAAAGATTGAAGAGGCCAGGAAGAAAGTAGAAGAAATGCAAGGTTTTGTTGATCAGGAAAATAAAGAAGTGGAAAAGCTTGACAGCTTAATTAATAAAAAAGAAAAAAAGGAAATAGAAGAAGAGGAAGAAAAAATAGAAAAAGAAGAGAAGGAAATAGAAGAGGGTTAAAAAGATATTTTACTTTATCCGGTATTTTTGCCATACACCAAGCTTGCATATACCTATCCCCGCCACGCCCATTAAGGAAAAGATTGCAGATACAGTAAACATCTCATAAAAAAGGAATAATAAACCTGCAGCAATACCGCTTGCACCGGTAAGCCTGCCGGCCATTATAATACGATTTGCCTTTTTTAACCTTTTCCTTGCGGACACTTTTTCCAAATGCGTAACTCTTGAAAATGCAAGAAGGATATTTGTCCTGTGGGTTCCCTTTTGAACAGTTGTTTCATTATATGACTTTCCGTCCTCCTTAATAATAACGATCTGCCCATCAACAGCCTTAATATCGTAAGGTGCAATGCAAGCCGCGCAGCATTGTCCATGTTTTAACCATAAAGATGATGTAGTATGTTGTTGCAATCTATGCGTAAGCGGTGGGATAGCATTATTGCAATAATTACATATATGATTATCCGATGAGTTCTCGACCCTCATAATTCAATGCTTAATAAGAATTATTACTATAAGTAACTATTTTAAGTCCCGGATAATCGCATCTTAAAACATTTACCATTAATCAATATTAAACAATAAATAAATATAAAAACCGGGAATATTTAGAATAAAATCATAACAGGGCGATATATCCGGAGTCTTTTGCACTAATAACCTGATACATACATTTAAATGTTATCAAGAATCTATATTATCGGCTCAATGATTAAACAAGCTTTGAAGCGCTCAGGATATAAATCTCAACCCCTATACTATAATTGGTAAGTTCCCATAAATTTAATTTTTGGTTTATTTATCCCAAAAACTTAAATTGCTAAAACTTAGCTAAAAACCAGCCACTTATGAGAGCTTCAATAAAACTCTTCCTTATTACACTCCTTATGATCCCTGCCACGCTATCAGCCCAGGATGATTTCAGGGGATTTTCAGTTAATCCGCGTATGGGCATTGCTTATCTGTCCAATAGTAACATGGGGGTGCATGCCGGCGCTGAATTATGCCTTTACAGGAACCAGCATATTTATTCCGCCGAATACATATCACTTCATGAATTCATCATCCTTGGTAATGCAGAGTTTATTATAAACAAAGTTGGTTTTTACTATGGCAAATATTGGGGTCATAACTGGTACCGTTACCAGTTTCAGGCCGGGCTGGGTCCGGTATGGGGCAGAAAAATAATCTCAGAGCAGTATGCATCGTATTATACGGTCGGCGCTTTTCTGAAAGCCGGTGCTAAGTTAATCCCCTTTAAGTTTGCCGCTATCGGGGCAGATATTCAAATAAATCTAAACCCGGAAATTCCTAACCTTATGCTAATGGTGGGGGTTGACCTTGGAAAATTGATTAAACATGATTAAATAAAAATCACTTCAGTCAAGCGAAAGGCTTATCAAAGCTAAGATTCCTGTGCGCCATGGAAAGCAAGCCCTTTGTCATTATCCCATACGGATATGCATCCTCACAATACCTTACACAATCAAGATAAATAATTCTCTGTCAACATTTCTATTATATATTGACGTAAATCAAAAATCATGGAAAAAGCAGCCATCTATACGTGACCTCGGTACTGATCATTATCCTCACGGAAAGAAAAGTTTTTAAAGACTCTGTTTACTTCCCACTATAATGCAGTACTGCCTCCTGCGCCGCAGCAGGCGAATATTGAGCCTTACATTGATGGTGTAATATAGTTTAAGAAAGCTATCACTGATAAAGTGATTTTTCTTCATGGTCTTAAGCCAGCTCCTGTAATTACTGAAGCTTTGAATCACTTCCCCGGT
>JAGYMN010000155.1 GCA_018400395.1 Actinomycetota bacterium
GCTGGTGATGGTATAAAACAAGACCTTGACGAAAGGATTGACGGGCTGAAGAGTCATTTCAGTAAGTTCGTCAATGACTTAAATGAGCGTTTCGGCGATCTTGAAGCAGAACTTGAAAATAAGACAAAGGAAGCCCAGAGAAAAGCAGCAGAAAAAGTTGAAAAAGAGGCATCCAAAGTTGAAAAAGAAGCCGCAAGGGTAAAAGAGACGAAAGCCGGCAAAGAAGCCAGTAAAACCAAATAGAACTTATAACATCATGAATGATAAATCTTTGATTGAGAATATGCATGAGCTCAGTGATGTTATTAAAGACTATATTGAAGCGAGGATAGATCTTTTGAAATTAGGTATGGTAGAGAAGATAGCCAGAATAGGCACCTATTTTCTTTCCACTACACTTATTTCAATTATTATACTGGTAGCGCTGTTCTTGTTAACACAGGCATTTGTAGGATGGTATGACGAAGCTTATGGTTCCTCATCTGTAGCTCTGCTGATATCGGCAGGCTTTTATATATTTTTAGCCATAATGATATTCCTGTTCAGAAAGCAACTGCTAACAAACCGGATAGTCAAAAATATAGCTGAAATACTGTTTGATGAGGATGAAAATGATTAAGACATGAGCAAAGTAATCCAAAGAAAAAATATCAAAATTAAGACGCTTAATGATCTTAAACTTGCAAAGCAAATATATAATTATGAAGCCAGGCTTCATGAGCAATCGATTATTACCGGGTTTAAGAATTTTAAGGGAATAATGATGACTTCTGTCAAAAATACAGTTGTATTGTATGGACAGAAGGTTTTAATATCATCCTTACAACGTTTATTAAGAGTTTAAACCATAAACAGGTTTTTATTTTGCCTGACTGCTTGTCGGTAGCATTAAATGTTTGAGTGTTTGCTGTTCTCTCCCTGCTGCTATTTTTCCTATATTTGTGCTTTTATATAATACGAATTTTATGAATTTTGTTCTGCCTGATGGTATAAAAGCGTTGATATTTGATTTGGACGGTACGCTGGCTGACACCATGCCTTTGCATATGGAAGCGTGGAAAAAGACATGTAAAAGTTACGGTATGGATATGAGCAGTGAGTTTCTGAGATCATTTACAGGCTCACCGGGTATAAATATAGCGCGGACAATAATAAAGGAGTATTCAAAGGAGGGTGTTATAGATCCCTATGATATTGTTTCCGCTAAAAGGAGATTGTTCAACGATATGCAGCACATGGTGAAAGAGGTTGCTCCTGTAGCTGCTATTGTGCGTAAGTACTATGATACCGTGCCTCTGGCGGTGGGAACTGGTGGTCCAAGGGATACTGTTATGCATACCCTTGAGCTTATTGGGATGAAGGATTATTTCAGGCATGTGGTTACAGCCGATGATGTTGAAAATCATAAGCCGGATCCGGAAACCTTTTTTAAGTGTGCAGAACTGCTTGAGATTGCTCCTTCTGATATTATAGTTTTTGAGGACGGCGACCTGGGCATCAGGGCTGCCAAATCGGCAGGAATGCAGGCTGTGGATGTAAGAGGCTGGTATGAATACTCATGGTAAGCACATTTAGTTATCTCCTGTCTGTTTTTTGGGCTATTATTTAAACCTGAAAGCACCTTCAAGGTACATCTCCTTGCTTAAGGGTTTGAAGTCGCGTGAATCAGCTATAACCTCATAATCAACACCTTCTTTTAGTTCAGGTGCTGCCGTGGCGGATTTTACGCCCAGGATATAATCGATTGTGGCTTCCAACAGTGGCTCATTCGCATCCCCGAAGGGCTGAAGGTTTGCATAGTTCTCTTCTGCTAACACATCAACGTGCAGACCGTCAATATAGTCTGAAACATTGTTTGAATTGGCTAGTTTGAGGACTATAGGCTGCATTGCCCATTTATGATTGGGATTGACATTACCCTGACT
Organism: Actinomycetota bacterium; assembly: GCA_018400395.1. Classification (GTDB taxonomy): domain Bacteria; phylum Actinomycetota; class Humimicrobiia; order Humimicrobiales; family Humimicrobiaceae; genus M55B120. The sequence continues at coordinate 1,926 of JAGYMN010000155.1, forward strand.
GTCCCAGTCTTTATAGGTTATTGAACCTACATATTTACCTGTTGAATTAGTGCCTATCACCCTTACATCCATATAAGGTATCAATCCATTTATAACCATTTCACTGGCCGAGGCTGTTGAACTCGTGGTTATAACATATATTTCGTTAAGCTCCATGCTTGTAATCGGAGTTGCAGGGTTAACCCCGCTGGCATAGATTGTATCCTTGAAATAATAGTTAAGTGCATCTTCTCCATCTGCCTGTATCCAGTAGGCATTGTACTTGTCATTCCAGAGGGATCTGGCAAAAACCTTATCCGTATCGGTACTGTAAATCATGCTCGCGAGGTACTGGGATGTTCTGATAGATCCGCCTCCGTTATATCGCAAATCGAGTATAAGCCTGCCGGCGCCCTGCGACTTAAAATAATCAAAGGCCTCGTTAAGCTGAATGTCAAAATTTGATGTAAAAGCATTGTAAACAAGATATGCGGTGGGCACTCCTCCCACATCAATTACATCGGTGTAGTAAACAGGGTTTTCCTGTATTTCTTCAGCAGTCATAACCGGGGTGT
>JAGYMN010000156.1 GCA_018400395.1 Actinomycetota bacterium
CACACCGGGTGATACCTCGTTTATTATAGGATGTCCGGCAACCGCTTCTGCTCCTTTCGGATCATTATCCGCTGCAGTCGCTTTATGTTGATCTGTAAGGTCCTTATCTTCTTCAGTGATAATTTCATCATCACCGGGCCTGTTGATATGGAAGTCGGGTTCAGGTTTTTCTCCTTCTTCCCCGGCATTAACATCGTCCTGTATATCTTCTTTTTGCTTTCTGAGTCTGGGAAATACGAAGGCCAGGCTCTTCAGTGATGGTTTCAGCTTAAAAACCAGCACCAGGTATGATAAGCTTATAATCAATAATAATATTCCCGTACCCAGCTTTCCCAGGAATGCATTGAGCCACTGGCTGACAAAAAAACCGTGTGCTCCTCCGGGTCCGCTGCCAAGCATACCGTTGGCGTGGCCAAAAATATAGGACAGGATAACTGAAAATATTATTGTTCCCAGTACCAGGTTACGGCTTATATTAAGAGCTTTTATTTTTTTTATGTGCAATAATCTGAGACCCAGCGCGGCCAGCAGGACAGGTATAAAAAAAGCTGCCAGACCAAAGCCTTTATTGATGAAAATGTCAGCAAACCAGGCCCCGCTTTTACCCGACCAGTTATTAACCTGTATCTCGGCACCTGATATTACATTTGCTGCATCGAAGCTCTGATCAGCCTTCCACCAGAAGAGGTAAGCTGTGAAAGCAAAAAAAAGGTAAACGGAGAATCCTGTAATAAGCAGTCCGGCAATAAAGCTGGTTTTTTCATCACTGAAAAAAGAATTCCTGTTATGCTTGCGGCCCGCGGCATTTTTCCTGCCTTTCTTAGTTGCTTTTGTATTTTGTTTTTTCATCCTTGGACATCAGTATTATCAGGAAAAAATCTCTTATCTAATAGTAACATCAAACACCCTGGTTTTAGTGTGATAAAGGTAGTAATTTTATGTTGATGAATAAACAGGGCGGGCTCTATCAAAGATTCATCATACTGACAATAAGATCATCCATAGACTTTCTGTCAATCCTCCTGTAGTTTTCTTTTTTCTCAAAATCTTTATCCGGAACATCCCTGATATAGATTGCCTGTGCATCAAACTCAACAATAATATCTCCCATCAGAAAAAAGAAATTCATTAAGACACCATCGATGTTTTCAAAGGGGCTTGATAAATTAGGATTGTCTATGTCTATTTCATTTGTATACCAGAGTTCATAGTTGAAATCCCTGCCAGGCAGACTGATAATAGCCTTCCTGCATTCAAAATCAAGGATGGTGGATACCTGTTCGGTGTATTCTATGTTCATGTCAGACATCGGGTCAATGCCGGGCGGTATCTCATTGGTTGTTCCCATATAATAATATTTCATACCCATAACCCTGAAGAATGTCCTTATCTCTTTGTTTTCCGGATCAATAATATTATATACACCGTTATTGCCAATGGGAGATATAATCTCCATCAGTATCTTATTGTTTTTGAACTTAACAACCATATTATCTGGCATAAGATCATCCGGAAGCACAGCATTCCTGTCTACATAATGTATCTTATAATGAATTTCACCTTCATCGATAGATTTAAAAGCAGACTTTTTACAGCCGGACACTCCCACCAGGATCATACAAAACAAGCAAATAATAACTTTCTGTCTCACCCGGAATATATATTAGGGTTTTTAATTAAATGTAAAAGTAATAATTTTTTGGTATTAAATGAGCAAAAGGTTTTAATATAGAGATACACCTTATTATTATTCTATTATAAGTTATTGTTTTTCTATTTAAAGGCATGATATTTTCCGCAAAAATTATAGTTTTGTGTTTTCCACTTTTAGAGGGGAAATTTAATGTGATTAACAGGTCTATAATTACTATATTATGAAAAAACTGGCAGTTGTGGCACTGGGAGGTAATGCCTTACTTCGTGGTGACCAGGTTGGCACGATTGAAGAGCAGGAACAGAATACCACAGATACACTTGAGGCCCTTGTTCATCTTATAAGGGATGATTATGATCTTGTTATAACCCATGGTAACGGTCCGCAGGTTGGTAATGTACTAATGCGTAATGATGCAGGGGAACAATTGTATAATATATCGCAGATGCCTCTTGATGTTTGTGTTGCTGACACACAGGGTGGCATAGGGTATATGATTGAGAGGGCCCTGCGTAATGTTCTGAAGAAATACGGTATTGAAAAAGATATTGCATGTCTTGTTACACAGGTTGTTGTTGATAAAGACGATCCTGCTTTTTCAGACCCTCAGAAAAGAGTGGGTAAGGTGTATGATAAAGCTGCTGCGGATAAGTTGCATAAGTCGAAAGGATGGATATTTAAGGAGGAAGTAAAGGTGGAGGGCGGATACCGCCGGGTTGTTCCTTCTCCAAGGCCTGTTAGGGTGATGAATGAAAAAATAGTTGAAGACCTGGCCAGGCAGGGCAATATTGTCATTGCATCCGGTGG
>JAGYMN010000157.1 GCA_018400395.1 Actinomycetota bacterium
GACCTTCAATAGTTATTACACCTGAAGCATAGGCTGTTCCGTAAAAAACGCTGTTATCCTTTTGCCTGGTGTCAAATGCAAGTATATTATTGGCATTTATGCGCAGATCGACCAGCCAATGATTAAAATCGCTATGTGACAGAGAACCATTGATAACAGCATTATTACCCCTGTTATCAATCAATTGTATATGGTCAAAAATCAGTTGATCATCCGTGAAGCGAATGCTGTCTGAAAACCTGAAATTTGATTGAAGGTAGTCCACTGTCATTGATGCTTCTTCAGCCAGTATAGAGCCGTTTACGGAAATATCACCCTGCCTGCTTAATATTTCCACCCTGCCTGACCCCTTACCATCTACATCAGAAGCAAAGGCCTTTAAAAAAATATTTAGTATGTCCAGTGGCATTTCATTTAAAGAAGCTGTCAAATCCGCATGATTAAGCTCAGGGTCATAATCTCCATCTATATTGAATGTATTTGAACCGTCTATATTATTTTTTAAACTCAGGTGTGCTGTTTTGCGATTGTTATCCCATTCAGACAATAAGCTTACATCACCATGCTGATGCTCATTTATATTGAAATCCCTGACATTGACGTCCGCTTCGAAAATTATATTATTATATAAATCTCTTATAAGGATGTCTCCGTTCAGTAATCCCCCTATTTTGAAATCTATCTTCTTATCATCTTCACGTGTTTGCTCTCTTTCCAGTTTATTAAGGCCACTGAGATTGAGATTATTGAAACTGACATTTAAATTGTCCCGGGGATCTTCCGATATTTTTCCGTCGATCATAAAAAAATCATCATTTCTGCTTAGCCCGAATCTGTCAGCTGTAATTGCCGTTGAGTCAATAATAAAACTGCTGCCGTAAACCTGCCATTTCTTATCGTTAATAAATAATTCAGCAGGCAGAATATGCAGATCAAGCCTGGGATTATTGAAATGTTCTTGAAAAGACCCCCTTGCTGATATTTCACCATAATTTCTGTTTTTACCCTTGTTTTCCCAGCCTACACCAATGCTGAAGGTGTCAGAAAGTGCTTCTGACTTTATATCCAGGTTTTCGATATTAAGCCTGTTTAAAAGACTCATTTTTTCGCTGTACAGAAGGAATGCCATTGTACTATCAGCTATTGTGCACCTCAAAGTCGGTTCTGTAAGGCTGCTGTTATTATAAGCGATATAGTGACCCTCTGCTTCAATTTTTATATCCCTGCCCGGGTAAATATTGCCTGTTATAGAAAAGCCGGGAGATAACATTAAACCTGTTTCAAAAAATGTATTTATCCTGTCGGTATTCTTAAATCTTATATGGTAATCAAAATTATTTTTTCCTGATAATTGTTGCTCATTGTTTTGTACTAGAGAAGGGAATATATATGAACCGGCAACTTTCAGGTCTGACACAATGGTAGCCAGATCATATTCCCCGCTCAGGTCTGCATCAATATAATCTGTGCGCAGGTTGATACCCCGCGTAGTGCTGTCTATTACAAAGGCATTAATGCTGCAGTCATACAGATCAAATATCTCTCCGTTTCTGCTGAGCCTGGAATTCAGCAGCCGTATGTCCCCGTTTATATTATCAGCACTGTTACCTTTTAGATTTGCTGTCATAAGCATCGATATGCTGCTCAGGCTGTCGGAGCGGTCGATATTAAGCTTATACAGGTCTGCTTCCAGCAGGTTAAGGCTGAAATCAAATTCAGGCTGTTCCCCTTTGAAATCAAAACGGCCCAGCAGGTCCATCTTCAGATTTTCGGTGTCTGAGCTTACCGAGCCATCCCATACTTTCTCGGTTACAAGTCCGCTGATATGTATATCCCTGTAGGTATAGTCATTGAATTCGATACTTTCAATAACAGCATCCACATCAGCCCTGAAATTTTTAAATGATCTGGTGCTGCCTTCTATATTTAGTCCGGTCGAGACCTGTCCCAGCAGATCCTCCCTGTTCAGTATCTTACCAAGCTGAACAGAGCGGGCTTGTAATGTTCCTTTATAGTAGAATGTGCTTGATGTATCTGGCCTTAGTAGTATATCTGTTGATACAGAGCCAAGCCTGGTATTAATTGTTCCGTATGTAACAAAGTCCTGCAGAAAACCTGTGAAATTGCCGCTGAAAGATATGTCTCCCAGTCTTTTAAATTCTTTGCCAGGATCCAGCTTGCCTTTCCCTGGCAGCTCAAATTCTGCTATCTCCATTGCCGTGGTTGTAAGGCTGCCAACCCGTATAAACATAAAGGTATTATCAATATCTGGTAATCCTGACAGGTCAAAGTCACATATTAACATTGTGCTGTCTGAGTAGGACAGGATAATATCCCTGCCATTCATTTCTTCAACCGTTCCGTTTACACTGCCGGAAAAAATAATATCCCGGTCGTAGCCTTTAAGGGGTTCAATGAAATGTGCGAGATCGGATAATGATATAAGTGAACTTTGTAATAC
>JAGYMN010000158.1 GCA_018400395.1 Actinomycetota bacterium
GACTGTCGCACCAAATAATAGAAGGCCGGTCATTTGAGTCTTTAAATCTTACAAGTCTGAAATCATATCCCATTGATTTTGAAATGCCTGCAAAGGAATTCTCCAGTTCTTCCCAGTCATCGACTATCCATGACCATTTATCTATGTTGCCATAATCGTATAGAAGATCATAGAAAAGGTTTTCATAGTCGGTTCCGAAACCATTAAGATAAGTGTAATAATCATCGCTTGTGTCAAAATAGTTATTACCGAGCTTATCAACCTGATCATACCAGAGGTAAACATCCTGCAGCCCTTCATACACAAACTGGCTTATCTCGTCGGGTGTTTCAATAACAGTATTCTTTTCATCTGTTGGTATATCTTTTTCACAAGCACTAACTATTATGAGTGATATAAATGTGAATAATGTTATTTTCAACAAAAGTTTCATAGTCTTAACATTTTTTATTTTAATGTAAATAAAGAAAATAAAAATTTCCTTAACATTGTGTCCGCTTTACTCTCCCATATACTTTTTTAATCCCTGTTTTTGTAAAATCTTGATTAAAAAAGACAATGCCGGGTTTTTTTGATTATAAATTGTTTGTTTCTAATCAGAACACCAGTAGACAAAAGTACAAAAAATATACCTGAAGTAAACCTTTGCCTCTAACATCAATTTATTTTGTATGGTTTTGGGGTTTATATACCTGTAAATAACCAAATTTGTATCATCTTTGTTTATGTATGAATTAAGCAGGCCTTATGAATTAAGCAGTTTTATGAAAAGAATATAATAGTGGCTGCAGCGTTCTTGTAGATAAAGTGAATAAAATTTAAGTAATATATTTTGAAAATATGAGATTGATAAAGATTCTTTCAGTAATAATTATCCTTACATTAATAAGTGGATGTTCTGCAATGCTGAAAAGTGAACATGAACTGTTCCGTATACAGGATGTTTACTACCAGTCGTGGATGGTAAGGAACCTTGAAAAGGGTACGGATGTTTTTGTTGAATTGAAAAACCTGGATGCGGATGTTGAGTTTATATCCCTGGTATTCAGGGGTGTGGAAGTTGATGTTACTGCCTCTTCAGAAGGTAATAAAACAGTGATAAAGGGAACTATCAATACAGGTCCTTCACTTATTGAGAATTATGAATATAAGCGGGGCGGACCCGGTGATGTTATCAGGTTTGTATATGAAGGCAGGGAGTATGATTATCCGCTGAAAAATATCAGGAGGGAAAAGACAGAATTTACTGAATAAATGCTTTTGTCTCTTAAAAGCAGATTGTTCTTACGGGGATACTGTGAAATAAGTCTTCTACTGACTTTTAAAAACAGATCGTTCTAACGGGTATGCTGCTGGTATCATCAATATCCAGCATGCTGTTTATCAGTCTCAGCTCCCTGAACCTTTTCAGTCCGGCCGGGGTGATATCCTTCTCCTTTATCAGTCCGCGATCCAGCAGATATTCCCTCTTTGTACCCCTCAGCAGGTAGCTTGACGGAGTATACCAGGTGTCGTCAGTTCCCCTTACGATTATATTTGAATATGATGTGTCTGTAATCCGGCCATCCTTGATTATAAGTATATCATCACAGCCGTTTTTTTGTTCCAGCAACGAATCTATACCTGACCTGTTGATGTATTTATAGCTGTATTCAAGATTACCTGCTTCCACAAGCCTGAGTGTTCTTATCCTTTTTATCTCGTAGGGAAGAAAGTCCACCTTCCTGATATGGTCATCGTATTCTATCCTGCATTTGAAAAGTCCCTCCCTGGCATAGGCCGGGATGATTATTTTATTCTGAAGATCGACGGCCGGACCGGTATTGAACAGATACTTCCTGGATTTATTAAATCGGCTTGAATGATAATCAATATTGAATAAGCGGCCATCTTTTACCTTAATTGTTTCAACCAACAGGGACATATATCTTCTTTATTAGTTCATCATACTCCTTTTTAGGATCGCTCATAAAGGTGATACCACCTCCACTTCTATAAACATATCCCGTTTCGTTCTGTTCAATATATCTGATCATTACAGCGCTGTCAATCTCGTTGCCGGTGAAAATTCCGAAAATACCGGTATAATAGCCCCTTTCTTCAATTTCACTTTCTCTGATTATCTGAAGAGTTTTGTTTTTTGGTGCACCACTTATTGATCCTGCCGGCATGTTTTGAACTAACATGCCATTCTGCTGAGGGAAAAGTAATGGGGATAAAGCACAGGGAATATGACATAGAAGCTGTACAGTTTCATCCTGAGTCGGTAATGACACCCCTGGGTGTTAAAATGATTGAGAACTGGCTGACTAACTGACGGGGAGGCAATCAAGAAGATGATATAAGGCTGTTTATTATTTAACATTCTTTATAGTTATCAGCCACTTTATAATTTCATCGGGAAGTGAAACTTTTTTATATTTGTTTCGCTTCTGAGATGAAACCA
>JAGYMN010000159.1 GCA_018400395.1 Actinomycetota bacterium
CTGTAAAATCTTCTATCTTTTCACCCGAGGATAATCTTCTGTCTATCTTTTTTGCTTCTTTAAAAGCATTTTCCTTCTCGACTCTAATATATGCATTTACGGTCCCGTCTATATCTTCTATCCTGGAAAATACGCTTTCTGCAATATCCAGACAGCTTATCTGCCCTGACTCCATCTTTCTTTTGAGGTTGTAAGCGGTAAGATAATTTAGGTCCAATATTTTACTCCTGCTTAAAAATCATTTCCATCTTCAGTCGATCCTGGGAACTTTGAATCCGCCCTCCTGCTTACAGGGTGCATTTTTTACTGCATCCTCATGCGGAACTGAATCCCGGGGTATGTCTTCCCTGAATACATTGTTCATCTTAACAGCATGTGCTGTGGGAGGTATATCCTCTGTATTTACAGCGCTTATCCTTGCGACATGCTCCAGTATCCTGTCAAGCTGCGGTGCAAGCTTTGATATCTGCTCCTCACTGAACTCAAGCTCTGCAAGCCTTGCCACGTGCTTTATCTCTTCTCTGCTAATTCTATCCATTCTGCTTACTCCTGTATCGCCAAGTTAACAAAACCTGTGTGGGGCTTTCCGCGAATATAACATTGTAGCAAAAATTCCCCTCAATTAGTACATGTTTATCATCTCCAGCTGCCCCAGAAGTACAAGTATTAAAATGAGGTTATAGGAAGCATGTAAAAAGATTGCCGGTAAAAGTGACTGTGTCTTTTCAAATATGTATGCCAGAAGCCATCCTATAATAAAAAGGGGAATAAAACTGTATATCTCAAGATGTGCTACTGAAAATAATACCGATGATATAAAAAGGGCTGGCAGTATACCCCAGCTTTTTTTAAACGCAGAATACAGAAAACCCCTGAAAAATACTTCCTCTATTACCGGTCCCACAAATGCCACCACAACCAGTAGCACTGTATTTGATATGCTCCTGTTTTGTATAAGCACCTCTATCTTGCTTGACGGCGCTTCTATACCGAATACAGCATTCAATACAAATACATAAATAAAGCTAATAGCAAAAATAGCCAGTAAAGAAATAAAGGAATACCATATGGTCTTTCCAATGCTGTAATACTTAAGACCCAGGTCCCTTAGCCCGGCCTTCCTGCGGTGAAGGGCAATAAACCACACCGTCCCAACCATGAGTATCACCTGTATCCCGTACAGGATTACAAAACTTATGCTGGTAATATTCTCGCTTAAAAGCTCCCGTGCACTTAAGGACATGAATATGCCTGCCGAGGCAAAATATATCCCGGTAAGCACAACTGCCAGGAAAATAACAGATATTATCCCGTCAAGGGCATTCCACTTTATATTAATTTTGCGGCCTTTTCCGTTTTCCGGGCCTTCGTCCACCTAGCTGCCTTCCATCATAGCTTTAAACTTCTCTTCATCAATAACTTTTATACCCAGGTTTCTGGCTTTTTCCAGCTTGCTGCCTGCATCCTGTCCCGCCAGCACTATATCAGTGCTCCTGCTAACACTGGAAGTGACCCTGCCTCCAAACTCCTCTATTATCTCACCTGCTTCTTCCCTGGTATAACCTTCGAGCTTGCCGGTAAGGACAAATGTCTTTCCTTCGAAACCGGCCTTCTTCTTGATATCTTTTCCCCTGGCTCCAAAGTTTAGGCCCGCCTTCCTTAACTTTTCAATGACTTCCCTGTTCTGCTTCTCGCTGAAAAAATCCACTATGCTTTCAGCGATCCTGGGGCCCACTTCCTTTACTGCCTGTATGTCATCAAATCCGGCATCCATTAAACTGTCAAGGTCCCTAAACCTCTCAGAGATAATATCAGCCGTATGCGAACCCACAAATCTTATGCCAAGGGCAAAAAGCAGCCTGGAGAGCGGCCTTTTTTTGCTCTCTTCTATGGCCCCAAGCAGATTGTTCGTTGATTTTTCCCTGAAATTTTCCAGTGAGATTATGTCATCATAACCCAGGTAGTATATGTCTGCCACGTCCTTTATCAGCCCTTCTTCAATAAGCTTCTCAACTATTGAGGGCCCCAGCCCGTCTATATCCATACCGCTCTTTGATACAAAATGCACTATCCTTTCAAACTGCTGTGCGGGGCAGGCAATGGAAGTGCAGCGGTGGGCTGCCTCGCCTTCAAGCCTTACCACCCTGGAACCGCAGACAGGACACTTCAGGGGCATCTTGAATTCCTTCTCTGAACCGTCCCTTTCTTCCGGTACCGCCTTTACTATCTCGGGTATCACATCTCCGGCCTTATGTATTATTACCCTATCGCCAATCCTTACATCTTTCCTTTTTACCTCGTCCTCATTATGAAGGGTTGCATGAGATATGGTAGAACCTGCAACTTTTACCGGTTCAAGAACGGCTACAGGGGTAAGGGCCCCGGTCCTTCCCACGCTCACCTCTATATCAAGCACCCTGGTTA
>JAGYMN010000016.1 GCA_018400395.1 Actinomycetota bacterium
AATAGAGAGTATGATAATTTTTTTATTTCTTTGTTTGTAAGAGATATCCTGATATATGCATGGTTCTCCTATTGACTCTCTGCTTATGATGTTTGTGCTCCCGATAAGGTTACCTTCCAGTGAAACTTCAATTAAGCCCAGATCATCTTTTGTATCAACAGGAAGGTCCGTTTTATTATCATATATGGTTTCTTTAACATCGATATTATTGTTTTTAACATGAAGCATCTCTACAATATCATATTCTGGATATAATTCTATATTGACGACTGTGTCAGAGCCAATATTTGTAGATTCCATAATTTCGTTTGAATCTACGACTTTAACTACTTTTATGTTGTCATCAGCCCAGTTTAACAATTTTAATGCGTCGTATTCTCTTTTATCCGCGGTACTGTTGAGTATGATAGTAATAAGTTCCAGACCATTTAAGTCTGAGTAAGCTGCCAGACAAAAGCCTGCATTCTCGGTGTAGCCTGTCTTTATCCCTTTTATATACTTAAATTCAAGAAGCTTATTTGTACTTTTTAATGGGATTTCTATGTCATTGAGTGAAATGACATCATATTCGGTATTTACAATATTTCTGAATAATTCATTTCCCATAGCATATTTTGAGATAATAGCAATATCATATGCAGTGGTCTTATGGCCCGGGAAATCTGAGTCCAGGCCATTCGTATTTTCAAAATTTGTATTGTATGCTCCGAGCTCTATGGCTTTCTTATTCATCATCGTAATAAATTCATCAACGCTTCCTGAAATATGCTCAGCCAGGGCTATAGCAGCATTATTATGTGAACATATCATTGCTGATTTTAATAGGTTTATAAGGCTTATTTTGTCACCTTTGTTAAAATTAAAGGCTGAATGGTTTACTCCAGCAGCGCTCTCAGGTATTTCTATAATTTCATTAAAATCATCTATGTTTTCTATAACAAGAATTCCTGTCATTATTTTTGTTATACTTGCGGGATATACCTTCTTATGATAATTTTTCCCCCATAGGATATTACCGGTTTTAAAGTCCATTAATATTGCACTTTCTGCTTCAAGCTCTATAGGGTCATCATATAGTGCTACAGCTTTATCATTTGAATATTGATCATATTTTACTGCAGACTTATCTTCCTGTGCATATATTGTACGGGGTATAAATATACAAAATGATAAAAAAATAATAATCAGGGTAGTTATATATAATAGGGGTCTCGCAATAAGGGCCTTTTTCATTTATTCCTTTTCCATAAACTTTCTATTTTCTTTCTTCAAAAGTAGTTCATGAAGGTCACATAGATAACTTTCAAGCTTTATTGCTACTTTTCTGCCCTTTTTATGCAGATCTTTATTTGATGAGATCATAAGCGGCATTATTATCTGTTGGATAAATGATGAATGCCTTACTGCAAAATTTTCAAACATCTTTAAATGTTTTACCTGTATCCCATATTTTAATAGTTCCTTTGCCATTTCAACTATACGGACATCATCGGAATTTATCAATAATTCTCCGTTATTATTTTTTGAATCAACCAGGTCATGTTCAATAATATCCTCGATAAATGACTGCTGCAGTTTTAGTTTTTTCCTTAACTCTTCAACTGTAAAATACTTTTTACTTTTTTCTACATCAAATTCACTCTCAAATTCAAGCTGCATATTTTTTAGGCTGGTTCCTTTTTCACTATAGTCTCTGAACTCCTTTGAACCTAATTTTTCTTTTATTACATCGAGGGGAAGATAAAAATCCTTCTGGAGCTTTAAAATGAAGTTTATTCTTTTTATATCATCCTCTGTATATGACCTGTATTTGTTAATTCCTCTCTTTGGATTAATCAGGCCCTGAGATTCTAGAAATCTGAGTTTACTGCTTCTTATGCCAGGATATGACTTTTTTAATTGTTTTATAAGCTTCCCTATTGTTAGGCCCTTTTTTATATCTCTGTTTTCACCCATAATATTAATTATATAGTTGAAAAATAAATAAATATGTATTTTCCTATTTGTATCCTGTCGCCATTCTTTAACAATGCTTCATCTACTATATTATTATTGATATAACTTCCATTGAGGCTTCCGGAATCTATAATTCTGTAATAATCTTCCTCTTTTTTTAAAACCGCATGCTTTCTTGAAACAGTAATATCATCAAGAAATATATCTGAATCGGGGCTTCTCCCAATCAGTAATTCATCTTTATTAATAAAAAATTTATCTCCCATACCTGGTCCCTTTACTACTATCAGCCCAACTTTTCCTCTGGGAATTTTTTTAATATCAGCAATAATATTTTCAGGAAGTTCACCGGTGATACTTATTCCATTTATCTTTATTGACTCGGTATTATCTTTTTTAGATTTTTCATTCATTTAATCACAAATTTTGTTAATTGTTTTTATTATATAACTTTTTAATGCTTTGAAGTAATCTTTATCAGTAGATTCTATATAACATCTGATAAGAGGCTCGGTACCGGAAGGCCGTACCAGAAACCAGCTTCCATCATCAAAAATTATCTTTGCCCCGTCCATGTCTATTAATTTTACAGCAGCTCTGTTAATTATTTTATCACCGATTATTTTTGAAAAGTACCCTATCACTTCATTCTTCTTATCATCCGGTATTTTTATATCAAGTCTTGTATTGTAAAATGTCCCGAACTTTGAATATATTTTATTTAATAAATCAGAAAGATAATAATTTTTATATTCTTTCATTAAATAAGCCTGTATTTCCAGGAGCATAATATTGGCCATAAGGCCGTCTTTTTCAGGAATATGTCCTTTTATGCTCATTCCGCCACTTTCTTCACCGCCAATTATTATTCTACCACTTAACATCTCTTTTCCAATATATTTAAATCCTACCGGTTTTTCTATAAGCCTGATACCCTTCTCCAGGCAAATTGCATCTAGAAGATGAGTTGTTGCAACGGTTCTGACAACAGAATCTTCTGAATCAATTTTTTTAACATTTAAAAGATAATATAAACATAAGGAAAGGACATTGTTGGGACTCAAAAAGATTCCCCTGCCATCTATAACGCCGAATCTGTCACCATCTCCATCAAGGGCAATTCCTATATCAGAACCGTTATCTATGATTGATTGTCTTAAATCTTCAAGGTTATTTTCTGAAGGATCTGGAAGCCTGCCTCCAAAAAAAGCGTCTCTTTTATTGTTTAATATTGCTGTTTCAAGTTTTAGATAATCTTTTAAGATACAGGGAAATATATTAATTGCAGCTCCATACATCATATCTGCGGAAATTTTTATTCCTGACTGCATTATAAGAGATACATCAAAAAGGGAAAGGAGTTTATTTATATACTCATCAAATTCAGAAATATATTTGATATTATTGCCGTAAAGGTTACTCCCTGTATCATCAGGATTAATTGCTGCTATGCTGCCCTTTAATATCTGGTTCAAATAATTTTCAATTTCATCTGTAATATTTGAATCAGCAGGCCCTCCATAGTAAGGTATGAACTTTATCCCGCTATACTGCGGTGGATTATGGCTGGCGGTTATCATTATACCCCCGCTCAAATCCATGTCCTTTACCATAAAGGCTGTTACAGGAGTCGGTATTGCTTTCTTTGATATAAAAACTCTGTGTCCCATGGCTGCAAGTGTTTTTCCTGCCTCTAGAGCAAATTCTTCTGATAAAAACCTGTTATCATATCCTATGAATATGCCATTTTTATTTTTATTTGAAGATTTTTTTATATATTCACTTATTGCCTGTGTAACAAGAGCCAGGTTAGCAAAAGTAAAGTCCCCTGCTATTATTGAGCGCCATCCATCTGTTCCAAATTTAATCATGTCACTTAAAATTAAAAGCTTTCAGGCCAACCATAAATATCGTCACCTTTCTAAGCTATATTATCAAGCTAAGCATGGTCGGGACGAGAGGATTTGTTCTTCCGTCTCGCTTTCGCTCGCTGCAGAGACGCGGACTCCCTCGCTTTGCTCGGTCCGTCCTTTCAAATCCCGGGATATGGATCCACCATATCCCATAAATACCGTCACCTTTCTAAGCTATATTATCAAGCTAAGCATGGTCGGGACGAGAGGATTTGAACCTCCGGCCCCCAGTACCCCATACTGGTGCGCTAGCCAAACTGCGCCACGTCCCGCCAGATATATTCTAAATTAATAATACCAATTAGTAAAGAAACAGCTTTAAGCTTACTGGCTGCTTTTCAGAATAAATCTTCAATTTCAGATTTAAACTTTCGGGCCATCAGCATTTTTACCGATAACTCAGGGCTGAGATTATTATATATTATATGATATATACATTCTGTTATCGGTATTTCAATATTTTTTTCCCTGGCAATCTCAAAAACAGCTCTGGTGGTTCCAATCCCTTCAGCAACCATATACATACTGCTCCTGATATCTTCCATACTCTCACCTTTTCCAAGTCTCTCTCCCACACTTCTATTTCTGCTATTTTTACTTATGCATGTTGCTATAAGATCTCCCATCCCTGCTGCTCCCGTAAAGGTAACCGGATTGGCACCCATCTTGGTCCCGAACTTTGAAAGTTCATATAATCCACGTGTTATTAGAGATGCTTTTGTGTTTGCGCCGTATCCAAGGCCGTCAGAAATTCCGCTTGCTATAGCTATTATGTTTTTTATAGAACCTCCCATTTCTACACCTTTAATATCTTTATTGGTATAGATCCTCAAATAGGGTGTTGATATAACTGGTTGTAAAAAATTCAATAATTCAGTGTTATTCGAAGCGATTACAGATACGCCCGGCAGTTTTCTTGCAATTTCTGTAGCTATATTCGGGCCCGATAAAGAGGATATCCTGTCTCTTAGTACAGCTGGCAAACACTGATCTAAAATTTCTGATAACCTGAGATTTGTTCCTGTTTCAAAACCTTTTGCTACATTCAATACACATTTTATACTATTTTTGGAATTTTCAAGATTCTTATAAAAACTGATTGCCACTTCTCTTAATGCATGTGAAGGAACAGCAAAAATTACGATATCAATTTTTTTTTCGAAAGGAATATTTTTTTCAAAAAAAGGTATTACACTCTCAGGTATAAAAAGATTTCCAGTATATTTATAATTTTTTCGCGTGTTTTTTATCTCATTATATGTACTTTTTCTATGAGTCCATAAATAAATTTCATAATTTTTTTCTGCAAGCATTACAGACAGAGTAGTCCCCCAGCTTCCAGCTCCTATAACTACTATTCTTAATTTTTTATCTTCCATATAAAATAATATTAAAATTTAAATTTTAGAAAAATCGGATTTCCCATAAAACCAAATTCTTTCCTGATACTATTTTCAACATACTTTTTAATGTTTACATGTCTGCTTCCATCCATGTTTGAAAAGATCAAAAATGATGGAGGTGATGTACTTATCTGCCTTGCAAATTTTATTTTAAACTGTCTACCCTTTATAAAAACTGCATTCCTGGTTGAAATATTTTTTAAATAATCTGTTAACTCATTATCCGAAATTATTTTTGTTCTTTCGTTTATTATTTTATTTATAATTTTTAAGATACTGCCAAAACCTTTTTTCGTTTTCGAGCTTATCTTTAAAAAAGGGATATAACTGGCAAATTTTAGACTATAATCAAGTTCTTTTATAAGTTTTTTTAATTTTTCTTCATCAATAAGATCGTATTTACTAAATACAGTACATATCCCCGTTCCTTTTTTTATACACATATCTATAATCTTTATATCCTGTCTGGTTACCTGTCCTGAACTACTGTCTATTAGTACCAGTGCTAAATCAGATGAACCCGCTGCTCTTTCGGCTCTAAGATTACTGTAAAAATCAAGATTGCCTGATTTTAACTTTGTTTTTTTTAACCCCGCAGTATCAATAAAACGATAATATTTATTGTCAATTTTTACAATGCTATCTATGCTATCTCTTGTTGTTCCTTCTACTTCATCTACTATTGCGCGTTCTTCTCTTATAAAAGTATTAAAAAGTGTGGATTTACCTGAATTCGGACGGCCGAGTATCGAGACTACCGGAATGTTTTTATCACTATAGTTTTCAGGAGAGGGTTTCTGGTCACCTATATTTTCTATTATATAGTCAAGAAGATCTCCAATATTGATACCATGCTGAGCAGATATCTTAATGGGATAACCAAATCCGAGTTCGAGATAATCTTCTGTATGAAGATTATCATTTTTATGATCACACTTATTGCCCACAAAGATTATTTTCTTTCCAGTTTTATGAAGAATTTCTGAAATATCGCTGTCCAATGACGATACTGTTTGTGTAAGATCTATCATAAATATTACAGGATTAGATTCATCGATTGCCTTTTTTGTCTGTATTAGTATTTGAAGATCAAGTTTATTCTTAGATTTTGGATCAGCCCCGCCTGTGTCAAGCAGATAAAAACTCTTTCTGTTCCATTCAGTAAGATAATATTTTCTGTCCCTTGTTATCTTTGGCTGTTCATGGACTATGGCTTCCCTTGTCTGACATATCCTGTTTACAAGTGTAGATTTTCCAACATTGGGTTTTCCTACGATTGCAATTCTTGGTAGTTTTTCCATATCAAATGATTTTTATATATATTATTCTTAATTCAGTTATTTATAAGCTCAATTTTTCTCTTTACATCAAGTATGTCTTCTTTCGGCGTTGAGGCACCTCCGCATATGCCTATTTTATCATCTTTTCTAAACCATGATGGGACCATTTCACTGCTGCTCTCTATATGGTATGTGCGTCTGTTATTTTCCCTTGAAATATTGGCAAGATGAGTTGTATTCGCACTGTTTTTACCACCAACTACCAGCATTAAATCCACTTTTTTTGATAGTTTTCTAACAGATTCCTGGCGTTTTTTTGTTGTATCACAAATTGTATTAATAATGTAAAGTTCTTCTGTAAAGTTCAATAGTTCCATGGTGATGTCTTTTAGTTTATCTATTTTCTGTGTAGTTTGAACAACTACACCTATCTTTTTTTTATTATAAACAGACTCCCTGATATCTTTTAGGCTGTCCACAACCGTAATATTTTCTGTATTTACATTATCTTTTATACCGGATACTTCGGGATGGTCTTTACTCCCTATAACTACAATAAAAAATTCCATTTTAGAAAGTTCAAAAGCCCTCATTTGAGCATTTTTAACAAAAGGGCATGTTGCATCTATAATCTCTATATCTTTTTTTTTCTTCAGTAAATTTAGAAGGATAGGAGACATTCCATGGGATCTTACTATGAATACGCTTCCCTCCTCGACATCTTCTATGCTATTTACTGATATTAAACCTCTTATTGAAAGTTTTCTTACCACCCCGGGGTTATGTATTATGGAACCAAGGGTATAAACTTTTTTATTCTTTTTCCCATATTTATCAAGTGCTTTTTCCGCTATATTGAGTGCTCTTTTAACTCCGTAACAATATCCTGAAAAATTTGCAATTTCTATTTTCATTATACCTGCCTGTCTAAATTATCAGGGCATGTAGCCTTTTTATAGATTCCATAGTTTCAGAAACAATAATCGATGCTGCATCTTTTCTGCTGTTTTCGGCTATAATTTTTTCTGTGTCAATTATATCTCCTATTATTAATTTTATTTTTGGAAAAAATATTCTTTTATGTGGTTTCTGTATTATATTATTGGTTCCGCTTATTGCAACAGGTATTATTTTCGCGCCTGATAGTATTGATAGAAGACCTACCCCCCTTTTTCCCTCCCTTATAATGCCATCTACGGATCTGCTACCCTCCGGGAAAAGGCCAAGTAAATTGCCGTTCTGTAAAACTTTTAAAGACCTTTCAATGGGTTTCCTGTCAAAGCTGTCCCTGTTTACAGGAAAAGCATTAAAAAAAGTAACAAGATTCGAAATAAACATTAATGAGAACAATTCTCTCTTGGCCATAAAATAAATAATCCTTGGGATGGAGGCGCCAATAACAACTGGATCTAAATAGCTTATATGGTTTGAACATACAATATACTTTCCCTCGCGTGGTACTTTATCAACACACTTTATACTTAACCTGTATAATAATCTAAAAACACCTAATAAAAAAAGCTGTACGATCCTGAATAATACTTTAAAGGCTTTACCATGCTTATATTTTAGTTTTTGTGCGGTCATAATAAAGCTGTTTTATTTTATTTACCACCTCAAATATTGGCATATCTGATGTATCTAACTTGATTCCGTCGCCGGGTATTACCAGGGGGCTATCTTTCCTGTTACTGTCAATAAAATCTCTTTTTTTTATTTCTTCTTTAATGTGGCCAAGTTTAACTTCTTGATTTTTTTCCTCTAATTGTAATTTTCTTCTTTTTACCCTCTCAGAAATGCTGGCTGTAAGAAATATCTTTAAAACTGCATCAGGGTAAACAACGCTTCCAGTATCTCTGCCTTCAAGTATTGCATTCCCTTCACCCGCAATTTTTCTCTGCATTGATACAAGGTATCTTCTTATACCGGGAAGCCTGCTTACAATTGATACGGCGCTGCCTACCTCGGGGCTTCTTATACTTTCTGCTACATCTCTGTCATTAATAAAAACCTTTGTATAGCTATTTTCGCTTGAAGCTACCTGATCTATTTCCAGTTTTACTCCTGATGCAGCTGCAAGTATTGATTTCTCGTCTTCCAGTTCGATATTGTTTTCCAGCGCAATTAATGTTATTGCCCTGTACATAGCACCTGTATCTAAATATTTCATATCAAGATCTCTTGCCAGAATCTTGGCAACTGTGCTTTTACCACTCCCTGCAGGGCCGTCTATTGTAATAATGTTTCTGTAGGCATATTTTTTCATACAATCAACTAATACTTTTAAAAATATTATCGAAACCGGGGAAAGAAGTATTTATGCAATCAGTATCGGATATGTATACTTTCTCCCCTGAAAGCATTGAAAGAATTGAAAGCGACATTGCAATCCTATGATCCCCCAGGCTGTCAAGGCTGCATCCTTTTATTTTAAGATTTTTATTACCTCTTATTATCAGCCCGTCTTTTAGCTCTTTTATATCTACACCAGCTTTTTTAAACTGGCTTGCTATAGCTTTTATTCTGTCGCTCTCCTTGTATCTCAGTTCTCCTGCGCCTTTTATAACTGTTGTACCATCTGCTTTTGATGCAGCAATACAAAGTGCGGGTATTTCATCAATTATATTAGGAATCTTATCGGTATCTATATTAGCAGGGAAAAGATTGCTTGAGCTTACTTCTATATCCCCTACAGGCTCATTACAGATTATCCTCTTATTTTTTATATTTATAAAGCCTCCCATATTTTTAAGTATATCAATTATGTAGCTTCTTGTAGGATTTATGCCAATATCCTTTATAATTATATGTGAATCCTTAAGAATTATTGCTGCAGCAATTAAAAATAATGCAGAAGATATATCTCCCGGAATGACCAGGTCTTTAGCTTTAAGTTTCTTTTTTGGATTAACTCTTGTGTATCTTCCATTATAATCTATATCGGATTCAAAATATTCCAGCATCCTTTCAGTATGATCCCTGGAAACCTGCGGCTGGATTATCTCCGTAGTTCCTTCTGCATGTAATGCAGCAAGTGATATACATGATTTTACCTGAGCACTTGAAATATTAAGTTCAAACTTTTTTCCTTTTAGAGTATTGCTTCCAAATATAATTATAGGTGCTTTTTTATTATTGCATCTGCCGTAAACCTCTGCACCCATTTCGTTAAGAGGTTTAATTATCCTGTCCATTGGCCTATTGTTTACAGAATGATCCCCGCTTAGAACGGAAAGGATGTTGTTTCCTGCAATAATACCGCTTATCAGACGTATTGTCGTACCTGAATTGACTACTTCCAATATTTCATCAGGTTCTTTTAAACCAGAAATGCCTGCACCATAAACGACAACCTCATTATCATTAATCTCTATTCTCACGCCCAATTTTTTTAATGTTTCAATAGTGCATATGCAATCTTCTGAAAATAGAAAATTTTTAATCCTTACAGGTTTATTTACGAGAGAAGCGATAATGACACTCCTGTGGGATATTGACTTATCACCGGGTATTTTCACATATCCATTTATACTTTTTATGCCGCTTAATTCCATATTATTCACCAAGTATTTTTTTAACTTTTACCCCATATCCTGCATTCCCTACGGCTTCTCTGGCAATACGACTCTCATCATCTCCCTGCACAAGTAATTTCAGTATCCCCCCTCCCGAAAATTCTGTTGAATGAAATATCGAAATATCCTCTATATTTATGCCTTTTGAACTTATAGCAAGTGTGATTTCGCTTAAAGATCCGGGTTTATCGGGTATAGCAACCTTTAATTCGAACAATTTTGATATATCTTTTTCAACATATTTAGGCAGATTTATCCGTGCTTCCTGTGCCTTTAAATAATGCTCCCTTATAAAATCCGCATCGTTTCCGTAAAGACCCTTCTTGAATTTTTCTAAATGATTTATATAAAGATCTATCGATTTAATAATCTCTTCTCTGTTTTCAATAGTAATATCAAGCCACATCTTAGTATTTGAAGCTGCAATCCTTGTCATATCCCTGAACCCGCCAGCGCATAATTTAAAAAGGTTTTTCAATTTCTTTTGCCTGTCATTAACAATCTCTATAAGGTTTGTTGAAAGAATATGTGGCAGGTGACTTATAAGTGCTACGTTTTCATCATGCTCCTCAGGACTTATTGAGATTACCCTTGCACCTATCTTTGTAAGAATATTATGTAATGTTAGAAGATGTTCCGTAATTGTATCTTCTGTCGGGGTAAGTATATAAAAAGCATTTTTGAAAAGGTCAGGTTTTGCTGATAGAACTCCTTCGTTTTCTGATCCTGCCATAGGGTGACCGCCTATAAAATATGCATCTTCTGGCAGTATGTTATTTATTTTTTTTACTATTTTCTCTTTTGCACTTCCCACATCAGTTATTATTACATCTTTTTTTAAATTATATTTAATGGATTCAACTACATCTATGATTTTGCTTAACGGAGTCGCTATTATAATAAGGTCAGCATTTTTTGAAGCTTCAATATAATCACTGGCAATTATATCTATAATATTCCTGTATTTTGCAATGTTCATTGCATCATTTTCAATATCATATCCAGTAACTACAAAATTTTTTCCAAGTCTTTTCAGGGCTAATGCCAGCGATCCACCTATGAGACCCAGGCCAATTACAGTAATATTTCTTATATTTTTCATATTTTATTAAATAAATGCATATACCGTTAATAGTAACCTATAACTATATAAAAAATATGGACTTTTAACAATATTATCAATCTTTTAAAATTTTAATAATAGAGGTTTAGTTCAAAAAAAAATTATTTTAATTTTTCCTGTGCTTTTATGTTGACATGGAATATTTTTTTTGTTATCTTTTAAATATCTCAAAACCGGAGGCAACTTTCAGGTATAGCCTTATAATTGCTTTCGAAAGGAGGCATTTTAGGTTAGAAGCTGAAGAGTCCCTGAGAAAAGTTTTGAGGTAGGTCCCGAGATTTTAAGTAGCCTACAGCGGAAGCCATGGTGAAAGATAACTCGGGATTTTTTTATACTATTTACAAATTATAACTTATGTTTTATCTGAATAATATTATAAAATATAGGATTTTATATATAAAAATTTTCTGTTCTAATTTTCCCTGATAAGTTTTTCATATTCAGGAACAATATCATCAGTAAATTTTTTCATCCCTTCCCTTGTTTTATAGTGTGATACAAGTTCCTTTATAACTATGAACGGGATAGTGGCTATATCAGCGCCTACCAGTGCAGCTTCCCTGACCTGACGGGGATTTCTAAGGCTTGCAGCAAGGACCTTTGTTCTTTTAATGCTGTAGTTGTCAAATACTTCCCTTATCATGGCTACAAGATCTATTCCGGATAGAACTCCATTATCTTCCAGAGTCTTATCTTCGACTTCATAGCCCATGTAGGGAAAATAATCAGATTTTTTGAATTCTATTTTATTTTCTGTCCTTATATAATCATCTATCCTTCCGGCAAAAGGTGATACGAAAGTAGCACCGGCCTTTGAGGCAAGAAGAGCCTGCTCGGGAGTAAATACAAGCGTGCAGTTTATGGGAATATTTTTATCTGATAGGGTCTTTATTGCCCTGAGTCCATCAAAATCAGTTTTACTATTTTCTTCAAAAGAAGGGTTTACTGGTATTTTTATATAAACATTTTTTGCGATAGGATTAAACATATTGAATAGCTTAATTCCTTCTTCTACCATTGAATCATAGGTGTTACCGATTACTTCAAGGCTGACAGGCAGGCCCTTTGCAAGATTAAGGATTTTTATTATATATTCTTTGATATCTATTTCAGTTCCATCTTTTTTAACTTCTTCCACAGCTGCTCTTATAAGAGACGGATTTGTAGTAACTCCGTCAAGAATGCCGTATGAGTGGGCTTTCTTTATTTCTTCCAATTTGCCTGAGTCGATAAAAACTTTTATTTTGACCACCTTGCCTTTATTTTTTAAATTTATACCATAATATGGCATTAAATTTTAATGATATTAATCCATAATCAGATTTTTTTAATATATCATTATGAAAAATCAATAATTTTTTTAATTAACTTTACATATTACTGATAAAAAACAATAAATACAACTACGCTATCTCAATCTTTTGTTATACTTGAAATATCAAGCTCTTCTATCCTGAAAATAAATTCCTGCTCAACGTCAGGTACACCTTCTCCTTCCCATGAATAGTCAAAACCATCATAATAATAGCTTCCAATATCCATGGTGGTATGCTCGTATATGTATCCTGGTCCTCTTTCTGTTACTATATTGAGAAAGTAGTTGCTTGTCCAGAATTTTTCCTCGGTAGTTATATCTATTGGAACCCAGCCGCAGCCCGGCAATTTGATTTCTACCCATGCATGGCCTATATCAATCTCTTTATTTTCTTCATACAATATAGTATATACAGGGATGCCGGCAGCCAGTCTTGCCGGTATTCCAGCAGATCTCAGCATAGCAGTGTATAATATGGAATAATCCGAACAAACACCCGAACCTTTTTCCAGGATCTGAGAAGCATTCATAAATTCATAATTCCTGTCTTCTGCCCTTTCGTAATCATAATATAGATTCTGCGCTATAAATTCATATATCTCTTCAGCAATCTTAAGCGGACTTGATTCATTACCAATCAAATTCTCCGTTATTTCAGAAATAACAGGATTTTCAGAGTCAATATAAAAATCTTCTCTTGTATAGTATAATAAATCTGGATCGTTTTCATCATAGGAAAGATCCGGATTAATATTCCCATAATCAAATTCATTTACGGTAACGTCAAAAAATGCACTGACCGATATCTCATCACCGTGATTTATATCACTGTCTATATCGAATTTTAATATTTTATTCCATTGATTATCATATATCTCATCAGATACAGGAATATTCGTTGAAACATTTTCTATATATTGATATGGTTCATAGGTAAGCGGAATCCTCATAAAACATTCTACATCACTTAAGGATTGATTACTGTTATTTTTAATAATATACCCTATTTCTAATTTGAAATTATGAGGATTAGTGTTTAAAACAGGATTATTTACATCTGCAACATGTATTTCTTCTAAGACGTTATCAGTCAGCTGGCCATCAGAGACTTCAAGAGTAATCTGATAATAACCGGGTTCCGAAAATATACTATCGACTACTTTTTCATCTATCATAATACTGTTATTTATATCCCAGACATATGATAGCTCTCTACCTTCAGGGTCAAATGAATCAAGGGCACTAAATACCAGTGGTGTCCCTTTTATA
The DNA here is from genome assembly GCA_018400395.1 of Actinomycetota bacterium. Lineage (GTDB taxonomy): Bacteria > Actinomycetota > Humimicrobiia > Humimicrobiales > Humimicrobiaceae > M55B120. Next base: position 13,835 of record JAGYMN010000016.1, read on the forward strand.
TAATAATCACCGACTTTGTCTCCATAGATATCCATTGCAGCATGTGGAATAATATTACCGTTACTGCCGGCAATAAGATCAGGGATTTCATCATCATCTTCTGTTGAGAGCTTTATTATCACAAGACCTTCAAACCCATCGGCTATATAGCCGTAATTGCCTTTTAAGGTAATGTCATATGAGGAACCACTGGTATTTAGTCTTCCTGCGATAGAAGGATTGCTTCTTTCACTTACATTTATAGTATAGATTCCTCCGGTAAGATCTGAAACATACAGGAAACCGTCTACCATATCAAGTTCCCATGACCCTCCAGGCAGATCGATATTTCCCATTAACTCGGGAGAACCAGAAGATATATCCACTATCTGTATCCTGCTGTTATAATAATCGTCATCTTCTGAAATATTGCTGGAAAGATAAACTGAATCAGCATCAGCGAAGATCCCCCAGGAATTTGAAGGCACCTCAATTTTGGACACTATTAAAGGATTCTTAATATCTTTTATGTTTATCATAACCAGGTCACTTTTACCTGTATAGTCATCTGCTGCATAATCATAATAATTGATATTCAAATATGCAAAATCACCCTTAACTGTTATGTTGGACGGCGAACCGGGCAGTATAAGTTCACTTTCAATTACGGGGTTTCCCTTATCAGATATATCAATGATCTCAAGGATATCCAGTTTGTTTCCATCATAAGTGCTTGTGTTTAAAAAGGCATGATTTCCTTCTATATATAAACCAAAAACTGATTTTTTGTCTTTATTGCCGGTATTGTAATCTCCAATCACTACGGGGTTTTCCTTATCAGATATATCAACTATTTTAAATCCGCATTCTGAATAATAATCGTTTTCAGCAGGTACCCACTCTGTATATGAAATATATGCAGTATCTTCCTTAACTATAATAATATTTGCAGAATCGATACCGGGGCACTTGCCGGTTATATAAGGGGTTTTTTTATCAGCTATATTTATTATATAAAGTACGCCCAGGTCATTTGTTAGATACGCATAATTTCCTGATACGTCAACATCTATTGCCTGTCCTGGAATAGCTGTACTGCTAATCTTTTGGTTAAAAGGTATGCCGCTGAAAATGTCGTGATCAGGTTCCTGTAATTCTGCATTCTCTATGGTTTTATCATCTTTATTTGCTATATCTGATAATTTATCCTGCAAATCAAAAGGAATAAAACAGCATCCTGCAGTAAAAAATATAACAGCAAGTATGACTGCAAGAAACAATACGTATGATTTAATTCTAATTATCATAGATTTAATTATCTAAATCCAAAAAATTATTTACAGGTTTACCGGAATATTATAAAGGCTTAAATATTTTTTGTATTTCACTGTCTTTGAGAATCCTGTAGCGTCCTTCTTTGATATTTCCAATATCAAAGCTTCCTACCTTAATCCTCTTAAGATCTACAACATTATATCCCTGTTTTTTAAAAGCTTTTCTTATTATTCTTTTTCTTCCTTCGTGTATCCTTATTTTCAAAAAGTTTGAACCGCTTAATTTCCCATAAGATTTTACCATATCAGGCTTGAATATTTTATCATCTATCATCAGACCCTTTCTAATCTTTACCAGGTCTTCATAAATGATATTTCTGTCAAGTTTTAATTCATAGGTTTTTGTTATATTAAATTTTGGATGGGTTATCCTGTAAGCCATGTCTCCATCATTTGTTAATATAATAAGGCCTCTTGAATCTTTATCGAGTCTTCCGGCCGGGTAAAGACGGATTTTCATATTACCTACAAGGCTTAATACAGTTTTTCTCTTAAAATTATCTTTTACCGTTGATAGATAACCCGTGGGCTTATTCAGCGCAATAACTATCTTTTCCTGAGGCCTGACATCTTTTCCGTCAAATTTTATTTTATCGTACCTGCCGACCTTTAAAGATGGGTCTTTTGCCAGGACACCATTAATCTTTATTCTTCCCTCTTTTATTAAATCCCCGCATTTTCTTCTTGAACATATACCGCATTCAGCAAGGTATCTTGATAATCTAATCTTCTGATAATTATTCATCTTCGGTAAAATCTTCAATTGGCGGAAGATCGTCAAGGCTGTTTATCCCAACCGCCTCCAGGAATTTATCAGTCGTCCTGTAGATTATTGGATTTCCGGGTTCCTTTAGTTTTCCTGATTCCCTTAAGAGACCTTTATCTACAAGAGCAACTATAACGCTGTCAGTCCTTACACCTCTTATTTCTGCTATCTCTGTTCTTGTAATAGGCTGCCTGTACGCTGCAATAGCAAGAGTCTCGATAGCTGCCTGAGAAAGACGCGGTCTGATATTGGTCTTAATGAATTTTTTAAGCAGATCCTGCAATGCAGGATTTGAATACATCCTGTATCCTCCACTTACCTTTTTTATTATAAAACCCCTGTTTTGTTCAATGTATTCTCTCTCAATCTCATCAATAATTTCTTTTACTTTCAATTCTTTAATTCCCAGAGTCTCGGATATCGTTTTTGGTTTTACAGGATCTTCTGAAATAAAAAGAATACCTTCGATGCAGGTTTTCATCCAGCCGGGACCAATGAGCTTTAAATTATTATCTATGTCTGTAGATAAATTATATATATCTTCTTTATTCATAGCTTTTTTTTATTATTATATTTCCGAAAGTTTCAAACTGTGTTATCTCTATCTCTTCATTCTTGTATAACTCCAGAATGGATAAAAAACTTATTATCTTATCAAGTATATTGACATGGAACGAAGAAATTTCCTTGAAAGTAACATTGCTTTTAATTTTAAGTACTTCTTTTATCCTGTCCATTTCACTGAATATGTTTAAAATAGCACGGTTATTATATACTTCCGCTATATCAAAATCCATACTGGTCCGTAAAAACATCTTTCCTGCAGTTACCCACAGCTGTATCGGATCAATTTCATCCATAAAATCTGTCATTGAATCAAAAAGATCCTTCTCTATCTGGCCCTCTCTTATAAAGTAAAGGGACTCTTCTGCAATTATGCTGCTTATATAATTAGATACTCTTCTGTACGTCCGGTATTCTTTCTCTCTTCTTCTTAAAATATTTATATCCATGCCGGTGTTGACATCTTCTTCATTTTTTCTTGACGGCAGCAGGCTGCGTGATTTTATTTCAAGAAGTAATGAAGAAAAATATACGAATCCAGATATGGTTTCAAGGGCAGTATTTTTTTTATCTTTCAAAAAATCCAAAAATCCCCTTATTATATAACTAATTGAAATATCGCAGATATCAAGCCTTTTGTTCCTGACCAGCTCAAGAAGCAGACCTGCTGGGCCCTGGAAAATATCACCGTATTTAAATATATATACGCTTTCTTTTTTAACATCCACTAATCTATCCCCATTTTTTTCCTTACATCCGATATTGTATTAGATGCTATAATATTGACCTTCTGGCTACCTTTTTTCAGTACTTCATAAACATATTCTTTATCTTTTAACAACCTGGCCCTTTTTTCCTGAAAATCTTCAAGGGAATCAGATATTATACCTGCAAGTTCATCCTTGCATGCTGTACATCCTATTTCACCCTTTCTGCAGCGTTTTTCAATAGATTCAATTTCCCTATCCCTGTATATTTTATAAAAGGCAAAAACATTGCATACCCGGGGATGGCCTGGATCTGTTTTCCTTATTCTTTCAGGATCTGTTATCATTTGCCTTACCTTCTTTTTAACAGTATTTCTATCATCGGAAAGAAAGATTGCATTACCGTAGCTCTTAGACATCTTTCTTCCGTCAGTACCTGGTACTCTTGTACTTTTTGAAAGCATTTCTTTCGGCTCAGAGAAATAATCTCCATATAGATGGTTGAATCTTCTGGCAATCTCCCTGGTTATTTCAAGATGAGGCAGCTGATCTTCCCCTACCGGGACTATATCTGCATTTACTATCAAAATATCTGCAGCCATAAGTACAGGATAAGAAAAAAATCCGAGTGTTGACAGATCTTTAGCCTTTAACTCCCTGATCTGCTCTTTATATGTGGGGCATCTTTCAAGCCAGGACATGGGGGTTATCATTGATAAATATAATGTTAGCTCGGGTATTGCTTTTATATCTGACTGCCTGTAAAGATGTGTAAATTCAGGATTGATTCCAAGAGCAATAAGGTCTATAACGCATTCTATAAGATTTTTTTTAATATTATGTGTATCCTGATATTCAGTCGAAAGTGCATGCCAGTCAACAAGAAAGAAAAAATTCTCATATTTATCCTGATTTTGTATCATATTTTTTATATTTCCGTGAAGATGTCCAAGGTGTAATTTTCCGGTGGGCCTGAAGCCTGTCAACATTTTTTTTTGCATTTATTCTCCTAATTTACTCCAGTTTAAAATTAATTTTTTAGTTCTATAATATAATATATCACTGTATATATTTTTTAAACATCTAATAGCAGACCGTGTTTCAACCAATAAGATATTGCCACCAGGTGCAGGCTTTGTAAATTATATTAAAGACAGGAGAAATTATACTCCAGAATACCCTTCCCCCCAGGAAAAGAAAAATAAATATAAATATAAATCCATACCGTCCAAACGAGAGAAACCCGTGCATAGCATTATCCGGAAGGAAAGATGCCAGTATTTTTGATCCGTCAAGGGGAGGTATTGGTAAAAAATTAAATATAGCCAGGAATACATTGATATAAATAGTATTTCTAAATAATTGATTTAATAGATCGAAAAATACAAAACCAGGTCCCTGGTTATCCATAATACCGTCTGTCATTTTTATTATCAGATAAAAAAACAATCCGTATATGAGGCCTACAGCAAAAGCCACAATAATATTTGTAAGAGGCCCCGCAAGAGATGTATACCTTATACCCTTTCTGTAATTTTTAAAATATGAGGGATTGATAGGAACCGGCTTTGCATAACCAAATATTACACCTGAATTTAATAGAATAAGAAGAAGTGGTAGTATGATGCTCCCAAAAATATCTATATGCTTCAATGGATTCAGGGTAAGCCTTCCATAAGTTCTGGCAGTTGGGTCTCCGCATCGGTATGCTGCCAGACCATGTGCATATTCATGGAGTACTACTCCCATCACCAGCCCCGGCAACCATGTAATAAGAGACCTGAAAAAATCAATAAACTGTTGTCCGAACGAACTCATTTTGCTTCTCCTCCTGAGAATGATTTTATACCATAACAGAATGTATTCTTTTTGCAAGTATGGAATTTATGATATAACACCTCAAAATGTAGATGTGCATGGAATCCTTATTCATTGTATGCAGCTTTTTCCCGTGGATGGAATTTAAAATAAGCGTCTTTCAGGTATTCCTTGCTTAGATTAGTATAAACTTCTGTTGTAGATATACTACTGTGCCCCAGTAGTAGCTGTACGGTACGTAGATCCGCACCGCGCTGAAGAAGATGGGTTGCGAAACTGTGCCTGAAAATGTGTGGATGAATATTTTTTTCTATACCTGATTTTTTTGCATATTTTTTTAATATTTTCCATAAACCCTGCCTTGATAATTTCCCACCCCTTGTATTTAAGAAAATATAATCCGTTTTAATCTCTTTTTCAATTTTACCTCTTCCAGAAGAAAGATATCTTTTAAGGTAACCAATTGCTGTATTACCAATTGGTGTTATCCTTTCCTTTTTTCCCTTTCCGGTAAACATAACAAGATTTTCTTCGTAGTTTATGTCACCTCTTTTTAACCCTGTAAGCTCGCTTACACGAAGGCCGCAGCCATAGAGCAGCTCAAACATTGCCCTGTCCCTCAGATCGAGAGGAGTGCTTACAGGAATAGATTCAAGAAATTTATTAACTTCCTGCTGGTCAAGTATTTCAATTATTTTTTTCGGTGTACGGGGATTTTTAATACTGGACATAGGATTTTCCTCCAATATCCGGTGTCTTATTAGAAAATTATAGAATCCCCTTAGAGTTGATAGGATCCTGGAAACTGATACGTCGTTATGACTTTTATACAGATACTTCAAAAAGCCGACAATCTGTGGTTTTTTTATGCTCCTGTAATTAAAATCTGGATTTTGCAAAATGTAATATCTAAATTTTGCAAGATCACTTTCATATGCCGTCAGGGTGTTTTTAAGCAGAAGTTTCTCGAATCTAAGGTATTCAATGTATTCAGAAATATGTTTATCAATCTCCAAATTTCGCTTAATATTTTTATTATTATTATCCGGGCGATACTTAAAATAGTCATCTTTCATTGGTCTATTTATTATCTAAGTAATCTCTGGCCATAAGTATTCCTGCAATAGTTTTGCAATCCTTTATTTTACCTTCTTTTATCCAGATTACTGACTTTTCCATTTTTACTTCAATTATTTCAAGAAATTCATCTTCATCAAGATTATTGCTGGATTTCTGGAAACCCGTAGCTATAAATAGATGAAGTACCTCATCACAGTATCCGGGAGTAGAGTAAAATGATGACATAAGTTGTACTTTACCGCCAATTGCTCCTATCTCTTCTCCAAGT
>JAGYMN010000160.1 GCA_018400395.1 Actinomycetota bacterium
GATTTTTTATATTTAATTTCTGCAATTCACACACTAAATCCTCAATAGGGTACACAAGAGCAAGACAACCAACAATTTTTATTATTTCAGCCTATCAAAAGATTGATCATTTTAAAGTATCATTAAAAATTCAGACAAATATAAAAAGGGTGAAGAAAGAGGTTTGTTGTATACAGAGCTAATTTAAGACTATTAAAAAATTATGACAATCGTAATAATATGCTATTAGGCAGGGCTCTTATTCCGGTTTTTAATCCTTCCGGAAATCCTTTTTACAGAAATATTCAAGCTTCATCAATATAAAGCTATGCTCATCAGGGTCAAACATCAATAACTTTACCCGCTGTAAGTATTATAGAGACTAGCCCGTCTTTTATGTGGTTGAAGTTGCGGTACTTTATTGTGTTAAAATTTTCCTCAATCAAACCCTTATCAATACATGGCTTTGTAAGCATATATTTTACTTCAGATTAAAAATCTCCTTAAAATAAAATTCTTATTAATTCTATCCGACCCTGATTATAATCTTTATACAATTCTCTGATCTTTTATCTGCAATATCAAAAGCCCTGGCTGCTTCATCCAGACTGAAGTAATGGGTTATCAGTGATCTGACCTCCAGCATCCCTCTTTCCATCAATCCAATTACATCAGGGAAAGTATTTGAAAACCTGTAGGTCCCGGTTATAGTGATTTCCCTGTCTATTATTTCTTTTGTCCTTATGGGGGCGGTACCATCAAAAATCCCGACCATTGACAGGTGTCCCCCTTTTTTTACTAAAAAGACAGAGCTTGAAATAACACTTCCGACTCCGGTGCATTCAAAAACTACATCATATTCATCACCAAAACCGGAGTCATATACTGCTTTTACTATCTCCCTGTCTTTTACATTTATGGTAAAATCTGCACCCAATTTTTTTGCCAGTGCCAGCCTGTTATCATCTACATCCACAACACCTATAGGGAAAGAGCCTAAAAGTTTGGCCATTTTAAATACCAGAAGGCCTATGGGGCCTGCGCCTAAAACCAGAGAGCTTTTTGCAGTCTTTAAACCAGATTTTACAACCGAATAAAATGCTACCGATGAAGGCTCTACAAGGGCCCCTTCGTCAAAAGAGATTTCATCGGGTAGAGGATATAATAAGTCTGCTTTATGGGATATATATTCTACTAAAGCTCCGTCTACTGGAGGGGTGGCTAGAAATTTAACATCCTTACACAAATTATATTTTCCTGATTTGCAGTACTGACACCTTCCGCAGGTAATGCCGGGCTCTACTGCAACCCTATCCCCTATATTTAAATTTTTAACGTCACTTCCCTTATCTTCTACGATACCGGATACCTCATGCCCCAGAATATAAGGTCCTGTAATGGGCCTTTTCTTTGTACCGCCTGTTCTATAGTACATAACATCACTTCCGCATATTCCCACTGATTTTACCTTTACCAGCGCCTCATCGGACTTAATTTCAGGCCTGTCGGCTGTTGACAGGACAAGGTTCTTTGCACCATCAAGATATGCTGCTTTTATTTTATCTGCCATATTTCTCCAGCTCCTCCATAACACTTAATTTAACCATATAATTTAATCTGGTACCCATAATCTTTAAGGATTTATGACAGCCTTTATAGCTTTACCTGATATTGCTGCATCAAAACCTTTTAAAATATCCTTTAATGCAAACCTGTGGGTAATATATCTGGAAGCCAGTATCCTGCCATTTTCAATAAGGTTTATAGCAGTAAGAGAATGACTTCTGCTGGAAGAAAACGAGCCCATTACCTTAAGTTCCTTATAATGAATTAAATTGGTGTCTAACCCGTCAAGAAATTTCCCTCTGGGAAGCCCGCCGAAATAACAAACCCTGCCTCTTGTTCCGGCCAGTTCCAGTGCTGTTTTCTGAGCTTCGACTGAGGAGCAGGAAACTATTACTACGTCTACTCCCTGGCCGCCGGTTATGCTATTTATAATCTCTTTTGTGTCATCTTTCCCTATATCTATATAAATGTCAGCTCCAAATCTTCTGGCAAGATCTATTTTTGGAATCTTGCCGGAAATTATTATTTTTGAAGCCCCCTTTAGTTTTGCCATTTCTATATGCATGCAGCCTATAGGACCAGAACCCATAATAAGTACACTCTCACCGGGTTTTATATCTATTAGTTCATGGGAGTTTATTACACATGCAAGCGGTTCTACTATAGATATCTCATCAAGATCTGCTGAGCTAACAACCTTTATAATGTTACCCTGCTGCACTGCCTCGGAAGGTATAAGTATATACTCTGCAAAGCCTCCGGGATAATAGTATCCTATGGCCCTTCTATCTACATTACAGAGATTTGGCCTTCCTTCCAGGCAGAATCTGCAGTGTCCGCAACTTACTTCTGTAGTGATTGATACCTTATCTCCTTTT
>JAGYMN010000161.1 GCA_018400395.1 Actinomycetota bacterium
CCCTTCTTGCAGGATCACTTCTTATACTTTTATATCTTGCAAATATTATTGACCTCATACTTGCCGGGTACAGGAAACTTCTTGTAAGGTTCAAGGTCAAGGAAAAAAGTCCGGTTTACGGTATATATAAGAAGATACTGGACATCAGCGGCAACCTGAAGATAATAAGGGGCAGGAGGATATACTGGAAGGTATACCTGTCCTCGATAGCAATAAGGATATTAAAATTTACAAGTTATTATCTGATTATCCATGCAATCCTTTACCCCATGGGGTACAGCTTAAGCGACCTTAATTACTGGGTCATACTGCTTGCCACTGTTGCAGCTGAAATATCTGCGGTACTGCCCACCCATGCCCTGGCAGGATTCGGAACATATGAAGGCGCCTTTGCCCTTGCCTTCATACTGCTGGGTTTTTCGGAAGAGATATCTATTATTGTAGGATTTAATTACCATCTTGTTGTGCTGCTTTATACTGTTTTACTGGGCATAATATCAATGATAATTATAAGCATGCCTTTTTACCGCATCAAGATAAATGAACTGGAGGAAAAAGGAAAATGACGTCCGGCAATAGTGGTTTTTTCAATAATCTTGGAAGGGGGCTTATGACCCCTGAGATTTTTGAGGACAGGGGCCTTTCCATAAGGTTCTATAAGTATTTTCTTATAGGAATGCTTGTAAGGCTTATGCTGCTTCCTTTCTTCTTCCAGAGGGATCTGCTTTCAACATACCAGAGGGCTGCAGAAACTGTATTTGCAGGGAACCTGTCTTCAGATTTCCACCAGTTGCTCACTAATATGATACACTCTGCATACCTCTTTGTCATAAGCAGGATAATACCTGCCGTAGGCGAGTATTCCTCCATACTGCTGGATACTGATACATGGACTTCCTGGATATCTTTTATAAGCAGTTATAACGTGTTCACAGTGCTGGCCCTTTTCAAGGGCCTCTATCTTTTGTTTGACCTGGCATGCATGTTTTTGATACTCAGGCTTTCTTTTGACAATGACGGGGAAGCACGGCTGAATGTCTTCAGATTCTGGATGTTCAACCCTGTGGTGATATTTGTCATCTATGTATTTGCCAGGCACGACATCATAGGTATATTTGCAACCATAATATCACTGCTGCTTGCAAAAAAGGGACGGAAATACTGGTCTATAATAATACTCGCAGCCGCAATTGCACTGAGGTTTTTCCCTGTTATGATACTGATACCTCTCGTGATATACCTGGCCCGGAGCAGGAAGGATTATGCCCTGCTTTCATTAATAGGACTTTCTGGGCTGGCTGCTGTTGAATCATTTTCAAATATATATTACGGGAAAAGCTTAATATTCTCACTGTTAAATACCCAGCATTTTAACTATATATTATCCCCGAAGCTGGAGCTTATCATACATGACACCATATTCCTGTTTATCGCTGCCTATTTTTTAATAATATTCAGCTTCATACATGCAAAAAACAAGGATTTTGATATTCTCATAAACTACGGTGCCATTATCTACCTTGCCTATATTGCACTGTGTTATTTTCATCCCCAGTACGTTATGTGGGCCGTGCCCTTTCTGGTCATAGCATTTGTCAGGCAGAAAAAGCTCGTATATTATCACTGGCTGCAGTTCGGGCTTTTGATGGTAATACTTATATACTGGGGGGATCTCGTGACAAAGTTTGTATTTGCACCGGTCGACTACAGGTTTTTCATATACATTACCGGGCCGATACCGCTTATTGAGAGGTTTTATGATTCTGCAAAATTTGTCAATATTTTCAGAAGTGTTTTTACAGGCGTATGCCTGTGGATGATATATCTCATATACAGGGACAGCGCCGGGATTACAGGAGAAAGGCTCCGGGAAGATTAAAAATGTCTGTAAGAAATATTTGGAAGATAATATTACTGCTGCTGGTACTGCTTTCTATAATAACAGCTGTAACGGGGTGCCAGGGGGTTTATTTCATACCCGGGGCAAGCTACGGATACTACATCTGGGAGGAGGAAGGAGAAATATATGTCTTCTGGAGTGTTGATAAAAAAGATTCTTCCTTCTCCGGGAAAATAAAGACAGACGGAAGGATTAAGGACTATAAATCTTTAGACTGGGAGGAAGATGATAGGTCCAGAACCGGTGACGGACAGATATCCTACGATTCCACTCTGGGCCCGGATGACTACAGCGACGGTATTGTTCTTAAAATAGAGGATTATGATTATATAGAGTTCGACCTGATGGTAAACGGAGACTATGATCTTTCCAGGGTGCATGTCGGGGCATTTCTTGAGAACCCTCCAACCAGCCCCTTCAGGATAGACGGGGATTATTTTGACGACCTTCATGATAAGCCCTGGTACAGAAAGCATCCATTCTCCGGATTTTTCTACAAGCTTTTTTCCAATAA
>JAGYMN010000162.1 GCA_018400395.1 Actinomycetota bacterium
CGGTCTTATTATTTTTAAATGTAATTTGTTCAGGCTTTCTTTTTACAAGATGCCTTTTTGCCAAAGAAGCCACTTCCGGGTTGGAATCCTCGACAAGGACTTTCAATAACTCTAGGGCAGCACTGCTTCCTATCTGTATAAGCGGCAGAACAGCTCTCCCTCTGACTTCAGGGTTTTCGTGTGCTGAAACTTTCTTCAGAAGAGGAACGGAATCTTCTCCTATTCTTATCAATACCTTTTGCAGGAAAGCAATTTCCACTCCCTGTTCCATACCCAGGTATATAAGTTGCTGGTATGTCTTAAAAGAAATAATAAAATCGTGTACGAAGTTCAACTGTGCTGAAAGTTTCAATGCCTTGGCAGCATACTGCATCAATTCATTGTTCATCATGGCTATTCCTGCTAGAGCAAGAGTTGAATAAGCTATGCACAAGGGTTTTCTGGCATCCAGCCGCTCCAGCACCTTTATTATATCATGTAACCTTGGCAGAAATTCTTCAATTTGCCCGGACTGAGCCAAAAAGAAGGCTTCAACCATGCCGAAAAGGGCATTTACATATGCAGACTGATCTTTAGCTTCATTTAATGCTTTCTGGACCATCTCCTGGGCTTCAATCAATTTTCCCTGTGCCTCGTAACATACAGCAAGTGAAAGGTATGTCAGTACCAAGACAAAATGGTCTCCACCATGGCTTTCCATAACTTCCAGTGCCTTCTTGTAGTGTTCCTGGGCACTTTCTATTTGCCCCATGTCCAACAGTACATCGCCAAATTGGAGATATGCACTGGGCAGGGATTCCGTAAGCCCAAAATTTTCCTTTGCAGCCACACTATGCCTGAGGTATTCATATGCACGCTCTATTTCTCCCCAGTCTTGGTAAATTACACCTATACTGTCCTGAAAATAGTAGTTTTGCAAACACTTGTCAGGTGATATGTCAATTCCCCTTCGGTAATAATACAGTGACCTTTCCGGGTATCCCCATGCGAAATACAAATTTCCCAATCCTTCATATAAATACGTCAGTAGTACACGATTACCAGTTTTTTCAGCCTGGTTGAGTGCAGCCATCAGTACTTGTTTCGCCTCTTCAAATCTGCCGCACATAATCAATGTATAGGATCTTTCCAGCGGAATGTCAAAGCGTTTTTCAACAGCAGGCATTTCCAGGTCAGAAATCGCCAGTTCCAGTAATTCACGGCTTTCACGATAGCGTCCCTGGCATCTTAAAAGCTTTGCTTTCAGTATACGGCTTTCGGCAAGGCCTGTACGGTTTGCTGTATTTGAAAATACTGATAGCGCATTGTTAATCCAGTTTTCCCCAGAGTAGAGGTGTCCCCGGTTTATATCAACATGAGCTTTATATAATGTAAGCCACGGGTTGGAAGATATTACTACATCGGTTAGATTATCAAGCCATCTTTCAACAGTATGCCAATCTCCTCTTCCTATGGTACTGGTGCCTGTTTCTATTATTATCTTTTTGGCTTCCTCAGGTGCCTGGGCAGAGATAAAATATTCTATTGCCCTTTCCACCTCTCCCATTCTATATGCGGCAACTGCTGCTTTCCTGTAGAATGCAAACCTTTCGTCCCCAAGCTGATTTAAAAAATATTCCCGGAACAACTGATGATAGCTGTAGCTGCCATTCTTGTTCCTATAAAATGTGATAAAAAAATACTTGCTGCAGAGCATGTCAAGCACCTTGTGTGAATCATTCCTTCCAAGCAAGGCATTGCAATACTCAGGTGTTATTTCTTCAAGTACGGATATGGAAGTAAGAAAGTTTCGGATGCTGCCTTCTTCTTCTGAAAGCAGTTCAGATGCCAAATAGCCAAAAAGTACTTCCTTGTCTTTTTGGTCAAAGCCTTCTTCAATTGCTTGTGAGGAATTTGCAAAAAATCCTATTATCAATGGCCATCCACCGGTATATTTCAATATCTGGTCAATATTTTCATTCTTAAAATGAATATTGTTTTTTTGTAAAAAATCCTGAATTTCGCTGGGAATAAATTGCAGGTCTTCCGCATTTAATTTTTGAGCTCTGCCATCTATCAATAAACGATTGAGTTGAAATCTTTGATCTCTGCCTGCGATAATAATTTTGAATTTATTTGGCAGGTTAACTAAAATATCCTCGATAAAGAGCATTACGCTACTGTCATTAATGATATGACAGTCATCAAAAACCAGTGTTGTTCCATCTTTTAATTTATCCAGCTCATTTACGAAAATTGACAATAAGGCTCTTCTGATTCTTGATATCGACTGGCCACTTCTTAACAAGGTCAAAATATCTTCTCCAAAATTTTTACAGTATTTTCTGCACCCGGAAATCAGATACCTACAGAAAACATGGGGGGCATTGTCATATTTGTCAAGTTTATACCATATGACTGGTTCT
>JAGYMN010000163.1 GCA_018400395.1 Actinomycetota bacterium
TGGTATCATGTGATATGACAGCAGGCTACATAACACATAATAGTGGTCAATCCTGGAGAGAATTCAACTTAAGGAGCAGGATTTATTCATACTGTTTTGACCCATTGGACCCTTATGTAATATATGCAGGTTCAACCGGACTCTTTCGATCTTCAGACAGGGGAGAAAGCTGGAAACTGATTTTTCCTTCACCTGAAAGTGTTAATGGCGAAATCAGAACAGAGGATAATGGGGTACATAATTTTGAGAGTGAGGATAACTGGCCGGGTGGAGAAATTGAAGCAATAAATGTGGACGAAAAGAACAGCAGTAATATTTGTATATGTGTCAGGTGTAAGAACAAGTTGAAAGTACTCCGGTCAACTGACAAAGGTGCTTCCTGGGACGAACTGTGCAGCGTACCCGGAGATTATATTCATAAATTATTTTTTCATAATACGGGAGATATCAAAGCCATATATATATTTACTGAAAAAGGAATGTTTGTTTATGGTAATAGCGGTCTGGACAAAGTAAAACTGCCTTCAGAAGTACTTGGAATTGCACATGCAGATTATGGATTGGACTGTAATACCGGAATATTGGTTTTATATATGACAGTGTGGTCAGAGATTGATAATAATTATTTATGCAGCATTATAAAGTCAGAAGATCTGGGTGAAACATGGCAGCAGCAAAAAGATGTCAGCACCCCTCAATTACAGGGTACAGCAGAACTGTCACTTATTTGTGTATGCAGGAATAAGCCTGATACAGCATATGTTATTGTTGAGAAATTCCCGGAAAAAGGTAATGATGGAAATTTAACAGACAAATATGGTGTATTAAAGACAAATGATGGAGGTATCAACTGGGACTGGGTTGTGAAAATGGATGACATGTGTGATGCTCAAAACAGGACAGCCGGATGGCCTGAAAGGAATTACGGAGCGTCATGGGGTGACTTGAAGGGAGAGGATCAGATTAGTCCTAAAGGCAGGTATGCATGGGGTATAGGTGTATCACCAGTTTATCCTGACATATGCTATACTACTGATTTCTCAACAATATTTCGCACATGTGATGGAGGATGCACCTGGGAACATGTATCCACAAGGGATTTAAAGGATGGTTCCTTCACATCTACAGGTGTTGATGTAATATCCTCAAGCGGAATGTTTTTTGATCCTTTTGACAGTAAGCATATAGCAGCTGTGTTTTTCGATTGTGGGATTTTTCACTCATACAACAAGGGCGAAAGCTGGCTCCATGCTATTGAAGGCGTTCCAAGGAAGTGGATAAACTCCTGCTACTGGATAGTGTTTGACCCTGATATAAGAGGTAAAACATGGTCAGCATGGTCTACGGTACATAACATACCCAGGGTTAGAGCATTGAATATTGAAAGCCATATGAAAAACCTCAGAGGGGGAATATGCAGGGCAGAAAACGGCATTGATAAATGGATGGTTTCCAGCAGAGGCATTCCTGAAAAGTCCATACCTGTACATATCATTATTGATCCTGAAAGCCCTCCTGGTAACAGGACACTGTATACAGCAGTGTTCTACAGAGGTATTTACAAATCTGAAGATGACGGCAGAACATGGACTTTAAGAAATAATGGCATAGGGGACAACCGTAATGTATGGAGACTGGCAACGGTCCCTGGAGGAGCAATTTACCTGTTGATTTCAAGGGGGGTGGCAGAAGGGCAGTGGATTGATGGCTCATTGTACAAGTCAACTGATGGCGGTAATAGCTGGGTTGATACAGGTCTTCCTGAAGATATGGGCTCCCCCAGTGACCTTGTTTTTGACCCGGAGTGCCCCAGCCGCATGTACCTGGCGTGCTGGCCCGGCACCCATGGTGCGGAAAGGAAAGGCGGCCTTTTTGTCACAGAGGATTCGGGGAAGACGTGGAATAATGTTTTTAATGCTGAGGTAAGGGTTTTTGCTGTAGCATTACTTCCGAACAGGCCCTCCACTGTTTTTATTACAACATTTGAAAGCGGCGTCTACAAATCTGATGATAGAGGAGAAAGCTGGCAGCAGTTAAAGGGATTTGACTTTCAATGGTGCCACAGGCCTCTCCCTGACCCTGATAACAATGATATGATTTATCTGACCACCCATGGCAGCGCCATATGGTATGGACCGGTAGGAGGGTCAATATGAAGTACAGGGATAAATGGGACAAATATATCTTCAGATACATTTAAAACCTTTATTATGCCGAAATTGTTTGAGCTTGTTGAGATATTTAATATACTTCTTTACCATTTAGATGGTATGGAGCATATCAGGCACCTGGATATGCTTCTTCGGTGAGTGAACTACATCGCCTTTGAAAAAGAGAGCTTCGAAGTCGCAGGTAATAAAACCTACAAGATGTTTAAAAGTCGATTGTAAC
>JAGYMN010000164.1 GCA_018400395.1 Actinomycetota bacterium
CTGCCACCCTTGCTTGATATTTCCAGTTCCAATTTATCATTCTTAAGAACAAAAAACTCCTGCTGACCCTGAAAAGATTCTGCAAAAGCACCCGTATACTGAGGTGCAATCTCTTCTTCTTTTTTTGGAATTGTTTCCACCAACTCTTCCGTTTCCTCTTCAGTAATAGTGTCTTTTTCAGTTACCTGTGCCGGAGATATAAGCTGATTGATTTCATTTACCCTGTTTACTGCTTCAGGAGTTCCGGGTTTAAATTCCAGGGCTTTCAGGTACTGAAGTCTGGCCTCCTCATAATCACCTTCTTCATATAATGAGTCGGCCACAGAGACAGCTGACTCATATGAATTTTTTAGTTTGTTGCTATTATACAGGCTGAATCCTATAAAGATGGCAAATATAAGTACCAGTCCTGTTATTGTATTTCTGTCCATTAATTCTTTTTCTAATAATTTATCTATTCTATTTCATTCTTCTCTCCACAGCAGGCCTTAATAAATTCAACGAACAGGGGATGGGGTTTAACCACCGTACTGCTGTATTCAGGGTGAAACTGAACCCCTATAAACCATCTATGACGGGGAATTTCCATTATTTCCACAAGCTGTGATTCGGGATTAATACCGGTAGCTATCATACCGGCATTTTCAAAATCCTTCAGATACTTATCATTAAATTCGTACCTGTGCCTGTGTCTTTCCGTCACTTCTTCTTTATAATATATCTCAAAAGCTCTGGAATCCTTTTGTATCCTGCACTTATAGCCACCCAGTCTCATTGTCCCGCCTTTATAGGTAATATTCTTCTGTTCCTCCATAAGGTCAATCACAGGATAGTCAGTGTCGGGATTCATCTCAGTTGAGTCGGCATCCTTATAATTCAAAACATTTCTTGCAAATTCAATCACTGCACATTGCATTCCCAGGCATATCCCAAAGAAGGGCATATTATTCTCCCTGGCATATTTAACGGCAATTATCTTTCCTTCAATACCTCTTGCTCCGAATCCGGGTGCCACAGCAATACCGTCAAGATGTCCGAACTGTGATTCTGCATTATAAGCTGTTATTTCCTCAGAATGCAAGAGCTGTAAATTTACACGGCACTCATTTGAGGCTCCTCCGTGGGCAAAGGACTCCACTATGGACTTATAGGCATCAGGCAGTTCAACATATTTGCCTACAAGTCCAATATTCACTTCTGATTTTGGATTGGCCTGTTTCCGGAGAAAATCGCGCCATGCTATCAGGGGCGGTTCGTCTTTGAGTTCGAGTTTCAGTCTGTTTAGAACTGTTATATCAAGTCCTTCCTCCAGCATTTTCACAGGCACCTCATATATTGATGACACATCAACAGACTGAACAACTGATTGTTTATCAACATTACAAAAAAGAGCAACTTTTTCTTTCACATCCTCGGTCAGTTCCTCTTCGGTTCTGAGGACAAGCACATCCGGTTGTATCCCTGCCTCCAGTAATGCTTTTACCGAGTGCTGTGTCGGTTTTGTTTTATGTTCGCCCGATGCTTTGAGAAAGGGAACCAGTGTCAGATGTATCACCATGCAGTTACTCAGTCCCTGATCCCATTTCATTTGCCTTACGGCTTCTATATATGGCAGAGACTCAATATCACCAACCGTGCCGCCAATTTCTGTTATTACAATGTCATACTCATCTGTTTTACCAACAAGTTTAATTCTCCTTTTTATTTCATCTGTTATATGAGGTATAACCTGCACAGTTTTACCCAGATAATCACCTCTTCTTTCTTTCTCAATTACCGTTTTATATATACGTCCTGTTGTCACATTATTTGCCTGCGTTGTATGCACATTTAGAAATCGTTCATAATGGCCCAGATCAAGGTCTGTTTCAGCGCCGTCAATAGTAACATAACACTCACCATGTTCATACGGGTTAAGTGTTCCCGGATCAATATTTATATAAGGATCAAGCTTCTGTATGGTTACATTATAGCCTCTCGACTGCAGCAATTTAGCCAGCGATGATGAAATGATACCCTTACCCAGTGATGAAGCAACTCCACCGGTTACAAAAACATATTTTACCTCTGCCAAAACTAAATATTTATATTAAAAATGAGTCTATCAATCATCTATACCAGACTGATCAATCAGTCTTATTTTCTCTTCCAGTATCTCTATAGTTTTCTTTGCATTATCAATTTTGGACTTAACCTCCTGTATCATCGATTCTGCATTACTTGATTTCGAAAAGAACCCGATATTATTTTCCCATACTACTATGTCATTCTCCAATTGTTTCATTTTATTCAGGAATTTTTCCCTGTCGCCCCTCAGCTTACGCACTGCTTTAGGTGTTTCCTTTATATTATCCAGCTTTGTCTGGTATTTCAGTATGG
>JAGYMN010000165.1 GCA_018400395.1 Actinomycetota bacterium
TTCTGATAATACCCTGTATGTAGAGGGATATGCGGTCGAAAGCAGCAGGCTGGAAGAATTTCTGCAGCAGCAGAAAGATGAAAGCGTAGCGGATAATAATATTGCCGGAGACAGCAGTTTCTCGGGTACGGAAGCAAACAGCATTGAAAAGCTTGTATTCAAGTCCAACCGGGACGGAAATGACAATATTTACAGCATCAACACTGACGGGACCGGCCTGAAGAGGCTTACAGATTATAAAGGAGCAGATTTATATCCCGAAGTATCTCCAGATGGTAAAAAAATTGCATATACATCTGATATAGGCGGCATATGGCAGATAATGGTAATGGACCGGGACGGCCAGAATAAAAGGCAGATAACCAATAATAGTTTCAGAAGCGCATATCCTTCATGGTCCCATGATATGAAATATATTTATTTTGAGGCCTACCTGGACGGAGACTGGGAACTTTACCGTATAGGGAGCAATGGAGCCGGGCAGAAAAGGCTCACCCATAACAGCAGCGGCCATGACTGGCATCCCAGCGGCCACCCATTTGATTATAAAATAATATTTGAATCCGGCATGCCGGGCCATGATGACATCTATATGATGAACAGCGACGGTTCATCTATATCGAGGATATTTAAAAAGCACGAGCGCCGCAGGACCCCCGATCTCTCCAGCGACTCTACAAAGATAACATATACAAGATATTTTGGGGATAACAGTGAAGTATACTATGCAGATATCAGGGACCAGGACGAGAAGAGGATAACATACAACCAGGACTGGGACGGCCATCCAATGTTTTCACCTGACGGCAAATTTATAGTATATGAACAGAGGACGGGAGGAAAGGAAGACATTATAATATATAATATTGAAACCGGCATAAAGACCAATGTGACCAACAGCATATACTATGATAGCGACGCCTGCTTTATGTACCAGAAATAATACAGTAACACTATTGCATTGCCTGATGTCTGTACTTCTTCGCCGGGGCAGACCTTACTCTTACCGATGACCCGGCTGCAGTACCCAGCCAGAGGGACCATATATCCGTCCTGGAGAAGAAATAGTAGTAAAGCTCGCCTGCTGTCCCGCCGGATCCGGAGATTCTATTTAAAATAAAATCAACTATTCCCGTATAATAAAGTATCATAGCAGATGCAGGGATAAACCCCACCAGCAGCAGTACCTTAATATCAAAATAATTCATCCTGATCCTTAGCTTTATGCCGAGGATTATCAGGAACCCTATTAAAAATCCCAGAATAAATACTATGAAGTACTTTAAAAAGGTAAGAAACCCGACAGGAAGATCAAACACTGCAAGGGCAGCAAGAATATTATCAAAATAAGCATATGCCGTATAATAGAGTATAATATTAACAAGGCTCACGGCTATGAGTATAAATCTCATCTTTTCATGTTCGGGAGTCTTCTGGTTTTCCAATTTTTTTCTCTGAAAATTATGGTACAGGACTATTTTAGGGCCTGCTGTCATCCCCGCCTGTGATTGCTGCCTCTTCTTTGCCGGGGATTATATCACCCGAATGCCTGTAATTCTTTCTTTTAAAGCATATCTTTACAGAAGTCCCCAGGGCAAAACCTGACCATACGGACCAGATAGCCTGCCTGGAGAGAAGGTAAAAAAGAGCTTCCCTTATTTTTTCATTGTTTCCGAATACCGCTGATGCAATAAAGTCAGTGACCTGGCCCGGAGAGAGCAGTAGAAAAATCAGCGGGACAATGCCAGTAAGGGCAAAGTTCTTGATGTCAAAGCGGCTCCGCTTCATACCGGGCGAAAGAAGCAGCATTGGTATTAGCCCGATGCAGAAACCTGCTATTACAAGTATCAATATCTTAAAAAAGCTTTGCGCAGCTGCTGAAAAGGTGATGCCAAAAATATCCATTATATTATTATAATAAGAATATACCATGATATATAAAAGCGAATTAACAAAAGATACTGCTATCAAAAAAAATCTCATATGCTGTCCCCGTAAAATAAATGGCATATAGGGTTAAAATACCATAAATTACAAAAAATATATAACCATTTATTCATAGAATTCCCCTGGAGCCATGTAATAAACTTCTGTAACTACCCTGTTCTTAAGGCAGCGGGCCATGCCTGCCCGTCAGGCTATATTAAGAAGTCATTATGGCCAGAAATTTTGACTTTAAATAATATAACCTTATAATTAAAGGGCATAAACAGGACCATTATAGTTTTTTAATTATGAAGACAATTACAGCCATACTGATAACTCTTCTCGTAAGTGTACTTATTCTCTTCGGTATAATTGCCGCCAGGGTCATACCCGGCCTGGCAGGTCCGGACC
>JAGYMN010000166.1 GCA_018400395.1 Actinomycetota bacterium
CCATCCAAATGGGGTTTAACTTGCAGATCAAAGTAGCCCTGATCCTGAATAATACCTGCTATAATTAACTTCATCCCAGTTTGTCTGGCAACTTCAATGCATTCCCTTGTGCCTTTATCAGGATGTATGCGGCCAAAAAAAAGTAAATATTTTCCGTGATCAGGTCGAAAAGTGAACTGGTGCAGGTCGATGCCATGATGAATGGTAGCAATATATTCAAGTTCCGGACATTTATCCGCCTCACTAATGGCCACATAAAAAGTTTTCTTATTATACTTTTTATAAACCGGAAGGATTTTAGGAGATGAAAACCCGTGAATCGTAGTTACTGTTGGGGTTGTGGTCATACCAGTATAGGTCAATGGAAGATAATCAAAATGATTGTGAATAAGGTCAAACTGTTCTCCCCTCTCAAAGACCTCGGAAATATGTAAGCATTCCCATACTTTGGGCAGAATCTCTTTATCTTCCTCATACCCCTTAGGGCATACACCCACCAAACGTCCCCTGGTCTTTGAATCTGTGGTTGCAAACAAAGTCACATCAATACCGCGGCCCACCAGACCTTCAGTTAGCAGAGAGACAACATTTTCCCAGGGGCCGTATTGTCTGGGTGGAGTTCGCCAGGCTATGGGTGAAAGCATGGCAATTTTCATGATTTAGCCCCATATCCTCTCCCGGGATATTTATTGGTACTGGCCACCAGAGTTGTATCAGGATTTATCCGCAAATCGGTTACACAATCCCGGCTGTGCGCTGCAGTCAGATGAGAAATCGCCCTGCGATCCTTCATCCTTATCGGTAACAAGGTATCATAACCAAAACGGTTAGTTCCGGCACTAAAGACAGTATTGGGTTGGTAAGTAATACCTGTTGCCTGAATGGTGAAATTTGCCTTATGCCAAATAAAAAGTTCTTTAAATTTTATATTGCTCATTTCCTTTAGTTTTTGAGTTAGTATGTAAGCCATTTTTAAAATACCAGTACCCTTCAGATTAAATTTATTCTTTTAGGTTTTGCTGCAATTTTTATCTTTATTAAATTAATACATTTTCGAATCAATGTTTGATTCTACTACATTATACTACTACTTCCTTTGGTATATGTTATCCCAAATAAAAGCTAAAGTGGGTTTTATTAATATTCAGTACATTTTTTTAAATAAACCAGGATATCATTTAAATTAGCTATAGCCAGTGCCACTACTGAATCGGCAGCGCCATAATAGACCAAAAGTTCGTCTGTCTTTTCATCAATAACCGCACCGCAGGGAAAAATAACATCGTCTGTGTCACCCACTCTTTCATAACTCTCTTTTGGTCCCAAAACCCAATCACTGCTCCGACCGATTATTTCAAGGGTTTCTAAATCTAACAAAGCCATTCCCACTCGATAAATAGTACCGGAGGCTGTACCTCTTGCCCCATGGTAAATAATTAACCAGCCGTCTGGCGTCTCAATAGGCGGAGGGCCCAACCCTACTCTACTGCAGTCCCAGGCTCTATGCCTGGTGGGAATCAATACTCTATCTTTGCCCCAGAAATCCAAATCCTTGGAGAAAGAAACCCAGATATCAGCTCTTCCTTCAACAAGAGGTCTGTTTATAAGGGCGTAGCAACCTTTAAAAGTTTTGGGGAAAAGAGATGCATCTTTATTAAAAGGCATTAATTTACGTCCCAGGCGCTGGAAATTTAAAAAATCTTTAGTTGCTATAAGAGAAATACCGGGGGGTTCTCCAGCCACTTTATCAAAGAAGGAGACACAGGCAATCATATATTCCTGCCGGTCCTCCAGCCAAACAATTCTGGGATCTTCCAATCCAAATATGGCTTCGCCTAATTCTGGCTCTGCAGTTAATGCTGGACCAGTATTTATGTGCCAATTTGTTTTTCCATCTTTACTTTTAGCAATAGTTAAATGGGAATACCCTTGTCTATCTTCGACTCGAACTAAAAGCAATATCTCATCATTAAATTTTATTGCTCCGGGATTAAAGACGGCTCCTGCATTATAGGGCCAGTTTTCCGGTGTTAAAATCGGATTTCCTTCATACCGCTTAAAATATTCTTGTAAATTTTCATTATCCATTTTATATGCTCTTTTTTCTTGTCTGTTGCTGCACTTAAGTTTTCTGATAATACTATTATAATTTACTGGTGTCTATTCTGCTATTGTTATTACAGTTTTTTCTTCTGCTCCTTCAATAATTATATTCTTACACCGGGGTGAACCCCATACTTTAATTTTAATTGAATTTAGTCCTTCTTATAAATTTATCTTTTAAAAAGAAAAGAAAAA
>JAGYMN010000167.1 GCA_018400395.1 Actinomycetota bacterium
CCTCTGAAGTCGGCCGGACTGAGATGCTTCTCCCAGTAAAACTCCCATTCACCGTTTAGCTTTACTATCCTGTTCCTGAACTCTTCCTTGCTGAGATCCAGTACTCCTTTTTTAACAGGTCCCTGTGCCTGCAAAGTAGTGATGCTCAGAAAAGATATTATTAAAAAATTCAGGAATATGAAATATCCCTTTTCCCTATTCACTCTTTCCATGGCTTAAATGTTGGTCAAAATTATTAAAATAGGAGATATAAAAAAAATAATCCTGCTTTATGCCATAAAAAAGGGAGACCGCCCGGGAGGGCGGCCTGTCCTTAATCTTACCTAAAACTTGATTGTAGAAGAAAACTTTTAAGTCAGTGTCAGATTAACTGACTTGATTGTAGAAAAATTGTTTAACCATTATTATGAAAACTGTTATGCCCTGTATGGTAAGTAAGAACCTGTTCAAAAAGCTACCTTACCGCAAAAACTTGCTCATAGTCCTTAACCAGCTTTGGATAAAAGACCGCTATAAGCCTTAAATACCCTATCTCATTCTGTTTGGATTGCGTTATTACCTTCTGGTAGTAGTAGGCTTCCTTCTCCAGCGCCAGGTCTGATGTTGAAAGACCGTCGTCAAGGTATTGCCTGTTTACCCGTTGCACACCGAAAGACTTCCTGGTGGCAGTATACTGTACCTCGAGGTCGTCTGAAAGAACCAGGTACCTGCTTTGTTTTTTGTCAGATCTGTCAATGGCTACTTTAACGCTGAGCTCTGAATTCTGATACCTGATAATGAATGTTTCCAGAGCATTGCCATCAACAAAGACTGGCTCAGCAGACCTGTCAATAACATATCTACCAAGGCAGCAGTGGGTTTCTCCCTCTGCAAGCGGCGACCTGGCAAACCCGGTCACAAGCAGAGATAATGTGATAGCAGATAATAAAATAATTCTTTTCATGGCTGCATCTTCTTTAATTAGTATTTTATTGTTTTGTGTTTATCACAGTAAAATCTGTCCAAAAAAATACCGTGATCAATCTATTCTGTCCTATAGACGTCAAATGTAAACTGATGTTGCAGTCCCGCCTGTTAAATTATTGTTAACATGGAGTTAATACTTTTATTTAGTACTTATAGGCATGATTTAAACTACAGAATGTTAAATTCTTATAATAGTTGGTTAAAAAGCCTTAAAAAAGTATTCAGAATTCAGGAATTTTGTAACTTGCAGGTGGATTAATAATAATTATGCTACAACATCTGTCACATAGATTTATGTATAACCGCCTGGGTAAGCGTTTATATGAATGCTGGATGTTCTACGGCTCGCAGTTCTGATACCACCTTTTTTCAAATCCTTTTTGTTTTATTATCTAACTTATTTTGTTTGCAGCAGAATAATAAACTTTAAACGTATGACAGGTTTGATATTCAATATCAAGAGATATGCAATACATGACGGTCCGGGTATCCGGGTTACCTTCTTTATGAAAGGTTGTCCCCTGGGCTGCTGGTGGTGCCATAATCCTGAAGGTATAAGAGGTGATATACAGGAGGTTGACAGGGTTGACAGGATAGGAGACAAGGAGTTCACCGTTAAGGAGACTGTGGGGAAGCATTATTCTGTTGAGCAGCTGCTGGAGATAGTGAAGAAGGATATGGTTTTTATTGAGGAATCAGGGGGTGGTGTTACTTTCTCCGGCGGAGAGCCACTGATGCAGACCGGTTTTCTGGCAGAGGCCCTGAGAGCTTTCAGCGAGGAAGAAATACATACTGCCGTCGACACATCAGGATATGCAAAGAGGGAAGATATTGACAGTATATTACCCTATACCGACCTGTTTCTCTTTGATATAAAACATATGGAGCCGGAAAAGCACCTTAAGTATACAGGCGTATCAAATGAGTTAATACAGAAGAACTATGATTATATACTGGAGAAGGGTAAGAAGGTGATAATAAGAATCCCCATAATACCCGGCTTTAATGATGATGATGAGCAGTTGAATGTTTTCCGTGATTTTGTGGCTACCCGCCACGGAACCAATGTGGACAGGATAGACCTCCTGCCTTACCATCGGATAGGCAGCTCCAAATACAAAAAGTTTGGTCTTGAATATAAAATGAAGGATGTTGAGCAGCCGTCAACGGAAAGAATGGATCGGCTGAAGGAATTTTTTGCCGAAAGTGGAATTAATGTGAAAATAGGAGGATAAATACTAAAAGATATGATACTTACAGACAGAGTGAAGAAACTAAAGGAACAGAGCATCAATGCTGCTGAATCAATATCAGCTGAAAGGGCGGAGCTG
>JAGYMN010000168.1 GCA_018400395.1 Actinomycetota bacterium
GATAGTATGTGCTGCTTTTCTTAAATATATTTTTCATTTTAATTTTTTAAAGCTCTTTTATTATAAGCAGCCGGCCTTCTCTGATGTTTATCTCTGCCCTCTCTCCGGTAAATACGTTGCTGAGCCCCCTTACAGGACTGAAATATAATTTTTCATCTAAAAGGGGATATTTCAGTCCTGATGTGCCTGTAAAATATGTATAAGGGGTCAGGGAAAATATGGATATAAGTTTACCCGGACTGCCTGCTATTGAAGCAGAGCTTCCCAGGACGGATATCTCACTGTCATCTGTTATTATGCTGGAACTGATATCATTTAACCCGGGTGAAGCCAGAAGAAGGATATTTGCAAGCGTATGGTCTATTCTGCCGCCGGTTGCTCCGGTGATAAAAATACTTCCCATGCCCAGCTTTACCGCATGATCGACTGCAAGCTGGGTATCGCTCTGGTCCTTTTGGGGATTACTTGTAATATGATCTACTTCAGCCAGACCACTTATTTCTTTTTCTTTACTTCTGTCTATACTATCCATATCACCTATTATCAGGTCCGGCTTAAATCCCATTTTTAGGGTATTTGACAGTCCTCCATCAACACTTATAATCATCGTCCTTTCAGGAACGCAGTATCCGGAAAGAAGGATTTTACGTAACTTCTCAGGATTTATTATGATCCCATTTGCTATTATAAGTGCTGTATCTTTTTTTCTATTCTTATATTTCATCTTGACCATCTTTGCTTTCCTTTGACCATATTTGCTTTATGATATTAGGAATATCATTTTTTAAAAATCCTTACCGGTCTTTTAAAAAATAAAAAAGACCACCGCCCTGACTTAGATTGGTAGTCCTTTATTATTAATACTTTTCCTACGCTAGTATTATCTAGGTCAGGTTGGAGGGTCGACAGGAGATATCCTGTCCTCTCAGCCCCTTCCGGGCTCCCCTAAGCAACAACTTTATTTAATTTTCAAACAATCTTATTTATAATATTATATAAATAAAATACTGCTAAATGAAACTAGTGAATGTTATCATAAAAATCAGCTGTTAGCAATAATATGTTAATGAGATTATAATATTGGGGATATTCGGTTAGTGATGAAGCAGTGGTAAAAATTAAAAATTTGCAGGAGAAATATTAAAAGTGGAATTTTCAGTCAGAAAAAAACAGATACTTCAGGAAGTTGTGGCCAAGTTTATAAAGAAGGCCGAGCCGGTTTCATCTGCAAGGATAGCCTGTGAAATGGATCTTGATATAAGCCCTGCTACGATAAGAAAAGAGATGAACGAGCTTGAAGAGATGGGCTATCTTACCCATCCCCACACCTCGGCAGGCAGGATGCCTACAGATATGGGATACCGTTTTTATGTGGATAATATAACCGGCAGGGAATTAAATCCTCTTGCCGGCAGGGAAGAAAACTTTCCCGATATAAAGGCTGTTATAACAAAAAGCATGGAGATAGAAAGCATCCTTAAAAAGTCAGCTGAATTGCTGGCAAAAATAACAAATTATCTTTCCATGATAGTTGCTCCCAATATCAACCAGAGCAGGTTCAAGCATCTGGAGCTTCTAAAATTCGAAAAAGATAGCTATTTAATGATTCTTATAACTGATGCAGGAAGAGTCTACAAGAGAAATTTCAGACTTGAAGGCAATTTCAATGATCTTGATCTGCAGGGTGCTGCAGGGATAATTAATTCCAAATTGAGGGATAAGAACATTGTGGATATTGATGCAATATGCACCGGGGAATATAATTCAGATTCCCGCCTGGTGCTGTTGGTGAAAAGGGTAGTGGACCTCATAAAAGATTGTATCGGGGAGAACATTACTTACAACAGGATTTTCGTTCACGGTGCTTCAATGATGATGAAACAGCCGGAATTTATAGACCTGAAGAATATCCAGCAGTTTTTAAGCTTTATCGAAAATGAATATCTTCTCATGAACATACTAATGGATTTTACCGATGAGAGAGGTTTTATGGTCAAAATAGGGTCTGAGCTTTTTAACGAAGATGCAGACAATCTCAGCCTTATTGCTTCCAGGTACCGCATAAAGGAAAATACCTCAGGTACTATTGGGATACTGGGACCAAAAAGAATGGACTACCTGCGAGTAATCAATATACTCGACCTTTTCAGAGAAAATCTTTCCAAAATATTTGACCCCGGCACAGCATTAAAGGATTAAACTGCAGTATCTGATGGTATTGGAAGCTATTGCCGC
This sequence comes from Actinomycetota bacterium, assembly GCA_018400395.1. Lineage (GTDB taxonomy): Bacteria > Actinomycetota > Humimicrobiia > Humimicrobiales > Humimicrobiaceae > M55B120. The sequence goes on from JAGYMN010000168.1 coordinate 2,236, forward strand.
AAACACCGCTGGAAAAATAGGCTAAAATGAGTTATCATTTTAGTT
>JAGYMN010000169.1 GCA_018400395.1 Actinomycetota bacterium
ATGTCTCAAATAATTCGGGCACACCAAAGTTATTAAGGGCGCTGCCAAAAAAAACAGGGGCAAGATAGGCATCACGGTAAAGGCTTTCATTGAAAGGCTCAAAAAGATCCCTGACAAGGGCCGTTTCCTCCATAAGTCGCACCAGATTTCCTTCACCCACGTATTCCTTTAGTTCCCTGTTCTCTAAATCACTCGTGTTTAGCAGTAATTCAGCCTTTTTTGTTTTCTCAGGAACATATAGCTGTATCTCATCTTTCACAAGGTTATAGACCCCCTTAAAGCGATTGCCGTTACCTATTGGCCAGGTAATGGGGGAGGTGGCTATCTTCAGCTCATCTTCCAGCTCTTCAAGCAGGTCAAGAGGCTCCCTGCCTTCCCTGTCCATCTTATTGATAAAAATTATCACCGGTGTTGCCCTCATACGGCATACCTCCATAAGCTTACGCGTTTGCTCCTCCACACCTTTGGCACTGTCAACAACAAGTATAACACTGTCCACGGCGGTAAGGGTACGGTAGGTATCTTCTGCAAAATCCTTATGACCCGGGGTGTCCAGTATATTAATGATAACATCTTTATACTCAAGGGTCATTACCGAGGTGGCTACAGATATACCCCGCTGTTTCTCTATCTCAAGAAAATCTGAAGTGGCTGTCTTGCGGATTTTATTATTCTTGACAACACCTGCCTCCCGTATTGCTCCTCCGAATAGCAGCAGTTTTTCTGTAAGTGTTGTCTTACCTGCATCAGGGTGGGATATAATGGCAAATGTTCTTCTTCTTTTTATTTCATCACTTATGTTCATATAATATTTATTGCGGGTATCTGCCTGTATAAAGTGTTTATTGAATGGATAAGTACCGGACTGGAACTATGAATCACGGTAAGGACCTGCGTACACAGGTACGCCAGTGGGTAAGTAAGTCATGGCGGAGTGGCTCCGCAATATTTTAAATACTTTATATCCATCAGGACGGCAAAAGTACTAAAATATATTCCTATCGTGAAATACAGCTTAAATGTATTTTTTAAGCTGCCGGTGTGGTATACTGGGTTAAACCATTATGATTTTTATCAGATAAATGATACTGATAGTTATCAGTATTATTTCCCTGCTTCATTTTTGTTTACATCCAGTTTCAGGGGATTTATTTCTTCTCCCCAGTAAACAGTTGTATGGGGGAATGGTATTTCAATATTATTCTCATCGAAAGCATATTTCAGCCGCCTGTTATACTCCCTGCCTATGGTCCATTGTTGTATGGGTTTGGTCTTTAAGCGGGCTTTGAAAACAATTGCGCTGTCATCAAATTTGTCGAGGCCGAATATTTCAATTGGTTCAAGTATTTTATCCCCGAACTCAGGGTCGCTTTTAAGCTCGTCACCAACCTTTTTCATTATCTCCATTACCTGCTTAGGGTCTTCTTTATAGGCAACACCAATATCAAATACCATTGCCGACCATCCCTTGGTCATATTTGAGAGATCAGTGATCTTGCCATTCTGAAATGTATGTACCACACCGGAAAAATCGCGAAGTGTGATTGTCCTGAACTCCATCTTTTCTACCAGTCCGCCTTTACCGTTTATTATAGCTACATCTCCTGCCCGAACATGATTTTCAAGTATCATAAAAAAACCGGAGATAAAATCCTTTACCAGCTCCTGTGCTCCGAAACCTACAGCCAGACCCACTATTCCAGCACCTGCCAGTATAGGAGCAATGTTTGTCCCGAATTTTTGCAGTATTATCATTATCAGAATAAGCCAGAGGATAATTTTTATTACACTGTGTATAATGGAGACAAGAGTGGAAATTCTTTTTTCTGCTTCATCACTGTCCACCTTTTCACTCTTATCTGCTCTTTTAATAAGTGTCTTGTTTAATTTCTTAAGCAGAAAACGAATAAGCTTGAATGCAATAAAAAATAGAATTAAAATTATTATTAATCCGGGCAGCTCTTCCATCATCCATGTCTGAGCTTTATCAATGAGTTCTGTCCAGAATTCTGCATTAAGTAATTTTTCCATAGTAATTTGTTTATCCTGTTTAAAAAAAGTTTATTCTGTTTAGTCTTTTTTACACCTTGAGTGTTCAAAATACAAACCTTCCCTGGTGAGTCATTATATAAGCTGTACCTGCTCAGCGTGGTGTGTTTGAATACACTTATAACACGAATATACACAATTGTGGCAAAAGTTACTAATTGAGATGAGATTTTCCCTTGCCCGCAAAGGCGTTTAAGAACTTGCACATAATTCATTTCCGGGTG
>JAGYMN010000017.1 GCA_018400395.1 Actinomycetota bacterium
TGAAAATCATTTAAGTCTTCTACCTGACTTTCTTAAATCTTACTTTATCTTTTTTTAATATTATATGTTTTTTCCAGTTTTTATCATCCCTTTCGGGGAAATCAGATCTCAGGTGTGTTCCTCTGCTTTCCTCCCTTATCAGGGCTGACTTTATTATTAGATCTGCTACAGTAAGCATGTTTGCAAATTCAAGAGCGTCTATATCTTTTCTATCATATAGATTCTTATTTTCAATATGGAAATTGACAAACTCTGCTGCACGTTCAAGACCTGCACGGTTCCTGAGTATCCCGACATTCTGGCTCATCATACTTCTTAGTTTTAAGATAAGGGTATCTATATCCATGGGACTGCCTTTAAGGACCTTACTTGACCGGATTTCTTTTTTTGATTTTTCTATCAATTTATTTAAATCTGATAGGGTCTCTTTTTGTCCGCTGTTTGATTTTTTAAGCTTTTCCCCTATATTCTGATATATCCTCCAACCGTATACAAGGCCTTCCATAAGAGAGTTGCTTGCAAGCCTGTTTGCCCCGTGTGCGCCTGTCGCCGCAGTCTCACCGCAGGAGAATACCCCTTCTATACCTGTCCTGCCGTTGTAGTCTGTCCATATACCGCCATTAAGATAATGTTCTGCCGGGGATACCTTTACCAGATCCTTTTCCAGGGTAAGTCCGTTTTCATTCAGTTTTGATATTATATTAGGAAACCTGATTTTAAGAAGACTCATGGGAATATGGGTTGCATCCAGATATACAAAATTGCATCTGCTGATTTCCATTGTCTTTATCATTTCCTTGACGACTATGTCCCTGGGTGCAAGTTCCGCGAGGGGATGCTTACCGATCATGAAACGGTTGCCCCTGCAGTCCCTGAGATATGCTCCTTCACCCCTCAGGGCTTCACTTATCAGAAAAAGTTCTCCATCATTGGTCCTGAAAACTGTTGGATGAAACTGGACGAATTCAATATCCATTATCTCTGCTCCTGCCCTGTATGCCATTGCTATACCGTCACCAGTTGAAATGGAAGGATTTGTTGATATCTCATAAAGCTGGCCTATGCCTCCTGTTGAAATAAGAACATTTGAAGATGGGTGTATTTCGATTTCCCCCCTTTTGGTATCAAAGCCTGTTACCCCCAGGCACCTGTTTTCGGAAGTGAGAATATCAAGCACAAAATAATCAGGTATGAAATTCACCTTCTTTAGCTCTCTTGTGAAAGATACCAGACTTTTCTCTACTTCCTCCCCGGTTGCATCTCCTCCGGCATGCAGAATCCTGGGATAGCTGTGGCCCCCCTCCGTGGTAAGGCTTATCTCACCATCTATTATGTCGAAATTCGTACCTATCTCAATAAGGTTTTCAATCATTTCAGGAGCATTTTTTACAAGTATCTCTACAGCCTTTCTGTCGCACAGGCCCTGGCCCGCGGTTATTGTGTCTTCGTAATGCTTTTTCCACCCGTCAGGTTTCTTTATTGCGGCAGCGACACCGCCCTGTGCATACCATGTGGTCGAGGCCGAAAAGGAACTTTTAGTGAGTACCTTGATAGTGTGCTCCGAGAGCCTTATTGCAGTAGAAAGGCCGGCTATTCCGCTGCCTATTATAATGCAATCAGCATAAGGATGTATCTTTGTTGAAAATCCCGGGTTTATTAAGTATCTGGGTGTCATTACTAAAATTTAATCGATAATAAATTATTTAAGGGCAATCATCCTGTCAATTGCAGACCTTGCCTTTCCTGCAATATCCTCAGGTATTGTTATTTCTGTCTTTTCCTCTTCAAGGGACTCCAGTATTTTTTCAAGGTTAATAAGTTTCATATCCGGGCAGATTGCCGTCTCCAGGGCTGGAATGAATTCTTTTTCAGGATTTTCTTTTTTAAGCCTGTGTATGATACCTATCTCGGTACCTATTATAAAGACCTTTTTATTGGATTTCTTAACATACTTCAGCATTCCTCCTGTTGATTCCACTGCATCAGCTACTTTTATAACTTCAGGCGTTGTCTCAGGGTGGACTACTACATCGGCATCCAGATGTTTTTTCTTTAGAAGGATTATGTTCTTTGCGCTTATCATGACATGGGTCGGACAGTATCCATTCCAGATAATCATCTGTCTGCCTGTTTTTGACTGGACATAACTTGCAAGATATTTATCGGGAACAAATATGATATCTTTGCCCGGGGGGATTGATGCTACGACATCGACCGCATTTGAAGATGTGCAGCATATGTCGCTTAAAGCTTTTACACTGGCAGTAGAATTTACATAGCATACTACAACTGCATCCGGATGCTCGCTTTTTAACTGGCCCAGCTGCTCCGCAGTTATCATATCAGCCATGGGGCACCCGGATTTGACATCGGGGATAAGCACTTTCTTCTCCGGATTGATAATTTTTGCCGTCTCGGCCATGAAGTGCACTCCACAAAATACTATTATGGATTTTCCGGTCCTGCTTGCTTCGATACTAAGCTGAAGGGAGTCACCTATAAAATCTGCAATATCCTGAACCTCACCTATCTGGTAATTGTGTGCAATTATTATGGCATCCTTTTTTTGTTTTAATCTGGTTATCCTGTCAATAATCTTATTATTCATCATACTGTCCCCGCAGTTTCCAATTCTAGTTATTTTAAACCATCAGCTTTAAAAAATAAATCAATACCTGATTTGACAGTACTTCTTATATCATGCATCATATTATGTAATTTAATAAAACATCTTCTATATAGTATTATAACAGGACCAAAGAAATTTTTTTCAATTGTAATTTTATTTATTTTAATGTTATCATTTCAGTTTCAGAAGTTGTAAAATCAAAAACCATAAATCGGAAGAGTGTTGATAATAATTTATGAAGCTTATTATAAGTGAAAAAGAGATAGCTGCAAAAAGAATTGCAAATATACTTTCCGGGAACGGTGTGTCCGAGAAGAAAGTCTATGGGGTACCGGTCCATTATTTTAAGACCAGCGGCCAGGAATATATAGTGATAGGGCTCAAGGGGCATATACTCAAAGTTGACTATCCTAAAGAATTTTCAAACTGGTTTAAAGTAGATCCAGTGAAACTGATAGATGTAGAACCGGAAAAGATTCCGGTACAGAAAAAGATAATACAGGCTCTTAAGAAAGTTGCAGAAGATGCAAGTGAAGTGATTGTGGCTACGGACTACGACAGAGAGGGAGAGCTTATAGGCTATGATGCAGTGCAGATCATACAGGAATTAAACAGCCAGCTTCTGACAAGGAGGGCAAAATTTTCAGCTATAACTCCGGGGGAGATAAGTAAATCTTTTTCAAAACCCGGAAGGATGGACCTGAATCTGGCCTTTGCCGGAAGGGCAAGGCAGGACATCGATCTTATATGGGGCGCGGTGCTCACCCGGTTTATATCACTTACAACATATCAGGTGAAAGATAAATTTCTTTCAGTGGGCCGCGTGCAGACCCCGACCCTTGCCCTTATTGTGGACAGGGAGATGGAAATAAAAAATTTCAAACCTGCTCCTTACCGGGTGATAAAGATTAAGCTGAAAACTGAAGAAGGAGAGGAATTCGAGGCATATCACAGAAAGAAAAAATTTACCAGGATGGACGAAGCAGAAGAAGTCTTTGCCAGGATAGGCAATACCGCCCGGGTGATTGAATCCAAGGAATCAGTAAAGAATATAAAGCCCCCGGTTCCGCTTAATACTACAGGTCTAATAGTGGGCGGTAATATTCTGGGGTTTACTGCCTCAAGGACTGTAAGTCTTGCAGAAAGCCTTTATATGAATGGCTACATCAGTTATCCAAGGACAGACAATACTGTATACCCGTCATCTATTGACCTTGCTGATATATCAGGTATGCTCGGACGGATCCCCAATTTCAGGCAGCTTTCCTCAGATATACTGTCCCTTAAAAAGATAAAGCCATCAAGAGGTAGAAAGAAAACTACGGACCACCCGCCGGTATACCCGACATCTCCTGCATATAAATCAGGCCTGTCTGCAGATGAGTGGAAATTATATGAATTTGTTGTCAGAAGATTTGCAGCGACCCTGCTGCCATCTGCAAGCTGCAGGAGTGTATCTGCAAAGATAGATGCAGGCGGGGAGACCTTTATAGCTACTGGATCGGTATTAATAGAACCAGGCTGGACCAGTCATTATCCTTATTACAGGCATCAGGATGTATTTGTCCCGGCCCTGAAAACAGAGCAGATGCTAAAGATAACAGGCAGGGATATGGAAGATAAATATACAAAACCGCCGCCGCGGTACAGCCAGGGCAAACTTGTTCAGATAATGGAGGAGCTTGGCCTTGGTACAAAGGCTACCAGGCACAGCATAATACAGACCCTCATTACCAGGGGATATGTAAAGGGTAAGTTACCGGAACCTTCGGAGAAGGCTGTTGCCCTTATAAAAATGCTTAAAAAGCATGCCGGGAAGATATCTACTCCAGATATGACATCGGAGCTGGAGATGTATATGGACGGGATTGTAAATGGGGATGAGACCAAAAATGAGGTAGTAGATAGATCAAGGAACATGCTGAAGGAAATTATGGAAAACCTCCAAAAGGAAAAGGAAGAAATTTCCAGGGAAATAAAGAAAGGTATAAAGGAAGACCTGATAGTCGGCAAGTGCCCGGTGGAAGGGTGCAGCGGCAATCTTATAGTAAGGGTTGCCAGGGCCTCCAGGAAAAGATTTATAGGATGCAGCGCCTATCCTGAATGCAGGATTACCTTCCCCCTCCCGCAGAAAGGACTTCTTTTGACTACCAGGGAAATTTGCAGGCACTGCGGTTATCCTGTGGTAAAGATAATCAATAAGGGAAAGAGGCCCTGGAATCTGTGCATAAATCCTGATTGTCCGGGTAAAGATGAAAAATATAAAAATTACAACAATAAAAACAGCAATAGCCGAACTGATAGCTCAGGCTAGCTTCAATCTCCCGGAAGACATAAAAGAAGCTATATTGAAATTCCGGGAAAAGGAGACTAGAAGTTCTGCAGTCAAAATCCTGGACCTTATTATAAAAAATGAACAAATAGCCGGGAAGGAAAGGCTTCCCCTGTGCCAGGACTGCGGGAATACATACATAGACCTTGAAGTGGGCCCTGATGTATTTATTGAGGACAGCGCAAACCTGTGCAGACACATAGACAGGGCAGTTGCCGAAGCATATAAAAAAAATTACCTCAGAATGTCAATAGTTACCGATCCGCTTTATGAAAGGGTTAATACCAGAGACAATACTCCTGCACTTGTGACCATAAGATACGGCAGCAGGCCCGGGCTGGGTATATCGGTGACCCTCAAGGGAGGGGGCAGTGAGAACTGCTCATATCTTTCAATGGAAAACCCTTCTGCAGGCCCTGAGAGGATTATAGAAATGGTACTGGAAATTGTCAGGAAAAATGTGACAAAATGCTGCCCTCCTGTTATAGCAGGCATAGGAATAGGAAGCACTGCGACAGAAGTGGTAAGACTTGCAAAGGCTGCAGCTTTCAGAAGACTGGATATAAGAAACGATGATAAAAAATACAGGATGCTCGAGGAGAGGATACTCGAAGAAATAAATGGTACAGGCATAGGCCCGCAGGGGCTGGGGGGATACACTACTGCAATAGGATGTAATATTGAGTACGCACCCTGCCACATGGCAACACTTCCGGTATCTGTATTCCTTCAGTGTCATTCTCTAAGAAGAGCTGGATCAAGGATATTGCAGTAACAGGGAAGCGCTCCCTCGCATAAAAAAATCCCGGCCGGGTGACCTTTGAAGTAAAAATTAGTACAATAAATAAACAGACACAAAAGGTAGGAGTGATTAATTTAATGATCAGGAGGTACTGACATGGAAGAAAATAACACATCACAGGCTCAGGTTATTTCCGGCGATATTGCGGAAAACTTTCTTGAAAACTGGGTGAGCATACTGATCATAATAGCTGTCATAGTGGCGGCTGTAATTATTGTAAAGGTGTTTACCGGAAGGGCAAGAAGAATTTTCGAGAAAAGAATAAGCGATGAAAGAATAGAGACCAAAAAGAGGACCTATACTTTTACTTCAGTAGTCTCCAATTTGATTATAGTAGTGGGCATTGTAGCAGGTATACTGATAATAGCAGAGCAGATTGGAATCAGTGTCACGCCTCTTCTTGCCGGAGCAGGCGTTGCCGGGATAGTGATAGGATTTGGGGCACAGAGCCTTATCAAAGATATAATAAACGGGACCTTTATTCTTTTTGAACAGTGGTTTCAGGTTAATGATATTGTTACCATAAATAATACTTCAGGAGTTGTAGAGAAGTTCAACCTCAGGACAACTGTGCTGCGGGACCTGGAGGGGATTGCACATTATATTCCCAATGGCGAGATCAATATCCTGAGCAACAGGACGCATATATGGGCAAGGGCGATGGTTGAGATCGGTGTACATTATAAGGAGAACACCGACAGGGTGGTAGAGGTCCTGGAGGAAGTTTTTGATGAACTGATGGCAGATGAACAGTTTAAGGATGTTATTCTAGAAAGGCCGCAGATACTGGGGAAGGGCGGCGTTGACAGCCTGGGAGAGTCTGCTGTGGTATTTAAGATAATATGTAAGGTCGTTCCTCCAAACCAGTGGGATGTGGGCAGACAGATGAGGAAGAGGATAAAGGATAAATTTGATGAAGTTGGAATTGAAATACCTTACCCATGTACAAATGTCTATATGAGGGATGATAATAATAAAACATGATACTATTTAGCGGCAGCCTCTTCAAAAATATCTCCGCCGTATATGTCATAGGCTACAAATAGCGGAAAGTCTTTGACCCTTATCTTAAATATCGCTTCTGCTCCCAGGTCCCTGTATGCAGAAGCTTCTATACTGCAGATCTTTGAAGAAAGATAGGCAGATACTCCTCCCGGCGCAGAAAAATAGACCGCCCTGTACTCTGCACACATATTCTTCAGGCTGAGGCTGCGTTTTCCCTTGCCTATCATCGCTTTTAAGCCCCGTTCAAGCAGCGGTTGTGTTATGCCGTCCATCCTTGCAGCAGTAGTGGGGCCTATGCTTCCACTGCGTTTACCAGGAGGTGTGGGAGAGGGCCCTACATAGAATATTGTCATATCTTTTAGTTTCAGGGGAAGAGGGCGGCCTGCATCTATTGAATCTAAAATCCTTTTATGTGCGGCATCCCTGGCCCCGTAGATAGTGCCGCTAAGATATACCATATCACCCGATCTGAGCCTTTTTATCTTTTCCTCTTTAAGGGGGGTATCCATATAAATTACGTTCTGGAATTGTTCAGTATCAGAGTTGATCACTTTCGTCATCCTTGAAATATCTGTCCCTTTTAAAATAATTGTCATAAGCACTGTCCCGTTTGGTTCTCGAGTGCCTTTTCCTTGCCCGGGAACTGAATATTAGGGCAAAGATTATGAATATTATAAACAGGCCTATAATTCCGAGCAAAAATATTAAAAAATATGAAAGGTATTTTCTCTTCTTCCCCTCTATGATTATATTCTTTTCCTCCCCGTACTTTATATTCCATATTACAATATTGTCATCACCGATTAGATCTGCATTGGAATTTATTACGTTTACAGGGAAATTAACCTGGTAGGCAATATTAAGGATTTCGCTATCCGCACTTGCCAGGTCATGCAGGCGGCTGTAGTCTGAATTTGAATCATCCGAGATAAGTGTCTCATCTATTTTCATATCCACGTAGTCTTCGAAAAACACTTCACGGTAAAAAAAGTACTCACATACCTCCATTTTTGCCAGGAACCTCGGCGAAGGGTCTTCTGAAAAATTGTCTATTGAGATGTGCTTTAGAAAATTTATATCATCAAATGATGTTTCTGAAGAAAAATGGGTATATCCCTCTTCTTCAAAAGTCTCTATTTCCCCTTCTGGCAGTATCTCCAGCAATTTATTAAAAAGTGACTGGTTCTCTTCAAGGATGACCTCGCCCTTGCGCATATATTCTGTCTTAACTGCAATGTCTACTGTCCTTGTTCCTGAATAGTCTTCATTCAGCTTCGTGTATATGTCTACATAAGTGGGATCGCATCCCGGGATGGCCGGTATGATGAGAATAAAGATAAAAAGTAATAAAAAGACTTTAATACCATATTTCATAATAAAATTTATTCTTATCCTACACCTCGATATTTAAAATATTAACATATCAGTAACCAATATAGTAGAAAAAGTTGGTAGGAGATTTCTTTATTATTATAATGAAACATTGACGTGGTTACTTTATATGATAGCATATTGATAGCCAGTATTTTTTGTTGCCGGCATGGGATCACATCTAAGAATTGATTTATCAGGAAAAACAAAAAACCGTAAAGTAAGGTCGGATCATGAAAGGGTTATTTATAACGTTTGAAGGACCGGATGGTTCCGGAAAGACCACCCAGATAGCACTTCTTTCTGAGTATCTTAAAGACAGGGGCGGTAAAGTATTGACTACTGTTGAACCGGGGGGCACCGAACTTGGAAAGGAAATAAGGAATATCCTTCTTGACAGAAAAAACAAGGACATGTCTCCTATAGCAGAGACCCTGCTCTTCCAGGCCTCCAGGGCAGAGCTTGTCTCAAAGGTGATATCCCCTGCGCTTGAATCGGGCGCAACGGTCATCTGTGACAGGTTCTTTGATTCTACAATAGTGTATCAGGGAATAGGAAGGGGACTGGGAATGGAAAGAATTATTGAATTAAGCCTCTGGGCTACCGGGGGCCTGGTACCTGATCTCACCTTTCTTATGCAGCTTGAAGCCGGTCTTGGCGATCAGAGAATATCAAATTCTCTAAGGGAAAGGGACAGGATAGAGATGGAGGAGAAAAGATTCAGGAAGAATATAAATAAAGGTTATCTTAAGCTTGCAAAAAAGTTCAAAGAAAGAATAATACCAGTAGATGCGGGCATGGGAATAGAAGAGGTATTTAACTTCATAAAGAAAAAAGTTGATAGTAAAATGGATATAAAATGAGCTGCTTTGATGGACTGGAATTTCTTTTAGACGATAGTGTAAACCAATTGAATATAAACCTCCTTTCACGCATGTTAGGGCAGGGACGTATCTCCCATGCATATCTATTTACTGGCAGCGGAATAGAAAATCTTTATATGCTGGCGCTCTCATTTGCAGCCTGTATAAATTGCCCTTATGGTGGATGTGGAAATTGTCCGGTATGCAGGACTACTCTGGAGGGCACCCATCCTAATATCCTTACAGTGGAACCCGGCGGAAACATCCTGAGGGTGGAGGAGATATCAAATCTTCAAAAATTTATGGGCATGAGCGCTTATAGTCCCGGAAGAAAGATATGCATCATAAAGGAAGCAGAGCTGATGAATAAAGCGGCAGCTAACAGGCTGCTAAAGACGCTGGAAGACCCTGCTGATCCCGAGTCGGTGTTTATGCTGCTTTCCGAAGAAATATCATCCATGCTTCCAACGATTGTATCGCGTTGTCTTGTGTATAGATGGAATCTTGAACCTGCCAGAGAAAAAAAAGAAGGTGCAGATTTCAGGATCATGGAGAAGTATATTGATGAGGGGCTAAGGGAAATAGCGGCTGAAAGCAGTATAGAATCTTCATTGCCGGACCTTTCCATACGCATAATGGAAATACTGAAAAAAATGGAAGAAGGCATTAAGACGGATCTGGAGAAAGAGGTAGCCGTAATCAAAAAGAGCGGATATGCCGAAGATGACATTGAGAGGTATGTCTCAGTGCTTAAATCACGGCACAAAAGGCAGCTTGCAAAATTCAGGAATTTGGGTATAAGTAATGTTTTTGATATAATATCAGCCTGGCTGGAAGATATTATATCGGTGAAGATGGGGTCGGGCAGGGAAAGATTGAATTTTATAAAGAACTATAATTATATAAACACCAATTTAAAAAAAGTCAGGATGGAAGATATAATGCGGCTTATGGGGAATATAGAAAAAAACAGGATGAGTCTGGGGTATTCTATAAATCCTGAACTGGCCCTGGACAACATTTTCCTCCAGGTTAAAAAACTAAGAAATCAGGAGTAATGCCGATGGCGTTGATGACAGGAGTAATATTTAAAAAGAATGATATGGTACATTATTTTGATCCTGCCGGAATAAGGGTAGAGGTGGGAGATAAGGTAATATGCCATCTTGAAGGTGCCCTTGAAATCGGAGAAGTAACTGTTCCCATACTTGAAGTTAAAGAACAGGACATAACTTCCCCGCTGAAAAAGATAGTAAGGAAAGCAACATATTATGACCTTTCTGTAGATGATCTTAACAGGTCAAGGGAACAGGAAGGTTTTAAAAAATTTGATGAATTTTCCCGGGATCATAATATGGCAATGAAACTTGTAGATGTACATGTTATGTTTGATAAGAGCAAAATGGTATTTTTCTTCACGGCCGAAAAGAGAGTAGATTTCAGGGATATGGTAAAGCAACTTGCTTCACACTTTAAGATAAGGATTGAGCTGAGGCAGATCGGAGTAAGGGATGAGGCAAAAATAATAGGGGGGCTGGGCCCGTGCGGGAGGGATCTCTGCTGCAAGAGCTTCCTTACTGATTTTGAGTCGATTTCAATAAAAATGGCAAAGGACCAGAACCTGCCGCTGAATCCCCTTAAAATATCAGGTATCTGCGGGAGGCTTATGTGCTGCCTGAGATATGAATACGGCGCATATCAGGAATTTCTTGAGAAGGCCCCCGAACTCGGGGCAAAGGTAAAATCTGCCCACGGGGTCGGGATAGTGTGCGGCTACGAGCCTTTAAAAGATTCGCTGGTGTTATATCTTAAAAACTCAAACAAGAAATCTGTGCCCCTTTCTGAAGTAGAGGTGACCGGTGAAAAGGTTGAGCTTGATGAATTTGGAGAACCCTTTGATGTAGATTATGTGAAGGCACAGGAAGATTCTGAAGATAATATAGGCACAGGTATTGATGCAGATAAAAACTCCGGGAAAGACAGGGCGCAGGAGAGCAGAGGATTGTATGGAAAGTCGGAAAAGGGGAATGGAAATAATCCGGGGAAAGACCGGAGGAAAAAATAAAGTCCGGAAGATTTTCTTAAAAATCAGTAAAAATATTCCGCCGATGTAGCTCAACTGGCAGAGCAGCTCATTCGTAATGAGCAGGTTACCGGTTCAAGTCCGGTCGTCGGCTCCAATCATTAGTTTCTGGCTTGATACCTTGATTATTCTAATATATTATTATCCACATTATCATATTTGCTAAATAATATGTTAGCTGAGCTAAAAATTATAACTGTTGTTATTTTAAATTTTTCTTAAACCGGTGTAATCAAATTACAGGATAAAGATTATAAAGGAGATAATATATGCTTCTCAGAGACTTGAGGGCAAGGCTGGTTAAATATATATCAGGCAGGCTTGCAGAAGATGTTCCTGAAAGCCTGAGGGTAGAGGAGCCAAGAAATAGGAAATTCGGAGACCTTTCAACAAATGCCGCCATGGTGCTTTCTCCCGTGGTCAGAAAAAGCCCTATGGAGATTTCTTCTGTTATTTCAGATGAAATATCTGACTGGGAAGAGGTGGAAAACGTAAGGACAGTAAAGCCCGGGTTTATAAATTTTGATCTGAGGGAAAAATTCTTAATAGATGCCCTGGCTGAAACTGGCAGGCAGAAGGAAGATTATGGAACCAATGACAGCGGAAATGGCATAAGGATAAATCTTGAATATGTAAGTTCCAACCCCACAGGGGATCTTCATATAGGCCACGGCAGGTGGGGTGCCCTTGGGGACGTCCTTTCAAATATTTACATGGCAAATGGATATACGGTATGCAGGGAATATTATGTGAATGATTATGGAAGCCAGGCAGCAAAATTTGCCGAATGCGCCGCAGCTCTTTATCTCGGGCATTTTGGATATGAGTCAGTATATCCTGAAGATGGTTACCCTCCCGAGGCGGTCTCAATAGCTGTGGACAGGCTTATAGAAACGTCAGGAAATATCTTTCTTGATAAAGAGGGGAGGCTGTCAGAACCCGAATCTTTTAAAAAGAAGATAATAAATACAATGGTGGAACGCATAGCGGAGACTCTGGAGAAGATGGATGTCAGATTTGATAACTGGTTCTATGAGAGCAGCCTTTACAGGAAGGGTAATTTTCAGAGGATTCTAAGGTTTTTGAGGGAAAAAGACCTGGTATACAATAATGATGATGCAGTCTGGTTCAGATCTACCGGGTTCGGGGATGAAAAGGACAGGGTTGTTGTAAGGAGTGGTGGAGAACCCACATATTTCGCTTCCGATATAATGTATCTGGAGGATAAAGCAGGACGGGGATTTGACAGGATAATATATATACTGGGTGCTGACCACCATGGTTATGTGGACCGGCTGACGGCTATCGGTAAAGCACTTGGGATTGGAGAAGAAAAGCTGATGGTGATAATAGGCCAGCTGGTAAATATTATAAAGGACGGCATGGCTGTCAGGATGTCAAGGCGGAAGGGAAAGGTCTATACATTAAGAGACCTTATAGATGATGTTGGAAAAGACGCAGTAAGGTATTTTTTTACAGGTGTATCATGTGATACACCAATGGATTTTGATATAGGTCTGGCCAGGCGCAGATCAAACCAGAATCCTGTGTATTATATACAATATGCTCATGCAAGAATAGAAAGTATTTTTAAGAAAATAGAACAGGAAGGGCCCGGAGGTCTTTCAAGAGATGATATAAATATTGATAATATTGATTTTTCCGATATAGAGTTTAAAAACAGAAGCGAAAAGGGAATAGCAAAAGCTCTTCTTTTGTATCCGGATGCAGTGTTTAATAGCTGTGAGAACAATGCACCGCATATATTATCACAGTATCTTTTAAGACTGGCTGCAGAGTTTCATCAATTCTATAATAAGCACAGGATAATAGAAGTCAAAGGCGGAACGATGTCTGTTAACCGTTCGAGACTCGCCCTGGTATTGCTTGTCCGGCAGGTTCTTAAAAATGCTCTGAAAATATTGAATATTTCTGCTCCGGAAAAAATGTAGTGTGGTATATAATTATCTGTACTACATAACTTATGTAACTAAATTATATACCGGACCAGCCCCGTTAAAGATAATAGGAGATGAGGTATCGGATGAAAGATAAGGACATAAAAAAGATAAATATTGGGATGATAGGATTCGGATATATTGCCCATGGCGTTTTTGAACTTATTTCAAGCCAGAAGGAATACATCGCAAAAAAGATTGGAAAGCAGCTTGATATAATAAGGATAGCCGAAAAGGATCCGGATAAGATAAAAAAAATCCCGGGGGATGTTAGCAGTAATATTAAGATCTCTTCAGATGCAGCAGATGTCTTAAGTGATCCGGAGGTTGATATAGTGGTTGAACTTATAGGGGGGATAGACCCGGCATTTGAATTTGTAAGCTCGGCCCTGGCTGCAGGCAAGTACGTGGTAACCGCAAATAAGGATCTTATGGCAAACAGGGGTAGAGATCTTTACAGGATAGCGGAAAAGAATAATGTAGACATACTGTTTGAGGCAAGCGTCCTCGGGGGCATACCTATAATAGGTCCCCTCAAGACAACACTTGCATCAGACAGGATATATAAAATAGTCGGGATAGTAAACGGTACAACCAATTATATACTGACCAGGATGGAAAAAGACTCCCTCTCTTTTGATCAGTCACTGAAGGCTGCACAGGATATGGGATATGCTGAGAAAGCTAATCCATCTTCTGATATAGAAGGATACGATGCAGTTTATAAACTGGCCATACTTTCATCAATAGCATTTAACTCCAGGGTGACTCCCGCCAATGTTTACAGGGAAGGTATCACCAGAATTACATCGAGTGATATAGAATTTGCCAGGGAAATGGGTTACAGCATAAAGCTTCTGGCCATCGGGACAGATGAAGACGGAGTAATATCTGCAAGGGTTCATCCATCACTTATACCGGGAGACCATATTCTGGCTTCAATAGAGGATGTCTTTAATGCAGTCTATGTTTACGGAAAATATATTGACAGGATAATGAGCTATGGCCGCGGGGCGGGAGACAGGGCAACTTCCAGCTCGGTCGTGGGAGATATAATAAATATAGCCCGCAATTTTGACCGTGAAAGGAAGGGGATAATTTACGGCTGCACTTGTTTTGAAAATAAAAAGATAAGGTCTATAGACAACACGGCATCGAAATTTTACCTGGCGATGGATGTAGCGGACCGTCCCGGTGTCCTTGCAAAAATAGCCTCAGTTTTTGGAAGACATGATGTAAGCATAAACTCAATGATCCAGAAACAGACAGATGTCCCCGATGGGGCAAAGCTCATATTTATTACTCATATGGTAAAAAACAAAGACCTCTATCTATCGGTGGAGAAGTTAAAAAAACTGGATGTAGTCAGGAGTGTCAATAGTATAATAAGAGTAGAGGATCTTGATTAGAAAGTTTTCCCTGATGTTCAGACTCCGGATATTTTCTTAAATTCCTGCTTAAGACTGCCGTAAAGAGACCTGTATACCTGGTAGTATTTATTATATTTTTCAACATTTTTATTTTCCGGTTTTGTAAGGGTGACTTCACTTATGATCATCCGGGCAGCTTTTCTAACATCCTCATATATGCCTGCGCCTGCGCCTGCAATTATTGCAGCTCCGTAAGAGGGTCCTTCACTGACATTCAGGGTGACTACCCGTGTATTAAAAATGTCAGCAGTAATCTGCCTCCAGAGCCCTGATTTTGAACCTCCTCCGAAAAGTACTATCTTTTCCGAAGTTATCCCGAGCTCCTTCATGAGTTTAAGGCAGTCATACTGGGAAAAGGATACTCCTTCCATTACTGCCCTGGAAAAATGTCTCTGATCATGCAGGTAGGAAAGCCCGAAGAAGACACCCCTTGCATCAGGATCTGCATAAGGGGTCCTCTCTCCGGAAAGATATGGCAGGAATATAAGGCCTTCCGATCCCGGAGGTGCTTCTTCTGCCTGCTTATTTAAGAGCTCGTAACCTGAAAGCTCACTATATTTATCTTTTATTGTATCAGATACTCCGAAATTATCATGGTACCATTTATATGAACCGGCTGCAGCAAGGGTCACTCCCATGAGGTGCCAGGCTCCCCGGACCGCATGGCAGAAGCTGTGAAGTCTTCCCCTGGGGTCATATACGGGTGAATCCGAGTGGGCAAATACTACTCCAGAAGTCCCCAGATAGTCTGAGATTATGCCCTCGTAAACTATGCCGGAACCCACTGCGCCGCCTGCCTGATCACCTGCCCCGCCTGCAATTGGTGTTCCCTGGCGGAGGCCGGTCAGAAGGGAAGCTTCTTCGGAAACACGGGATGATATATACTCCGACTCATATACAGGCGGAAGAAGGTCCCGGTCTATAGAAAGCCCCCCGATTATTGCATCCGACCAGGTCCTTTTCTCTATATCCATAAGGATTGTGCCTGATGCATCAGATACCTCAGTAGCATATGTACCGGAGAGCCTGTACCTTATATAGTCTTTGGGAAGAAGTATTTTTGCAACCCTTCTGTAGTTTTCAGGTTCTATCTGCCTGAGCCATAATATTTTGGGTGCTGTAAACCCGGTAAGTGCCCTGTTAAACGAGAGTTTTATAAACTCTTCCTCACCGCCGAAGGTTCTGTATATATCTTCGCACTGGTCTTTTGTCCTCTGATCGCACCACAGAAGCGCCGGTCTTATTACCTTACCATCTTTATCCAGAAATACCGATCCATGCATCTGGCCGGAAAGACCTATGGCCGAGATATCACCGGGGTCTATATTTGATAAGCTCAATACTTCTTTTACAGTATCAACTGCTGCTTCCCACCAGCTGTCGGGGTCCTGTTCTGCCCAGCCTGGTTTTGGGGTATCCATTGGATATTCTTTTGTGGCCGAGGATATCAATTTACCATTTCTGTCTATAAGGATACACCTTGTAGAAGATGTGCCGATATCAAAACCTATAAGATATTCCATTGGTTCTCCTGCTTCAATAAATTTACAATAAGAAAATTACTTTCATATTTTAGTAAAAATTAGAAATTTAAAATATAATCTTTTTTCATAAATCCATAATTTGAAATAAATCCTTCCATGTTAATAAAACCTTTATCTATATTCCTGCATGGCCTCGATCATTGCCAGCACATTCTCGAATGGGACATTTGCCTGTATATTATGTATCCCGCTAAAGACAAACCCGCCTCCGGGGCTGAAGATCTCTATAAGTTTTCTGACCTGGTCTCTTACCTCAGAAGGTGTTCCAAGCGGAAGTGTTTTCTGGGTATCTATGCCCGCTCCCCAGAATGTTATATAATCCCCATATTCTTTCTTTAATCTAACCGGATCCATCCCTTTTGCTGATATCTGTACAGGGTTTAGGATTTCAAAGCCTGCATCTATAAAGTCAGCTATCATATCAAAGATAGCACCGTCTGTATGTATGAAACACTTCCAGTCTGTATTTTCATGTATCCAGCTGTTTATCTTTTTATGGAAGGGCTTATATAGCTCCCTGTAGGTATCAAGTGATGCAAAAGTAGTGGTCTGGGTTCCAAAATCTGTTCCTGTGATCATTGCTATGTCTATATACTGCCCCAGCTCTTTATTTATCTTCCTGTAGTTTTCAAGTGAAATTTCAGCCTGCCTTGTAAATACTTCCCTTACATAATCCTTCCTGGCAAAAGTAGAGATGTACCATTCTTCTATATCCCTTATTCCTTTTGGATCCTTAAGTCCCGGTCCCGGAACAAATGCTATATCTCCAAAACCAGAACTCCATCCGCTGGCATTTACTGCATAATTTTTGTTCTTTCTTAGCTTTATGGCAGTCTCTTTTAGGTATTTGATATCACTCTGGCCAAGCAGGGTAAATTCTTCTATATTGTCACTGGGGTCAAGTTCCTCTTCCACTATGGGTTTTTGCCTTATTATGGAATCAAAGAAAAACCCCCTGGCAGGCATTTTGGCACTCGGGGGGCAGTTTTTGTCCCCCCGGGGGTACTGGTATATGCTGCCATCGGTATTTTTTTCTGTATTAAAAAGCCCCGGTACAAGCACAGGGGTGCCGTCATGCAATTTCCATTCTTTCCAGTTTTCCCTTTTGTAGCCAAAAAAGGTGTCTTTGCCTTCAAGAAGTGCTGCATCTATGCCTATCTTATCCTTAAGGTCATCTTTTATCTCTCCAAGCATCTGGTAGGGATCTGTAACCTTTACAGGAGTTCCGGGATCATCAAGCCCGTAGTGCTGCCTTAGCTTATGGACTATGCTTACATGTATTCCTGATATTACTGTGGATCCAAAATCAACAGGCAGTATGTCCGGTTCTTTATGCCCGGTAGCAGCTTTTATTCTTTCCCTGGGTTCCATTTTTCCTCGATTCTTTTTTTATAAATTAATATAATTTTATTATAATATTTTTTCACACTAGATTTCTATAATTCTTTATTTTTTTAATGCTGGCCCTCCACAGGATTTAAATAATTTTCTTTTTCTATATCTACTCTGCAGTGAATATATATTCATTCAATATAGACTCCAGGTATTCCTGTCTGCCTGAAGGGTTATCTATGGTTCCAGGCCCGAGGGCATATTTTTCAAGGGACTTGAAATCAGTTTCTTTTCCCGATATCTTCTTTCCGATTCCTCGGCTGTAGCTTTCATATTTTTTTGAAATAAAGTCTTTAAGTACACCGTCTTCCATTATCTTCCAGGCAGCCTTTAAGCCTTTTGCAAAGCTGTCCATTCCGGCTATATGGGCATAGAATATATCATCAGGCCTGTAAGAAGCTCTCCTTACTTTTGCGTCAAAGTTCAGTCCGCCCTTTTTAAAACCGCCCATCTCCAGTATCTCCAGCATGCAGAAGGTTGTAGAATAAATATCTGTGGGGAACTGGTCCGTGTCCCATCCGAGGAGCATGTCACCCTGATTGGCATCTACTGAACCGAGCATTTCATTTATCCTGGCAAATCTCAGGTCGTGCTGGAAAGTGTGGCCTGCAAGTGTCGCGTGGTTTGATTCTATGTTAAATTTAAAGTCCCTTTCCAGGCCATAAGATTTTAAGAAGGCAAGTGCCGAAGCCACATCAAAATCGTATTGATGCTTTGTGGGCTCTTTTGGCTTGGGTTCTATCAGCAGCTGGCCTTCAAATCCTATCTCTTTTGCATAATCCGCTGCCATCTGTAAAAAGAACGCCATATTATCAAGTTCCAGCTGCATATCTGTATTTAAAAGTGTTTCGTATCCTTCCCTGCCTCCCCAGAAGACATAGCCCGCGCCACCCAG
The DNA here is from genome assembly GCA_018400395.1 of Actinomycetota bacterium. Classification (GTDB taxonomy): domain Bacteria; phylum Actinomycetota; class Humimicrobiia; order Humimicrobiales; family Humimicrobiaceae; genus M55B120. Next base: position 18,305 of record JAGYMN010000017.1, read on the forward strand.
CTCCGTGGTGACTTCCATAGCTTTTTTTACCTGTGCTGCCGCGTAGGCAAATACATCAGCATTGCAGCTGGTCGCAGCTCCATGCATAAATCTCGGGTTAGTGAACAGGTTGGCCGTACCCCATAAAAGCCTGATTCCCGTATCAGACATCATCTTCTTTATAATTTTTACTATACTGTCAAGATTTTTATTGGTTTCTGCAAGGGTATTGCCTTCCGGTGCTATATCCCTGTCATGAAAACAGAAGTACCTTATGCCAAGCTTCTGCATGATCTCAAAAGCTGCGTAAACCTTTTCTTCTGCAATTTTCATCGGCGAAGAACCGTTCTGCCACGGCCGCACCATCGTATCTGCTCCGAAGGGATCACTGCCCCCGTAGCCCATGGTATGCCAGAATGCCATGGAAAACTTCAGATGTTCTTCCATGGTTTTACCTCCTACGGTCTGGCCGGCATTGTACTGTCTGAAGCACGGTCCTTTTTTAAACCTGTCACCGGAGTACTCTATTTTGCCTGTATTCGGAAAGTATTCCTTCATAAAAAATCCCTCCAAATTTATAAAGATGTTTATAAAAATGCCTGTTTTATAATTATTATGTCATAAATATAAATATTGTTCACTACTGTTTAACAGCCATTATAGCGGCTGTAAACTAAAAAATTCCGATATGACATGTGATGCAGCTCCAAGTGCGCCTACTTCGTCACCCAGTGTTGTATACTCGATCCTGGTTTCTTTCTTGATCCTTGGCAGCGAAATTTCGTTTACTTTTTTTCTGATATTATTTAAAAAATCCTTCCCCGCATTCGTGAAAATACCCTGTATTACAATAATCTCCGGGTCGTATAAAAGGATTATATTGGATATCCCGACAGCAAACCATTTAGCTACATCTTCTAAAATCTCAAGGGCAAGAGGGTCATTTTTTTTATAGGCATCAAATATATCATCAATATTTATATTTTCAGGTTTATCCTTATTAAAAACTAGCGAGGAAGGATATCTTTTATAACCCTCTCTGGCCATTCTGAGAATCCTTTTGGTGGAAACCATTGCCTCAAAGCAGCCTTTTGCTCCGCATGAGCAGATCTCATCACCTTCCGGATTAACGGTTATATGTCCAACTTCTCCAAATAAATAATGGTCACCTCTTTTAATCTCATTATCCATTATTACCCCGGAGCCCAGTCCCTTTCCGGCTTTAAGGACTACAATATCTTTTTTCCCCTGTGCGGCACCGGCAATTTTTTCTGCAATAGCCTGAAACCTGTTATTGTTATCGACATATAAAGGTATTCTGTCAGGAAGGTGTTTAAGTACTTCCTCTTTTAATTTTAAATTGCTCCCCCAGGACGGGAAGTGGGGTGAAAATATAACCATGCCCTCTTTATAATTCGTTATTCCGTAAGGACCTATTGCAAGACCTATGACCTTTTTCCGGTCAAGAGCTGCTTCCCCTATAACCTGTTCATAAGAATCTATTATCTTTTTTAAAACGGAATCAAACTTTTCATTAATTTTTAATTTTATAATAATCTTTTTTAATATTTCGCCATCAAGATTGGTAACAATAGCCATAAGCCTGCTTGCAGAAATATCAATGCCAACGGCATACCCGCCATTTTTATTAAATTTAAAAATGTTAGGCCTTTTACCGCCAATTTCCGTAGAGCTGCCCTTACCCATATTAGATACAAGTCCTTTACCGGCATAGTAATTCATTATTTTCATAAGCGTTGTCTTGCTGAGTTTGGTTTTCCGGGACAGTTCTGCAACGGAAATCTCCCCGGATATCCTGAGGATATTCAGTATAGCCATCCTGTTGATGTACTTGAGGGTTTTTGGTTTCCTTATAACATCCATATATTTTTAATAAAATAAATA
>JAGYMN010000170.1 GCA_018400395.1 Actinomycetota bacterium
TCCACGCGTAGTCCTGCGCCGGACCCTGATACTCCAAGGAAGGATACGCCTTCACGGGTAATATAACTGCGTTCCCTCAGCTCCGGGAGACTAAAGTCTTTTCCATGGAAGCTGGCAACCATTTTCAGACAGGTTGGACCACAATCCATAGCATCTGCTTGCCTTTCAAAAGGGAATGACATACCGGTTTTATAATTAAAGTCTGTAAATATATCCATTATTTGACTCTATTCAAACACAGATAGTGGTAAGGTAATGATATGGATTCATTCAATATATTATGCGGGAAATACTATATTTGCCCCAAATATTAGTTCGATGTGTTAAAAAAACACTCTGATAAAAAATTAATAGAGGGAATACGAAAGGGGAGCGATGTTTCTGTAAATTACCTCTATGACTCATTTTTTGATATCATCAAATCATATGTACTTAAAAATTCAGGTACTGTTGATGATGCCTATGATATATTTCAGGATACTCTGATGGTGCTGTTCAAAAAAATACAGTCAAACAATCTTAAAGAGAGTACTGATATAAAAAGGTATATAATTGGTATATCCAGGAATCTCTGGCATGAACAATTAAGGAAGAAAAAGAAAGATGCTGACATTGAGCCTGAGCTGACAGATGAATTTGATCCTTTTGATTTACTTGACACCCCTCTTGAGCAAATAGTTCAGCGGTCTTTTCTGAAGTTAAAACCTGAATGCCGCAAAGTACTTGAAATGTCTATTATGGATAAAGATTATTCAGATATAGCCATGGTAATGGATTATAAATCCGAGGAATATGCGCGCCGAAAGAAATACCTCTGCAAGGAAGCCTTGCTGAAAATTGTCAAATCGGATCCAGAGTATTGAAAATATGACTGTTATTGCCGTAATAATAACAAAAAATATACCACTGCTTATTCTGATCCTGGTTTGTAATAATACCTTCTAATAAGGAAAAACAGAAGGGCAAGAATAAAAACAAGTCCTATAATATATATATGCAGCTTTGAATATACCGGAGCATCATCTCCCATTATCACCAGCGTGCCCCAGAAGTAGGGATGCGATCTCATCTGATCAGCTGCCTCAAGATACTCCATCCGTGCCCTCCGGAGAGAATGACTTTTTGAGCGGCCTTTCCTTATATTACGGTAAAAATCCTTAACGATTGCGCTTCCCGAGCGGTCATCCACCTCCCATAGGGACATAATTACGCATGGACTGCCTGAATAGAAGAATCCCCTGGCAAGACTCATCACTCCTTCGCCTGACTGCAGGTAACCGCTTCCGGTATTACATGAACTCAGAAACAGCATTTTTACATTGATATCAAGATTATATACCTCATAGGTATTAAGCATGCCATCCTCAGCAGCCTCAGTTTCAGGACTAAAAACCATCCTCGAATACATGGGATCGGTATCGTTCAGCAATGTATGCATTGCCATATGCACAATATCCCCGTCAGCTGCATTTCTTTTGAACATGCTTTCGCTGGCCTGTGAATCAAGAAACAACTTACCGCCCAGTAGCTTATTAATAAAAACAGCTTCTTCCCTTGCACCGGGAATATTGGTGAGACTGTCGCGTCCTGACTGCCTGCTCATCATTATATCGTCAATATCCATTTTTCCACTGTAATCAGGGGCAAAGCTGATAACTTTATTCCTTATGCCAGCTTTGGAGGATGAGGTCTCAGTCATCAGTGTGCCGGAATATTCGTAGACTATTTCATAATCATTAAAAAGGTAATCCAGTCCGCGGTAATCTATTTCATCCGAATCAGGAACCGAACTGATAAGTGTCTCAAACGGTATATAGTAAAGCAAGCCATCCGGAGAAACCACCAGCCTGTCTGACAGAAGTTGATCTTTTACCGGCAGAACAAGTATCTTATATAAATCATATGACAGTGAAAGATATTTATTGTACTGTGCTCTTGCACCCCCGTTTATTGCGGGATTTACCAGTATATCCCTGAAGCCAAGAATTTTCTCTCTGAAATTTTCAGGCAGATCCACTTTCTCAAGCACGGATGTGTCATTATTTACAAGGAATATATACAACAGGCTGTCAGAAATATAATATTCAATAAAATCACCTGATCTTCCCATTTTCCTTTTTATATCATCAGAACTGCTCACGCCTGTATTGTATTTCAGATCATAGTAGCGTGGGTAATCTTCCTTAAATACCTGCACAAGCGAATCATAGCATGCATTAGCTTTGAAACTAAGCAGTTTATAATGGTCTATCAGTTCACTATCAG
>JAGYMN010000171.1 GCA_018400395.1 Actinomycetota bacterium
TTGATATCCTGTGCAGGGCGTGTATACCTACATACAGTGTGTCGTTATCCTTGTAAACAAGTTTTATGTTTTCCTGTATTTTCCCGTTTATTTCAACCTTTTCAAGTCCACCGAATTTACCTATACCATGGTCAATATGCACCACATAATCACCGGGGTTGAGACTTGTAAGCTCTTTTATACTAAGGCTCTCTTTTCTCAGGAATGAGCCTTTGACCCTGAACTTGTGGTAGCGGCCGAATATCTGGTGGTCGGTGAATATGCAAATGCCAAGGTCATTATCAGTGAAGCCCCTGTGCAGGTTGAGCGGCAGTGAGTGAAAATCCAGTCCGGGACGCAGCTCTGCAAAAATATCCCTTATACGTTCAATCTGGATATTATTTTCCGATACTATTATATTCTTTATTCCATTTTCACTGTTACTTATCAGCTTATCGCCCAGTATTTCAAAGTTTTTATTAAAATCAGGCTGGGGGGAGATATTGAATTTTAAGGCCGGTGAGTCTTTAAAATATTTATTTGCTGAGAACTCTGCAAGATTGAATCTTGTTGTTTTTTCTTCCAGGTACCTGCCAGTAACGGCCAGCTTCTTTTTGTCAATGGCAATCTCTTCCCCTTCGTATGACCAGTCTGAATGATAGATATTATTTATCCGCTCAAAAATATAATCTGCCTCATCCATCCATATTATGCTTGATGGACTGAGGAATTCAGGCAATGTTTCAACGGTTTCTTCAATATTGGTATCCTGTATATTAGGGATGATAAATATCTCGTTCAGCTTATTTACACTCAGCTGGTTTTCGATATTAAATGAGCGTATGGATTCAATCTCATCACCGAAAAAATCAAGCCGGTATGGCATTTCAGATGAATATGAAAATATATCCAGGATGCTACCCCTGACAGAGTATTGTCCGGGTTCATAAACAAAATCAACCCTGGTGAAGTTATATCCCATAAGCACCTCTTCGATAAAGCTCATTGACAGGGATTCACCTTTTGTTATCTTCAAAGTATTTTTGCGCAGGCTCTTTTTGCTTATCACTTTCTCCATTAATGACTCGGGATAGGTGATGATTATGCATTTTCTTTTGCCCGAGCCCAGGAAAGATATCAGCTCTGTTCTCTGAACAATATTCGAAGATTCCATCTGGCCGAACTGTATGGAACGCTTATAGGAGGATGGAAAGAAGAATATATTCTCCTCGCCGGCCAGTGACACCAGGTCATTATGAAAATATGCTGCTTCCTCCCTGTCATTGAGAATAACAAGCTGGGTTGACTGTAATCTCTTGTATATCCCTGCAATAAAATACGCCTTGGATGAGCCGCTCAGTCCGTCAAGATGTATCCTCCGGGCATGAGGCGTTTGCAGCATGTCACTGAAAATACCGGCATTGGGATGATTAATATATAGAGAGATTAAGTCTGAGGCCTGCATCTTATTGAATATTGGGATGCAAATTTAATAATAGATGCAGCTATGTCAAATAAATTTTTTTTACGAATTATCATTTTTTATATACTCTTCCACTTTTTCCACCATATCCCTGGACCCTACGAAATAGGGTGTTTTCTGATGCAGAGACTTCGGTTCCAGCTCCAGTATCCTCCTGTATCCGTTGCTTGCCTTGCCCCCGGCTTTCTCTGCAATGAAGGCTATGGGGTTGCATTCATACAGCAGTCTGAGCTTGCCCTCTGGGTGGGCTTCACTCTGCGGGTACATATATATTCCCCCCTTCAGGAGGTTGCGGTGAAAATCGGAAACCAGGGAGCCTATATACCTTGATGTATAGGGTCTGCCTGTAGCCTGGTCTTTATCCTGGCAGTATTTGATGTATTTCTTTACCCCGTCCGGAAACTTGATATAATTACCCTCGTTAACAGAATACATTATTCCCTTTTCCGGCATGGTGAGGTCGGGGTGAGAAAGGCAGAATTCACCGAGTGAGGGGTCCAGGGTAAAGCCGTTGACGCCGTTACCCGTGGTATATACCATCATGGTGGATGAGCCATATATTATATAACCTGCAGCCACCTGCTTTGTGCCTTTTTGCAGAAAATCAGCATCAACGGCTGTGGATCCTTTTTCCGAAATGCGGGTGTAGATGGAGAAAATTGTTCCCACCGATACATTCGCTTCAATATTTGATGAGCCGTCGAGCGGGTCAAGGCATACAATATATTTGCCTGTTACCGCAAATTCATGTGTGAAGGTAATGATATTCTGGTTTTCCTCTGTGGCTATTCCGCAGCAC
>JAGYMN010000172.1 GCA_018400395.1 Actinomycetota bacterium
CATTTTTGTAACTATACTGTTAAAAAACATTTTGAATATTATCATTTTTTATTAGTGCGCTAAAAAGATTTAGATATATTTGTGTGTATTGTACAAAGTTAATCTAAAAACCTTCTTTTCATATGAATAAAGTAATCGCCTCATCCATATCGAAGAAATTTGTTATGGCTCTGGCGGGATTGTTCCTTCTGACTTTCCTGCCTGTGCACCTGGGAATAAACTTTATGTTATTGAACCCTGACCCTGAACCGTTTAATTCAGCTGCTCACTTTATGGCCAACTTCGCAGTCATAAAGGTTGTTGAGATAATACTGATGCTGGCAATATTAATACATATCATCTATGGTATTATAGTGCAGATACAAAACTGGCTGGCAAGGCCAACAAGATATAAATCAGGAAATAAATCCGAAACCTCTTTCTTTTCCAGGTTTATGATATGGACCGGTGGCACTATTTTCATATTCCTGATCATTCACTTTATAAATTTCTATTTCATGAAAATAGGACTTGTGGATGGTGACCCGGAGGATTTCTATTCGGTAGCTTACCAGCTGTTTGCAATACCGGGATATGTAATTTTTTACTGGATATGCTTTTTGGGACTGGGTTTTCATCTTTATCATGCCTTCTCATCGGCATTCCAAACACTTGGCTTAAACCACAGGATATGGACGCCCGTCGTTAATGTTGTGGCCGTGTTTTATGCAATCCTAATACCTGCCGGATTTGCATCTATTCCCTTAATTATCTGGCTATTCAAATAATCAGGAAAAATCAGAAAATCTATTAAAATGGCAAAATTGGACTCAAAAATACCGGACGGACCATTATCGGAGAAATGGACAAATCATCAGGCATCACTGAAACTCGTTAATCCTGCAAATAAGAAAAAACTTGAAATCATTGTGGTAGGTGCCGGTGCCGCAGGAGCAGCAGCGGCAGCGTCACTCGCAGAACTGGGATATAATGTAAAGGTATTCGTCTTTCAGGATTCTTCAAGAAGAGCACATTCTATTGCTTCACAGGGCGGTATTAATGCAACGAAGAATTACAAAAACGATGCTGACAGCGACTACCGGCTGTTTTATGACATGATCAAAGGAGGTGACTTCCGTGCCCGGGAAGCAAATGTGTACCGGGCTGCAGAAGTGAGTAATAATATAATTGACCAATTTGTGGCACAGGGAGTACCCTTCGCCAGGGAATACAGCGGATATCTGTCAAACCGCTCTTTTGGCGGTGTGCAGGTCTCAAGAACTTTTTATGCACAGGGACAAACCGGGCAACAGTGTACCCTGGCAGCTTATCAGGGACTGAGCAGACAAATAAAAATCGGCAAAGCAAAAATGTTCCCTCGCCGAGATATGCTTGATATTGTAACCATCGATGGCAGAGCAAGAGGTATAATAACAAGGAACCTTATTACGGGCAGCATTGAACGTCATTCAGCACATGCAGTTGTGCTTGCTACCGGAGGTTTCGGAACTGTTTACTATCTTTCAACACTGGCCATTAACTCAAATGGCAGTGCAGCACTTGCAGCTTTTAAAAAAGGTGCCTTTATGGCCAACCCGAGTATGGCACAAATCCACCCTACATCCATCCCGGTCCTTAATGACTACCAGTCAAAACTGACCCTTATGTCGGAATCGCTCCGTAATGACGGAAGAGTATGGGTGCCAAAACAAAAAGAAGACAAAAGACCTGCAAACGAAATTAAAGAAGAAGAAAGAGATTATTACCTTGAACGTAAATATCCCGCATTCGGCAACCTTGTTCCAAGAGATGTAGCATCAAGGGCAGCCAAAGAAAGATGTGACGAAGGTTATGGTGTGGGAGAAACAGGCATGTCTGTTTACCTGGATTTCAGAGACGCAATAAATAATCAGGGTCTTGATACCATCAAGGCCAAGTACGGAACACTTTTTGATCTTTATAAAAAAACCACAGGAATAAATCCTTATGAAGAACCTATGCGTATTTATCCTGCCTCTCATTACACAATGGGCGGATTATGGGTAGACTATAATCTTATGACCACTATCCCCGGACTCTATGCTATAGGGGAGGCAAATTTCTCTGATCATGGAGCAAACAGGCTGGGAGCCAGCTCTCTTATGCAATGTGCCGGCGACGGATATTTTATCCTGCCTGTTACAATCAGCGATTATCTTGCCGACCAGATCAAAGTTCCGCAGATATCCACTGATTCACCG
>JAGYMN010000173.1 GCA_018400395.1 Actinomycetota bacterium
CAGCCCGTCGGCAGCCTTGAAATAGTATTTGTTTATAATATTATTATGCGGCACATGGCAGTCGTTGCAATGTGTCCACTCACGGTGGGCACTGTGATTCCATGTGGCATACTGTGGTGCCATGATATGGCAGTTAGTGCATGCCGATGGTTTGTCAGAAAGGTATGACCATGCACGTGAGATATAAAATGTATATAAAAGCAGGCCGGTAAATATTCCCAGCGCCACTATTACCGGCCATCTCCATTTAGGCGGAGGTTTAAGCCGTCTGCTTATTCTATTTAGCAACTTTGGCATAAAGACATGAAGATATAATAAAACAGAACACCTATTACTACTGCGAGTAAAATTGTAAGAATGATTTCCAAAAATTCCATAATTAGTGATTTTTGTGGTTAGTACTAGTGCTGTTATTCCTGAGAAAATATCATACCATGGGATCTAATGAAGCGGAATTGCAGCCTTGTATTACATAATCATCAGAATGACAATGTTTTGCCAGAAGGCTATTGATATTATTTGTAGCAAAAATTCTACATTGTGAGAATTTTCTCTACATACTTGTTACCCGGATGACAGGATACATTTATGTATGTGTTATTCCTGCTTTCTCAGGCGAGCATGGTTTTCATTTTGCTGCAGTTTTCCACTGAGCAAGTACTTTTTCCCGTATATCCTCCAATCCGGGTACATCTTTATGCATTTTTCCCCAGGGGTCCTGTTTTTGGGACAGCCTGCGAAAGATGTTTTTTATATTATATTTCCTGGCGCCAAGGTCCTTATCATTCACTTCGTCCCAGCTCAGGGGCACTGCTACCGGTGCTTCATCCAGTGCTCTGAGGGAATACGGCAGAACGGTAGTTTGTCCGTAAGCATTCCTCAGGTAATCAATAAAAACCCTGTTCTTTCTTTTATTTTTTTGTGTTTCCGTAGTAAATAGTTTTTTATCCTTTTCCACTACTTTCTGTGCTATCTGCCTGGCTATATCACGTACTTCATCAAAATCATTTTCAGCTTTCAGGGGTATTGTCACATGCAGACCTCTCGATCCTGTTGTCATGGGGAAACAGGGTATATTGCCACTGTCAAGCAATTCCTTCAGGACAAGTGCCGCTTTCCTCACTTTTTCAAAATCATCATCTGCCGGATCAAGATCGAAGACCATACGGTCTGGTTTATTCAGGTCCTGTTTTTTGCTTAACCAGACGTGCAGGGTGAGGCAGGCCTGGTTGCTCAGATATACGATGGTTTCTTCACTGTTACAGTTTATATAATCTTCTTTTGTATTATCCTGTTTGACATCTACTTCAATTGTATCTATCCATGCAGGGAAATATACGGGTACTTTTTTCTGGAAAAATCCCTCTTCATTAATCCCGTCGGGAAAACGCTGAAGCACCATTGGCCTGTCTTCAGCATATGGTTGTACATGCTTCCATATTTTACTGTAATAGTCATTTACATCTGATTTTGTTATTCCTGCTTCCGGGAAAAGCTCTTTACCGGGTAAGGAAAGTACTATTTCCTTATTATTTATGCTTATTTTCTTTTCTTCTGCCATGATTCTCTTCTTAAGCTGCTGCTGATAATATTATGCTTTTCCCATTTCATCCTCCATTTCATCCACTGTTTTTCCCGAGAGTATTGATTCGGGCCGGGTGTTGAGCGGATTTCTCCGGGCATCAGCTTCCTTATCGTCCATTTTTTTCAGGAGCCAGCGTTTATCATCATTACCGGTATTTATCAGCACATAGCCGCCTTTCAGCTTTTTCCCTTCCAGTGATACTTCGATCTTGCCATCATTAAAGCACTCGCTCATGGACAAATTTTCCTTGCCTTTCCTTATGTTTTTATATTTACCCCCGTCCCATACTATTACAGTTCCTGCTCCGTATTCACCCTCCGGGATCACTCCTTCAAAATCCGCATATTCAAGGGGATGATCTTCAGTAAGCAGTGCCAGCCGTTTCTCATCCTTATCTGTAGAGACACCTTTAGGTACTGCCCAGGATCTGAGCACCCCGTTAATTTCAAGCCTGAAGTCATAATGCAGGTTGCTGGCCTTATGTTTTTGAATAACGAATATGTTTTTTTTGGTTTTGAAGCCATCTCCTGCCGGTTCGATGGTTTTACTGAAATCTCTTTTTTCTTTATATTCTTTAAGTTTATCTTTTGATGCCATAACAAAAATATTTATTT
>JAGYMN010000174.1 GCA_018400395.1 Actinomycetota bacterium
GGGTTCTTTTCAGGGCTTAAGATTGCTGCAACCTACAGTATAATGGGTGCCACAATAGGCGAATGGGTTGGAGGAAAAGACGGTCTCGGAGTTTACATGATAAGGGCCAAACAGTCATTTGCTACAGACAGGGTTTTTGCTGCAATAATAGTAATAACAGTATCAAGTATAATCCTTTTGAAAATCATAGAGACAATTGAAAAAAAGAGCATGCCGTGGCTGACGGAACACAGGGAAGAATATATAGAAAATAATTAATATGAGGAGGTTTTTATGTATTTAAGATTTAAAAAAATATTACTGCTAGTTACAGCATCCTTAATTGCTGCAATAATCCTTACTGTCATGCCTGCATGCGGCAGGGTTCCGGAAAAAACTGACCAGCCGAGAAATGTAACTGTAATACTGGACTGGGTCCCAAATACCAATCATACAGGCATATATGTTGCAAGGGAAAAAGGGTATTATTCTGAAAAGGGCCTCGAGGTAGAAATAATACAGCCGACAGAAGGAGGCAGCGCCGACCTGATAGCAGCAGATAAGGGGGAGTTCGGTATCAGCTATCAGGAACAGGTCACCTATGCGCGTACTGCTGCCAACCCACTTCCTATTGTGGCAGTAGCTGCAGTAATACAGCATAACACTTCAGGTTTTGCATCGCCTGCTGACCGTAATATCGAGACCCCTGCCGACTTTGAGGGGAAAAAATACGGAGGCTGGGGATCTCCAATAGAAGAAGCCATGCTAAAGGGCCTTATGGAAAAATACGATGCAGATTTTTCAAAACTTGAGATAGTAAACATAGGAGCTTCAGACTTCTTTACAAGCGTTGAAAGAGATGTTGATTTCACCTGGATCTACTACGGCTGGGATGGAGTAAAGGCAGAGCTTATAGGCTTCCCCATAAATTTCATGCTCCTTCAGGACCTGGACCCTGTCCTGGACTTCTATACCCCGGTTATAATAGTAAGTGAAGATATGATTAAAAATGAACCTGCCCTGGTAAAAGATTTTATTTCGGCTACCAGGGATGGCTATGAATTCGCTGTAGATAATCCAGAGAAGTCTGCAGAGATTTTCCTTGATGATAATCCAGAACTTGACCCGGAACTAATCTATGCAAGCCAGAAGTATCTTTCAAAAAACTATATAAGTTATGCTGAAGGGTGGGGCTTTATGAAAAAAGATATCTGGGAGAACTACAGCAGCTGGATGTATGACAGTAACCTGCTGGAAAACAGGCTTGAAGCCGAAAAAGCATTTACAAACCAATTTCTTACCGAATAGGTGCAATGGCAGATAAGACAATATTAGAAGTAATAAATGTAAGGAAGAGTTATCCAGGGCTGCACACAGTTGAAAATATCTCACTTGAACTTAAAAAAAATCAGTTTGTGTCGGTCCTGGGTCCAAGCGGCTGCGGCAAGAGCACCCTTTTTAATATTATTTCAGGCCTTGAAATGCCCGACAGGGGAAATATTGTAATAGACGGAAAATATTATAACGGAAAAACCGGCAGGGTCAGCTATATGCACCAGAAAGACCTTTTGCTGCCCTGGAATAATATAATAGATAACGTATGCCTGCCCCTGTTTATAAAAGGCGTAAACCGTAAAGAATCCCATGAGAAGGCACTGAAATATTTTCCAGAATTCGGACTTGAAGGATTTGACAGGAAATATCCATTTCAGCTGTCAGGCGGGATGCGCCAGAGGGCTGCACTTCTGCGCACATATCTTTTTGCCGACGATATAATGCTTCTCGACGAGCCGTTCGGCAACCTTGATGCTATTACCAGAAGAAAGATGCAGTACTGGCTTCTTGAATTATTCGAAAAGCTGGATGCTTCCATACTCTTTATCACCCATGATATTGATGAAGCCATATTCCTTTCTGACAGGATATACCTGTTATCTAAAAGACCCGCAGTTGTAAGTAAAATATTCGATGTAGGGATTAAAAGGCCCCGGAAGACCGGGATAATTACATCACCGGAATTCAACAGCCTGAAAAGGAAGATACTGGAAATGCTTTAATAATAAATCCCATATATAAACTTAAACGGAGGTATACAATGATCGCAATACAGGTAAGCCTTTATCCTCTCGAGCAGGCGGACATCAATAAAGGACTTGACCTCTTCTGGCAGACACTTAAAGAAAACAGCATAAACTACAGGATAAC
>JAGYMN010000175.1 GCA_018400395.1 Actinomycetota bacterium
CTCTCCTTCGGTGGGCTATAATGATGCAAAGACATACTGTGACTGGATAAATGATATGCTTTCATTAAATGTGATGCATAATAATATTGCAGAAGGTGTCTGCGACCTCAGTCCCGATATCACGATTAAAAAATATTGATGGCCAGATATTTTGCTGCAGGGGCTTCACAGAAGTCCTGTATCTTTTAATAAGCGCTTATTAATATAAAATATATTATTGTCTGGTAAGGATCTATCCGGCTTCTTTTTATTAAAATAATTCTGTCTGATATAATCAGCTATTATATATTGAAATATAATTATGAAGAAAAAGGTATTTAACTTCATAAGGATTTTTATCAGCATTGCTCTTCTCTCTCTGCTTGTGTACAGAAACCGGGGCAATTTCAGCAATATGCTGGATAGCCTTAAGAGTATTAACGCGGGATATTTAATAATAGCTGCGGCACTGTACTCTGTCGGCATATCATTTATTGTATTCAGATGGGGAACACTTCTCAGGTCTCATGGATATAATGTATCCAAACCCTTTCTGTGGCAGTCAGCTTTTATTGGATGGTTTTTTAACATGCTTCTGCCCACAAGCGTCGGAGGGGATTTTTACAGGGTCTATGACCTTTATGAGAATAAGGGTATACCAATAAATGAAAATATCTCTGCAGTTGTAATAGAGAGGATACTAGGGACTCTTACGGGTATAAACCTTCTTATAATCGCATTTGCTGCAGGAACGTTCAGCTACCTTACAAAGAACACGGTAATCGGCCTTGGGGCAGGCCTGTTTGTGACTTTAGGGTTCTTTATAGTTCTCTTCTTTCCCAGATTTTTCAGGATCGATGTTCTGGTGAGAAAAATAAGGATTTTATCAAAGATAAGGCCGAAGCTGAGGGAGTTCCATGAGATACTTATAAGTTACAGGCACAAATTAAAATATGTATTTATTGCGTATTGTTTCAGCCTCTGCATACAGACTATTTTTATTACCAGCTATTATTTTATAAATCTGGCCATGGGAATGGGTCTTAAATATAAGATGATGTTATTTACACTTCCTTTTGTATCGGTTGCTTCAAGTTTTCCTATTGCAATAGGCGGAATGGGTATAAGGGAGAATGCTGCAGTTTTTGCCCTGGAAAGTTTTGGGGCCGCCAGGTCAGATGCGACCCTATTTTCATTTATTGCACTATCTATAATCCTTTTTAATGCAATGATAGGCGGCCTGGTGTATGTGCTTAAGAATGTATTTTACAAATCAAAAGGTGTCATATAAGGTCCCTGGCAAATATCGACAGGCAATCATTTGAACTCTGCCTGGCAATTTTTATATTCCTGAATGAAGATATATTTGTGCTGAGCTCTCTGAATGAGAAAAATGAAAGCAGGATAGACCTAAAGAGTCTTATTTGTATTTTAAGTTTTGTGCCATTTTTAAAATAATCCGGTACTCTTGTCCTGCAGTCATCAGAGACGGATCTTATACAGTAGACAGGAACATGCAGGGGATACTTCTCTTTTATTGCCTTGATAAGCCAGTAAGTTTCAATATCTATAACATCTACATTATGCTTTTTAGAAAGTTCGGCCTTTTTCTCCGGTGTGGTTATTACATTGTCCGTGCATCCGCACACGACAGTTCTCATATTATTGTATTTCAGTGCTTTATCCGGGTACGAGAGCGTGTATTCCCCGGCTTCACTATCCCTGCCTGATGTAAGATTTTTTACTTTCCTGCATGCAACAGTATCGCCTGCTTCCAGGTTCCGGCCCGCAGCGCCGCAGAAGCCTGTTATGATCACTTTTTTTATTTCAGCATTGCTGACTTCGGAAATGCCGCAAACAATATCTGCTGCTGCCATAGCCCGGTCCTTTCCCATGCCTGTCACGGCTATAACAGTCGGGTATTTCCCGATTTTCCCCTTATAAATGACCGTGCTATTTTTTTTAAATATCCTTCTGGCAGCGGCGTATCTTATGATACCGGAAAGTTCTATTTTAAGTGCACCAAATATGATAAGCATAAAAATCATTATACAATATAGCCCAGGGCAATATAAGAAGGCAGGTAATTAACTTAAGGATTACGGTCAATTTTACTGAAGGATATGAATAAGTAGCAGTTTAAAAAAATTGATAAAAAAATTCTGCCGGTTTTACAGAGCCCTTTTAAAAAAGCTTAACTTTTT
>JAGYMN010000176.1 GCA_018400395.1 Actinomycetota bacterium
TCAAAGAGCAACTTCTGGGAACGCCTGTCATGTTTCAGGCAGCCCTGTAGTATTTGCCGGTCACTTATCATTACGGAGACCAAATTAGAGACTTGTCATTATAAAAAATGGTTGCACAAAATAATAAACTGTTTAAAACAATTAAAGATACTAACAATAATTATGCTGCTGCAATATAGAATATACTGTTTATACTGAAAAATGTTCCGATTTTATGCGCTATATCATATTAAATTAACAATAAAGCTTTTAAATTCGTGTCGGTAAAAAATTATATTTTACATTTCAAGAAAATAATTTAAATTCACTGATATGTTCAACAGATTAATTGCAAACATACTGCCATATTTCCCCAAGAAATTCGTATGGCTGTTTTCTAAATCTTATGTATCGGGCGAGAGTGTCCATGATGCCTTAAGGGTATCAAAAGAATTTAACGAACAGAATATCCTTGTAACACTGGATGTGCTTGGTGAATTCATAGAGACCCTGGAGGAAGCCGAGGCCAACAAGCAGCAATACCTTGATCTTATTGACCTTGCCGAAAAAAACAAGATAAATGGAAATTATTCAGTTAAGCCAACCAGCTTCGGTCTTCTTATAGACAAGGAAGCATGCTACAATCATATCAGGGATGTGGTAAAGAAAGCTGCTGATTATAATAATTTTATCAGGATTGATATGGAAGATTCTTCCTGTGTTGACCTTGAAATTGAGATATTCAGGAGACTGAAAGAGGAATTTCCTGCTAAGGTAGGCCTTGTTTTCCAGGCTTATATGAAAAGGACACTTGATGATATCAAAGGTTTGATGGATCTTAATTCAGAAGAAACACCACTTAATTACAGGTTATGCAAAGGTATTTATGTGGAGCCTGCTGAGATAGCATACAAGAAGTACGAGGTAGTCAATGAACATTTCCTGGAGGACCTGGAATACATGTTTGCTAACAAGGTGTATGCCGCTATTGCCACACATGACAAGCCTCTTATTGACGGATCCTACGAGCTGATAGAAAAATATAATGTGCCAAAGGATATGTATGAATTCCAGATGCTCTACGGTGTAACACCGCGTTTAAGGCAGAGTATTGTTGATAAGGGACACAGGATGAGGATATATGTTCCTTTTGGCAAGGAATGGTTTGGGTATTCAACCCGGCGCCTGAAAGAAAATCCCAAAATGGCCTCGCATATTATCAAGGCTGTTTTCTATAAGGGGTAGCATCTTCCTCAAGGTTTTTACGGTATATCTCCTTCATCTTCTCAACATCTTTTTGTCTTATCAGAGGGCGTGGCGGATCGGGGCGTCCGGGTGCCGGCTTCGCCAGGTTGATTAAAGCTACAGGCAATATGAGAAAGTTTATTCCTATCATCCTGTCCGAAGGTATAGCGCCTTTTTCATAGGCCTCAAACACCTGCTTCCTCTTAAGTATATTATAGTTAGCCGAGGGATTATCAAGCCGCTCCCCGCTATTAAGTCCCTGGTAAACAGAGACTGCAATATTATTCCTCGCATTCCTTTCTTTCTGTGAGAGTTCGCGACTGCCTGTAAGCATGCTTACTCTCAGATCAGGTATCCTGGGTATAACAATAACCTCTCCTACAACAAGGGTATCCGACTGCATAAATATCCCTGCTGTATAAATATTGCCTTCTTTAAGGGTATCGCCAGGTGTATAAATAAAATCCTGATACCCCATATGGGTAAACCTGATAGTATCGGCCTGTTTGAGAAAAAGTGAAAACTCCCCTTTCCCGTCTGTTATATTACCGTATGACTGATTAAGAATAAAATGAACATTTGAAATTGTTTCGAATGTCCTGGCATCCATTACAATTCCATGTAAAAGGATAAAGTCATCACTCACTGCCTTCTGTGCCGTAAGAACCGGCATATAAAGCATCATTACAAGAAGTAATATGTTCAGCCTAAGTATCATCTATGCTTTCTTTCTTATAAATTTTATAATTTAAAAACCATGCTCGCTTCATCCTTCTTTTCGGGGGTCAATCACCAGATCATCAATGCTCCGTTTAGGTACATGATGAACATCCTGCTCATCCCTCCAATATTTTATATCATCATTCTTCAAGTCATCAATAACAACTTTCTCTTTTGGTTTACCCAGGGCTATCAGAAGCAATATCTCGTACCTTTCAGGTATATTAAA
>JAGYMN010000177.1 GCA_018400395.1 Actinomycetota bacterium
CATAATTATACCCGCCAGGGACGGTCTTATGCTTATCCGGAAACATTAAAAGGCTACTTCTCAGGCTCAGAAGAATCGAGTTCCCCGGTAATCTCCTTTATCCTGATAGCATTGAGCTCCTTTGACACCGTCGTAAGATTCATCATTATGGTTTTGTACTCCGGGTACTTGTTGTATTTCTCCCTCAGTGTATACATGATATTTAAAACCATCTTCTGAAGATTCTCACTTGCTTCAAACTGTTTATGAGTTTCAGTGGTCATTTTACCAGGTTTTTATGACAATTTCAATTAATTAGCGTGCAAATATAATACAATATAATAAATTGAATTTAAAATATCACAGAAACAAGGTCTTAAATAAAAAGCAAAGGTTGCATTCACTGAAAATAAGCACCCTGCAGATCAGTAAAACAACGCTGAGGACAGATAGTGACAAACAGAAATAATGGTGGTATAGTTTTTGATTGCAATAATATAAATATCAGATGATCCGGTTGTTTATCAATATTCCCGGCTTAGAATATTTAAAAAGTAATTATTATGAATAGAAATAAAATATTAAAAGCATCAGTCTTATTCACTGTTTTACTTATGATTGCCCCCATCTTGTCAGCTCAATATTATAAAGCAACCACCAAATCCGTAACCCGGCTGTTTGGTGATAAGGAAAATGTAAGCACCGTAATAGCTTATATCCCTGAAGGCACTGAACTGGATGTACTGGTGGTTGAAGAAGACTACCTAAAAGTACTGTATGATGAGGAGGAAGGCTTTATCCTAACAGAAAAAGCCATACTTAGGAATACCGAAGGAGAAATATTGCAGGTTGGTGAACAGGCAGAGGAGGCAGTTAATATCAGGCAACCTGCTGACAGGCGCGAGATGCTTATAAACAAATACGGTTCCAGAACCGGAAAGGCTATCTACCAGCACAAGATCTGGAAAGGGATGAAAAGTGACATGGTATTTGACAGCTGGGGTAAGCCGCTAAGGGTTGACAGGCTGACAAAGGGTTCGGATATACAGGAAAGATGGATATATACCGAATCTTATGTCATTCTTGAAGACGATATCCTGGTCGACTGGGGCCCGGTAGAAAACCGTTAAGGAAGGATTGAGAGCCTCCATACTGATAGCGTAAAAATACCAACTGTCAGAAAATCGTCAGCTAAGGGTTCATGACATTGTATCAGCCGGCAAAAACCAGAATTACCTTGCTGAAGGTATTGAAACAATAGCTGCTTTTTAGTTTCATTAAAAAAATCAAGGTCAAAAAATGCTGATAATGGCCTTTCGGTTTTGCCTGTATTTTTTAAAATCTTTTTCTAAGATACTGGATATTTACTTTATAAATCAGACCGCCCCTGCTTGATTATTATCGCTTTCTTTTAATTGCTGTTCTGGAAAAGATTCTCTATATTGCATATACTAAGATAATTAATGAGGAAACTCTTTAACCAAAACCTTCTTAAAAAATGAATCCTATCAGAATTTCAGTCACACTACTATTAGTTCTAATATTAACAGTCACGGCATTTTTGTCTTGCAGCAAGAAAGATCCCGAACCCGAGCCTACAGGCATTCAGATTTTAAACCCTCCCGACAAAACAGATTATTTTGAAGGGGATGTTCTTGACCTTACAGGACTTGTTATTGATGTTAGCTATGACAACGGCGATAATAAAGAGATCGGCCTGTCTGACTTTGAAGCAAACGGCATAGCATGCACGCCTGCGAACGGTACCGATATGGAAGCAGGGATGGAGGAAGTTACAATCAGTCATACTGCTTCCGGGGAATATATCCTGCTTGAAGTTATGTACATGAAAATGACCGATATTGAGGATAACATTTACGATGTTGTAAAGATCGGTGATCAATTCTGGATGGCTGAAAACCTAAAAGTGACAAGATACAGTGACAGCTCTGCTATTCCGCATATAAGTAATGATTATGAATGGAGTAATCTTCAGACTACAGATTCTGATGATGCTTATTGTTATTACAGAAATAATGCAGCCGGAACGGAAGCAGATACTTATGGGGCTCTTTATACATGGTCAGCAACCATGGGGGGTACTGGCGGTAATACAAGTAATTTTAATCCCAGCGGGGAACAGGGTGTGTGTCCTGACGGCTGGCATCTGCCAAGTGCGGCTGAATGGGAA
>JAGYMN010000178.1 GCA_018400395.1 Actinomycetota bacterium
GGGGATATCCTATTGTGTAACATGCGATGCCCCACTTTATAGGGAAAGAGACGTTGCAGTTGTAGGAGGAGGTAATTCTGCTATGAGGGCAGCCCTGCAGCTAACCGGGTACGCAAATAGAATCTATGTTATGAATATGGATTCAGAAATAAAAGCAGATAAAAAATTAATAGATAGGGTAATAAAAAATCCCAGGGTAGAAATATTTAATGATACAAGGATCACTAAAATTGAAGGAGAGGAAATTGTAAACAAGATAGGGTTTATCCTGAATGGAGAAGAAAATAAAAAAGATGTTCAGGGAATTTTTATAAATATAGGATACATGCCTGCTACGGAATTAGTGGATGGATTAGCTAAAACTAATTCAAAAAGAGAGATTATGGTAGATATTAAAAATAGAGCCAGCATTAACGGTTTGTTCGCTGCTGGAGACTGTACAGATTATCCATATAAGCAGATAATAGTTGCTGCTGGACAGGGTGCCGCTGCTACTTTAAGCGCATATGAATATTTAAGCAGTATTTAAATATTACATCAGTTATCTTTGCCGGGTCATGTCTTGCGAATTCTTTGTTGCTTACAACATCGGCCTTTATTATTTTTATTCTGCCGGCCAGTTTGCTGCTGTCGTCTAAAACCTCAAAGGAGTTTTTAATTGTATGCTTTTTTATAAGTTTTTCAGAAATTTTGCCATTATTTATAATCATATTATTGATCCTGTATCCGAGATATTTTTCAACTGCGAGATAGTGGTCGCTAACTGTAAAACCATCGGTTTCTCCGGGCTGGGTCATTATATTGCATATGTAGACTTTTTTTGCTTTTGATTTTTTAATAGCTTCGGTGATCCCATTTACCAGAAGATTGGGTATTACGCTGGAAAACAGGCTTCCTGGCCCCATTATTATTAGGTCTGCTTCAACTAAGGCTTTAATTACCTCCTGGCCTGCAGGAGGTTCTTTGGGAACCAGAAATATTTCCTTTATAGGGCCTGGATAATCAACAATTTTTGTCTGTCCAAGGATACTTTTGCCATCCGCCATTTTCGCTCCCAGGACAACATTTTCCAGGGTTGAAGGAAGGACTTCACCCTTGATTGCAAGTACACGGCTTGTCTCAAGTATTCCTCTTGCAAAGCTTCCTGTAATAGCCGTCATCGCTGTAATATATAGATTTCCGAAAGAGTGTCCGGAAAGATCGGACTTGCCGCTGAATCTGTACTGGAAAAGTTCGGAGATCAGCGAATCGGAGTCTGAAAGTGATACTATACAGTTCCTTATATCGCCGGGCGGTGGTATATTAAATTCTTTTCTAAGACGGCCCGAGCTCCCTCCGTCATCTGTAACGGTGACTACTGCTGTAAGGTTATCTGTCCTTTGTTTAAGTCCTTCGAGAAGGGTAGAAAGACCTGTGCCCCCGCCTATACCTACTATTTTTAAATTTCTTTCCATGGCATTTATTCTTAAATAATTACTGCAGCAGTTCAAGAATTTATATTTCTATTTTAATATATAACTGGTAAATATATAATATATAAAAAATCTATTGTTTTCAGTGAAAGTGGGAATCATGGAATTATATGTTAAAAAGGATTATCAGGAGATGAGCATAAGTGCAGCGGCCGTTATAAAGGAACTGGTTAAAGAGAAACCGGACTGCGTACTGGGCTTTGCCACCGGAGCAACACCAATCGGAACATACAGGGAACTTGCAAGGATGCACAGGGAAGAAGGACTTGATTTTTCTTCAGTTAAAACTTTCAACCTTGACGAATATCTGGGAATAGGGCTTGATAACGATAAACCTTACGAGCAGGATCAGAGTTATGCACGCTTTATGCATGAAGAATTGTTTAAATATATAAACATAAAAGAAGAAAATATACATATCCCTGACGGGCTCACAAAGGAGCCTGAAGAGTACTGCAGGTTGTATGAAGATGAAATAAAAAGAGCCGGAGGCATCGACCTGCAGCTTCTTGGAATAGGCGGAGACGGGCACTGGGCATTTAATGAGCCGGGGTCGTCGCTTGCATCAAGGACAAGGATCCAGAAACTAAGCAGACAGACACTTGATGATAACTACGAAAGTTTTTACAGGAAGGCCGGTGTAGAAAAAGAGGATATGCCCCATTATGCAATCACAATGGGAA
>JAGYMN010000179.1 GCA_018400395.1 Actinomycetota bacterium
GATACATCATTCAGAATACTTAAATTTGAAAGGTATTCATCCGCACTTGAATACCTTGCCGCTAATCCTGAAGATAAGGAGACAGTATATATAAATTCTGATAACAGGGAATTTGACCTTTACCAGGATTTACTTGGCCACCCGGTGTCAGGTTCCAAACTTAAGGATGCCAACCCGGAAGTAGTGCAGATCTTTAAGCTTGGGTGCTCTCTTTTTATGAGACCTTTTAATATCTATAACCTACTCTCCTATCTGCAGGTAAGCATACACCCGCTTCCGGCAAAACTCAGAAAGGAACTTGTTAAAGTAATAATCGAAGAAGGAGGTATAATAAACGACAAATGGGATACGGCAATTTCAGAATACCTTAATGAACAACCAGAAGAGAAGTCTAAACGAAAGAAAAAACTCGAACAGTTTCTGCCTGTTGAAAATGTTTCAGAAACACCCGCATATGGTGAACTCAGTGAATATATTAAACAACTCCGTACCTGGGCCAACCAGACTCTGATAATGATCTGTAATGGAGACAGGGAAGAAAGTGAACTTGTTAAGAAACAGCTGTCCTCTATCTCCAGTTACTGCAATGCAATGATAACCATACTTGGAACAGAAACAGGCGACCATGTGGATTCTTCATTGCTGTCAGCCATTATACTTTCCGTATATAAACCCTCTGACTATAAAAATACAGAACCGCTCCTTGGTTCCAGACAGCTTGTTAGCTCACCTGCAGCTTTTGCAGATTTATGTCCCGCCATAATCTGGATTGATACTTTTGAGACCAACAATAATACTGTAAAATATGCCTGGCTTGAGAATAAAGAAAAAATGGGCCTGATGGAAAACAATGCAGACCTGTGGAGTGAAGAGGAACAGGTTGAGACCAGGCTTATGGAAATGAGTATAGCCCTGCAGAGATGCACCGGGTCACTAACCCTCATTACGGCAGGCAAACATGCAGATAAAAATCTGCACCCTGGTCCATTTATGGTACAGCTCAAAGCGCAGGTTGAGAATATTGATGACTTTATTATTGATAATCCTGAACCCGGAGCCGACTACACCGGGATAAAAAGTGTAAGTCTGCCACAGACACCGGTATCATTGAATATTGGAGAGAATGATGGACTTGAAAAGAGAAGCAGGGAAAGTTATTCATCCCTCGAGCTTTTGATTCAATACCCCATTGATTATGTTTTAAGGTATAATGCCGGGCTTAAAGATTCAGGAATCGCTCAGCTGGCAGATGAAAAACGTACCCTTGGAAATGTTGCACACGATTATGTTGAAGAGCTTGTTAATGACACCTCGGGCAATTTGCTTGAAATGAGAAACGAATTATCTGAAAAATTCCAGGAAAGATTTAATCTTTCTGTCATGCGTAAAGGTGCTATCCTCTTACTCCGGGAAAACAGCCTGTTGTTAAACAGGTTTAAACTTACACTTCAGAATTCACTAAACAATCTTCTGGATATAATTACTGAAAATCAGCTACTTGTTACAGGTTGTGAGATTGAGAATGAGCTGGAAATCGAGAACAGGTTTATTCTTGGAGCCAAGGTTGACCTACTGCTTGAAGATAAGGCTGGTAATCCCGTTATCTTTGATCTAAAATGGACAGGTAGCAAATCCTGGTATTCAGGACTGCTTAAAGAAAACAGGGCACTACAGCTTGAAATATATTCGAAGGTTTTATCCAATAGAAAAAATTCAAATAAACCGGTTTCAGGGTATTATGATATTGACAGGGGCCGGCTGATAAGTACCTTTCCACTGAAAGGCAAGCATATTACAAATATTAAGCCAGACTCTGACGAGGATATCTTCGTGCAGTGTATGAACTCATATGATTACAGGTGGAAACAATTTGAAAACGGGGAAATAGAAATGGCAGAAAACAAAGATCTTGACGATATTCCTTACCATGTTGACACTGATGCCGGTAACCTGTATCCCCTTAAACCTGAATATAGCAAACCTAAATTAAAATCGTCAAACAGATTTACTGACTTTGCAACCCTGAAAGGAGGTCTGAAATGAGAAATATTGAGTTTATAAATGCAGGGGCGGGCTCAGGCAAGACAACAAGACTGGTTAAGCTTATATGTGATAACATTGGATCCGGTACAAAT
>JAGYMN010000018.1 GCA_018400395.1 Actinomycetota bacterium
TCTCAATCAGGGTACCTGCAGTAAGTGAGGCAAAAAAAATAGCAAATACACTGAGCGATACAGCAGAACCTATAAAATCAAGCCCAACACCAAGTTCATCTGATATAAGCGGTATAAGCGGAGCAATAAGATATCTTGCCATGAACAGTAAAAGGATCTGGAAAAATGCATAAAAGAATATTTTGGTTCTGTTCCCTTTTATCATTACCTGGAAAATAAAAATCCATGTTTATATACTGCTGGCAATAGCAAACGAAGAGGTATAAAATTTGATTTTTGGCAGGATTATTTCTCAGGAAGCTGCAGCAGTTCAGGTGACTATATTAACTATTTTGCCCTTCTTGCTGTTCTTTACAAACTCAACCCTTCCATCAGCCCTGGCAAAAAGAGTGTGGTCCCTTCCTAATCCTACATTGATCCCCGGCCGGTATTTTGTCCCTCTCTGCCTTATAATTATATTTCCGGCTGTTACTGACTGGCCGCCGGATTTTTTTATACCCAGATATTTTGGGTTACTGTCTCTACCATTCCTGGTACTTCCAGCACCTTTTTTACTTGACATATTGGTCCCTACTTTCCTACTTTTATCCTGTTAGCATGAAGTACGGTAAGCAGCTGTCTGTGTCCTACCTTCCGGTGCTGCCTTTTTTTTGCTTTGTGCTTGTAGGCTATTACCTTTTCACCTTTTATCTGCTGCTTTATAGTTGCTTCCACCCTGGCATCCTCAATAACAGGAGAGCCTAAAGAGATGTTGCCGCTGTCGCTAACAAGTTTTACCTGGTTAAGTATGACGCTGTCGCCTTCCTTCCCTTTGATCCTGTCTACAACAACATCCCTGTTCTCTTCGACCTTATACTGTTTTCCACCGGTTGTAATTATAGCGTATATATTGTGCTCCTTAAGAAATTTTAAATTTTAACAAAGTATAAAAATTACAAATTGTAATCCTAGCATAAGCTCCTGCATGCTGTCAATCAAATTATTACAGGTTTACACATGTACTTCAGCTTACAATATCCGCCACAGCACTTGTTTTGGATACTGATTTGATCCTTACCTTTACCCTCTGGCCAAGGTGCTTGCCTCCTCCGATTACCTGTACAATATACCCGTCAATCCTGGAGATGGCATCATCCCTGTTATGGAGATACTGCTCTTCTATCAACATATCTATTATATCCCCCGGCCTGCACGGCCGTGACGCCTCCTTAATCTCTCCAACCGAGCCCTCTGCGGCCACCATAAACGTATCAAGCGGCAGTTTTGGATCGCTCTGTATGGCAATGTATTTCCTGACGTTGCCCTCAAGCCTTTTGAGGTTTTTCCCATCCAGACCGATTATTAGTGAGGCAATATCCGAATTCATCTTCAAAAGCATCGCCCTGTTATTGCTTTCCCGGGCAAGCTTTTTTATCTTTCTTTCTATTTCAAGTCTTACCGTCTCTTCCGACTTTACAAAACCCCTGCCCAGACAGCTGGGACAGACTTTGCACATGGTCCCCAGTATGCCGTCCGACACATTCTTTCTTGTCATCTCCAGAAGACCCAGTTTTGAAAACGGAAGAATCTCGGTTCTTGTCTTATCATTTTCAAGGCACTGCCGGAATCTTTTAAATACTTTATTCCGGTCTCTCTCACATGCCATATCTATAAAATCTATAACTATTATTCCACCGATGTCCCTCAGTCTCAGTTGATTTGCAATCATCTCGGCTGCTTCCATATTTGTCCGCAGTATAGCCTGGGCCGAACTTTTGCCGGAAGTATACTTCCCTGTATTTACATCAATTGTGGTCATTGCTTCTCCGTGATCTATTACAATAAAACCACCGGACCTTAACCAGACTTTCTGTTCAAGGGCATTTTCTATTAAGTCATTTATACCAAATTCTTCAAAAAGGCTGTCCCTCCCATGATGGAGCTTTATATTTGTATATTTTACCCCTATTGAGCCAAGGTATTTTTCGATATCCCTCTTTATGTGCTTACTGTCTACATAAACGGCATCAAATTTTTCGGTGAATATATCCCTGAGTATTTTTATTACCATTGCCTGTTCCTGGTATATCAGGGAAGGCTTTTTTGCCTTTTCTGCATTGCTTTTTATCTGCCTGAACCGCCTCATCAGTGATTTCAGATCCTTATTAAGCATGCTCTTGCTGACACCCCTGCCTGCAGTCCTGACTATCAAGCCAAAATCTTTTGGCTTGATCTCTCCCGCAATCTTTCTCAGTCTTTCCCTTTCTTCTTCTTCAAGCTTCTTTGAGGCCCCCACTCCATTATTAAAGGGGGCAAGAACCAGGTATCTTCCCGGTATGGATATAAAAGTTGTAAGCCTGGCGCCCTTTGTTTTCATTGGATCTTTAGTCACCTGGACCAGGATCTTCTGATTGGCTTTCAGCACATATTGTATCTTTCTCGGTATTTCGCCGCTGTTTTCCAGCTCAATGTCGTCAAAACCAACTTCATTTACATAAAGGAAAGCATTCTTATCCTCACCTATATCCACAAATGCTGCATCCAGACTCGGAAGCACATTTTTTACTACTCCCAGATAAATGTTACCCACAATTGATTTTTTATTCTTCCTGTCAAAAAAAAGCTGCGCCACCTCTCTTGACTCAAGAATAGCTATCCTTATCTCATTCTGATCAGAGCTTATTACCAATTCTTTCTTCAATTTTCCATTTTCTCCTCTATTAAAAAATTAAAAATCTATTAAACTTTAATATGCCGGTCTCTGAACATATATTTTAAACATAAAATCATAACACCTCAAATGGGGTGAGCTTTTCTCCTTCTTTTAATGAATATGCTTCTTCCTTTACCACTCTTTCAATATCAAGCCCATAATATAATACGATTTCTTTAAACTTCTCTACAAACTGGACCGGTCTGAATACTTTCATTCCCATATTTTCGGAAGTACCGGCAAAACCCGATAATTTAATGACCCAGAACTTCCCATCTTTTGATTTCTTTCCTGCTCCTGTATCATGTATTGAGCCTTTAAAGTCCACAATACTGCAGGCACTGTCTATTATTTCTAAAGATTTTTCCCTGCCAGGATAACTGCTGCCAATGTAAATAGAATAATCAATTATATCAATAATGCTCATCAGGCTTGCCGGCCGGCCGGAGAATTGTTTCACAGCGCTTATCCTTATTCCTCCTATAAGACTTTCATTTGCCCTTGAAGCAAATTCCTCATCAGTCATATCTTCAACTACAGTGATATCGCAGTATTCTGCCCTGCTTTCTATTCCCAGAGGCACTGGTGGGCCAAAGCTCAGCTTCGGCCTCTGGTTGAAACCTTCCGTATACTTTAATGCTATTCCCGCCCTTCTGAGTGCCCTTGTCATCACCGATATGACATCTAGATGAGAGAGGTATTTGCTGCTGCCTTCTTTTAAAAACTTAAATCTGAACTTTATTTCCATTTTTTGCTTTCAGATGCTGCACTTTTTATTATTTTATTTGACTATCTATGTTTATTAACTCAAGGGCCTTATTGTAACCTGCAAGAAATATTCGTTTTTTTATACCTATATCAACAATATCCCAGGGAAGTATTTCACCAGTATCATATTTCCTGGATGTAAAAAATTCCACTGGTATTTTATTTATTTTAAAAGAATCAATCCAGGCATCCCTGTTAAACAGTTCATTCCAGTTATCAAACCTTGCCCCCTTTTTCCAGGCATCCTCTATTGCCTTTCCCATCCTTATATCACCCCTGGAAAGCGCACATTCGATCCTGCTTATATCAGGGTTGCTCCAGCTTATGTTTATATATCTGGCAGAAATATTTTTAAGGATAAGATGTATTTTTTCCTCAAACCTTTCAGGAGCATCCTGCGCGGTCCACTGGAAAGGAGTAAATGGTTTTGGAATAAAGACATTTATGCTTACGTTTATATAAAATCTTTTTAGCTTGCTGCGCGGCATTGCTTTCCTGGCCCTCCATGCTATCCTTTTTATCAGCTCTGCGATCTCAAGTATGTCTTCCTCTTTTTCACCCGGAAGGCCTATCATAAAATACAGCTTTATTTTTTCCCAGCCGCTTCCAAAAGCTATATCAATGCATTCCATGATCTGTCTTTCGGTAATATTCTTCTTGATTATATCCCTCATCCTCTGGCTTCCTGCTTCCGGTGCGAATGTCAGGCCCGGCCGCCTGCCCTGGTTTATAAGCTCTGCAATACCGATACTGAAACTGTCAAGCCTCAATGAAGGCAGCGAGATTGAAAGATTTTTCCCTTTCATTTCTTCCAGGATCCCTTTTAAAAGACTGTCAAGTTCACTGTAATCTGATGCAGACAGGGATAAAAATGATATCTCTTCATAACCGGTATTGGCCAGGCCTTCAATGCTCTGCTCCACCAGCTTTTCAGCTTTTCTTTTTCTTACAGGGCGGTATATGTACCCTGCCTGGCAGAACCTGCATCCCCTGGGGCAGCCTCTCATTATCTCCACCTCATAACGGTCATGCACCGTTTTTATACCCGGTATAACAGGCCTTGTGACTATCCTGAAGCTGTCAAGATCTTTGATTACAGCTTTCTTTACCTTTAAAGGCGGCTCTATTTTTTTTATTTTTCCATCATTATAAAAAAAGAACCTGTACTCTGAAGGAACATATACCCCGTCAAGTTTTGCTATATCCTTTAAAAAGGCTCCCTTATTTCCATCGCCGTACTTATGTTTTTGCAGAAGCTTCAGTAACTCTATAATTATTTCCTCTCCGTCGCCTACTACCATAAAATCCATGAAACGCGACATGGGCCCGGGATTTACAACAGCAGGACCTCCCGCACATACCAGCGGTGCATCCGGGCCCCTCTTACCGGAAATTACCTCGATACCTCCGATATCAAGCATGTTTAGTGTATTTGTATATAAAAGCTCATGCTGCAGACTGAACCCTATAAGATCAAAACTGTCCAGAAAAATCCTGTTTTCCAGAGAAAAAAGGGCAGTTTTTGTTCTTCTAAGGCGTTCTTCAAAATCAATCCATGGTGCATAGGCCCTCTCCGCAGAAAAGCAGGGGTACCCATTTATGATATCATACAATATCTGAAGCCCCAGATTTGGCATCCCGACTTCATATATATCTGGAAAGGCAAGACATACAAGTACGCCCCTGCCCATATCCGCCAGCCATCCGGGCCCCTTGCTGGATATCCCTGCTTCATTTCCCACATATCTGCCAGGTCTTTCTATGCCTTCAAGCAGTTTTTCCAGCTCACCGTATTGAAGCGATCTAATTTTTTTGTCCAACTTACACAGACCTTCCTCTATAACAGATCAGAAAAATCCTCATAGGCTATCTCGTGATCCTTTCTGGTCTCCCTGTATATATTTACGTTTGATACCAGCGCAATCCCGAATAACATGGAGATAAGGCTGGATCCTCCTGAGCTTATGAAGGGCAGGGGTATACCTATAATAGGCATTATCCCGATTGTCATCCCTATATTTATAACCACCTGTACGGTAATCATAAAACCTACTCCCGAAGCCAGGAGCATTCCAAAGCTGTTATTGGAAGATGCTGCTATTCTGAAACATTTCCAGATAATAAATCCCAGCAATACTACTGCCAGCAGGCACCCTAAAAAGCCGAGTTCCTCTCCTATGACAGAGAATATAAAATCTGTATGGTGTTCAGGGACATAACTTAAGTTTGTCTGGGTTCCCATAAAAAGCCCCTTTCCGGTAAATCCCCCCGAGCCTATGGCCATCCTGGACTGATATAGATTATATCCCGCTCCCTCACTCGAGTAGTCCGGCCTCAAAAAAATAAGCAGCCTGTCGAGCTGGTACTGCTTTATTATCCCCATCTTAAGACCTGCAAAAAATCCGCCTGCAGCAGCAGCTATTATTGCAAGTATATAAAAAAAGTTAGCCCCGGATATGAAAAGCATTCCCAGAAATATTAATAAAAATATAATAGCGGTGCCAAAATCAGGTTCCATAAGCACAAGCAGGATAAATGCCAGTGCAGCTAACGTTGACAGCAGTACTTTCTTGAATGATATGTTGTTTACCTTTTCACTCTTTCTTTTCGACAGGAGCGCAGCAAGGGTTATTATCATAAACACCTTGGCAAACTCTGAAGGCTGAATTGAGAACAATCCCAGATCTATCCAGCTTCTCGACCCGTGCACTTCATATCCAAATAAAAGTACCGCAGAAAGAGATAATACTCCCACAGCAGCAGCTATCCACCAGAAAACCTTTATTTTCCTGTGATTTACAAATTGAAGTCCGGTAAACAGTAGAACCCCTGCTCCCAGAAAAATTGACTGCCTTTTCAGATAATACATGGGGCCATCTGCCTCCGCTGCTAACAGATTCCTGGTGGCACTGTATATTATAAGCAGACCAAAAGATGCTGCAGCAAGAACTGCCAGGAAAAAAAGTATATCAAACCTGAAGCTTTTCCTCTTTTTCGAGGAATTAAGATCGTCTATCAGGCTTATGTCTCTATCATTTTTGCCTTTTAACATATATCTTATTTTTTTAAAATTTATAGATTATCGCTGGTCCAGCCCAAAAAGATATCTGTATATTTTCTCCGCTATTGGTGCAGCGTTGCTTCCGCCTCCCCCTGCTTCTTCCAGCATGACTATAATCACATATTCAGGATTTCCTATTGGCCCGTAACTGGCAAACCAGGCGGAGTCCTGACTTCCGTAGACTTCAGCAGTCCCGGTTTTACCGGCTATAGGTATCTGATCCGTTGGAAAATTACGGAAAGCATTCGCTGCTGTACCTCCAGGACTCGTGACCATCTCAAACCCGTCTTCCAGAATATCTACATAATAATCATTCAGCTCTATGTCCCTGTAATTTTCAATAACACTCCCGGGGTAAGGATTTCCATAAGGATCTTTTATCTCTTTTACTATATGCGGCTCATACTGTATTCCCCTGTTTGCAACCGTTGAATATACAACAGCCATCTGCAGCGGCGTGACCAGGATGTCTCCCTGGCCTATTGCCATGTTTACCGTATCTCCGGGGAACCACACGGTGTATTCTACACTATTTGCAAAATATTCAGCCTTCCATTCGCGGTCGGGTACCACTCCTGCATCTTCAAAGGGAAGATCGATACCTGTTTTGCTGCCCAGCCCAAAATTTCTGGAATGCTTCTGCAGCAGCTCTTCCATATTATCCAGTTTTAGAAAAAGACCATAACCTAGCTCATAAAAAAATATATCACATGAATTCTTTATGCCCCCCCTTATGTTGAGACTGCCATGGCCTGATTTTTTCCAGCAGGCCTTGGGGAAGTCATTCCCGAGCCCATACCATGTCCCCCTGCATGTAATTGTGGAATATTCACCTATTATCTCCTCATAAAGACCTGCATAAGCTGTCACTACCTTGAAGATAGAACCGGGAGCATAAGACATAACGGCCCTGTTGTTTAAAGGTAAATAATTTTCGGGATCATTAAGATACGCCCAATCTTTGCCAGATATACCGCCTGAAAAGATCTCAGGATTATAGGTTGGGAATGATGCCATTGACAGTACTTCTCCGTTTCTGGCATCCAGCACCACTGCTGCTCCTGCCGGCGCATTATAATGCTCTTCCGAATCACTCAGAGTCTTTTCTCTCACTTCCATTATCCCGTTGTAAAGAGTCTCTTCCGTAACCTTTTGAAGCTCTATATCAATTGTCAGATACAGGTTATTACCGCTTACGGGTAATTTTTCCTCAATTATCCTCACGGGCCTGCCGGCAGGGTCCACTTCATAGACTTTTCCGCCTTTTTCCCCCCTCAGGACATTTTCATATTCTTCCTCCAGCCCTGTAAGCCCTATCTGATCCCCCGCAGAGTACTCAGGTCCGTAAGATTCTGATTCCAGACGCTCCTCGTCGATCTCGCCGGTATAGCCAAATATGTGCGATGCAAGTACTCCGTAATTATATTTTCTAAGGTATATATCAACAACCTCGACTCCCGGGAGCACGTTACTGCTTTCCTTAATTTTTATAACCGTCGGCATATCCAATCCAGTTTTTAAAATCACCCTTTCCAGATATGAGATATCTGCTTCTTCAAGCCTTTCCCTTATTTCCCCGGCAGGCATATCAAGGTAATCCTGTAAAAGTCCAATTGCCTCCTCATCCTCTATTAAAATATGGGGCTGCACGACTACTGCATATACAGGCGTGCTTTTAACGAGCAGCCTCCCATCTCTATCATAGATATTACCCCTGGGGGCCGCAACTTCTGTTGTGCGGGTTATGTTTTCCGAGACCATCTCTGCATAGATTTGGCCGCTGATGACCTGAAGGAAATACAGCCTCAACAAGATAGCTATAAGAATTCCCATAATAAAGTATATTACTATCTTAAATCTTATCCTTATATTTGAATTCAAAGGTCTCCATCCCCCTGTTTATGCTTGCTTTTATAGCAGGGTATAGAACTGCAAGCAGTATTATATTACACACAGGTGCAAGCAGCATTTCCACGCCTGTCACCTGCAGATTTATTTCAAAGTTAAATAAATATCTTATGATGCTTTCAGATATTATATTTGTTTCGGTCAGTATAAATATTATAAATATAAGTGATATCAGCTTTTTTTTAAAACCTGATTCCAATAACCTTGACATAATAAATGCATCAAGCGGATACAGAAGAGCCGATATACCCGGCAGGTCTCCTGCAATAAGATCGAAAATCAGGCCTATGACAAAACCAAAAATAATACTATAGAAAACCCCGTCCACAAGCGTTACGGCAAGAACTGCTATTAATATAAGGTCAAAACTCAGGTTAAACAATTTTAGCTGTTCAAAAAAGGTCACCTGTATTATAAGAAATGCGACCATCAGTAAGAAATGAAGTATTATCTTCCACGCTTTCATATTAATTCCGGGAAATCTACTTTACAGATTATCAATTCTTTATCACCACTAAATATTCCAGGCTTCTAAAATCTTCAAAGGGTTCAACGGTTATTTCCAGATAGGGGTTTTCCGGTGTATTCCTTACGCTGCTTACCCTCCCTATCAATAAATCCGGTGGGAGGTGCAGGCCGTGTTCCGAGGTTACCAGTATATCCCCTTTATATACTTCCTCTTCAGACGATATATATTTAAAATATGTAACACCTTCCTGGCTTCCCTCTATAAGACCCAGCTTTCTTGAAGACAGAATCCTTGCACCCAGACTGCTCCTGGGGTCGTTAATCAGCATTGCCCTTGAGCTGTTATTGCCGGCTGAAGTTATTACACCAACCAGGCCGCTGCTTCCCATAACCCCCATTCCTTCCTGCACCCCGTCAGCTGAACCTGCATTCAGTATTATCTCCGACTGCCATGTATCGTTAAAAAAACCTATGGCCTTTACCGTCATCAGATCATGCTCCTTACGTAAATCAAGCCCAAGAAGTTTTCTCAGAGCATCATTTTCGACTTTTATATTTATATTTTCAGCATATTTTGCACGGAGTTCCGCATTTTCTTCTTCAAGTCTAATATTTTTCTCTCTCAGTCCCATATAATCACCTATGGACGTAAAGAAAACCACAACCGGATTAAAAAAAGAAAAAGCCTTTTCCTGGACAGGCTCAAATATATCTATTGTCTCTGCCTTTATCTTTTCTATGATGTCGCTTCCCCTGAAACTGACTGTTATGACTACAAGGCAGAGGAATATGATTATTGTAAGGATGATGATGTTTCTAAATCTTCTGCTGTTTACCACTGTATCAAAAAAAAATTTTAAAAACCTGTATATCCGCTATTTTGAAAACCTCAGATACCTTTTCAGTGCCGTAAAGTCTTCAACGCACTTGCCTGCTCCCATAGCTACTGCAGCAAGGGGCTCTTCTGCCAGAAAAACCGGGCAGTGCGTTTCCCTGCTTATCCTCTCTGTAATACCTTTTAAAAGCGAACCTCCTCCTGCAAGATAAATTCCCCGCTTCATGATATCGGAAGACAATTCTGGTGGGGTCTCATCCAGCACTTCCACTATTGAATTTACTATATCATTTACGGTTTTTTCAAGAGCTTTCCTTATCTGCTGGCTTGTTATTATAATAGTCTTTGGGAGCCCGGTTACCAGATCCCTGCCATTTATCTCCATCTTTTCCTCATTCTCAAGCGGAAAAGCTGAGCCTATTTCCATCTTCACCTTTTCTGCAGTCCTTTCACCCAGCAGCAGATTGTGTTCTTTCTTCAAAAAATAAACGATACTTTCATCCATCTCGTTCCCGCCAATGCGCAGTGACTGGCTTACTACAATACCTCCGAGCGATATAACAGCAACTTCCGATGTCCCGCCGCCTATATCTACTATCATGCTTCCGGTCGGTTCATCTATGGGAAGATTTGCTCCTATAGCAGCAGCAAGAGGCTCCTCTATAATATATGCGGCGCGTGCTCCTGCCTGTTCAGTAGCTTCTATAACAGCCTTCTTCTCTACGGGTGTTATTCCGGATGGAACACATATCACTATCCTGGGTCTGGCAAAGCCCACGTTTTTATGTACTTTCTGTATAAAATACCTGAGCATCTTTTCGGTGGTTTCAAAATCTGCTATTACTCCGTCCTTTAGAGGCCTTATTGCAATAATATTACCCGGGGTACGGCCGACCATTCTCTTGGCTTCCCTGCCAATAGCCAGTATTGTCTTCTTATCTTTTATTATAGCTACAATGGAAGGCTCTTCGAGTATTATCCCCTTGCTCTTTACATATACAAGCGTGTTTGCTGTACCGAGGTCTATCCCCATGTCTCTTCCTATTACATTTAGAAAAAAATCGAACATCTGCTACTCCTTAGAATGGTTTAAAATTTTAAAATCAAATTTTCTCAGTAAATTAATAAATTTAAAAACAGGAACACCCATAACATTAAAGAAACATCCTTCTATCCTCTCCACCAATAGCGCTCCTGCTCCGTCTATATTATAAGCTCCGGCTTTGTCCAGAACATTTTCGCGACTGATATAATAATCAATCTCTGCCCTGCCCAGTTTTCTGAACCTGACTTCTGTTACCTCCGAATCTGTTTCAAGCCTTCCTGTTTCACTGTCTATTATGCAGGCCCCGCTTACTACCCTGTGGACCCTTCCTGAAAGCATACTGATGAAGTGATAAGCCTGATCAGGATCTGAGGGTTTGCCAAATACCCTGTTTTTATAATATACAACCGTGTCAAAACCGCAGACAAGGTACCTGTAATCCCTGCTTCTGCATCTGCCAAGGACACTTCTTGCTTTTTCGATACTATTTCTTACAGTTATCCTTATGGGATTACCCTGCACTTCTTCCACATGTTTCTCCGGGAATAAGACCTCGAAATCAAATCCCAGATTTTCAAAGATCTTCTTCCTCCTTGGAGATGCTGAGGCCAGTATTATTTTTATTTTAGGTTCTTCTCCTTGTCCCGACATCGACCAGTAAAAATGCTATGAGCAGCCCTATTATAGCACCCAGGGTTATATTAACATGGATACTAAAGCTTATATCAATCAGATAAAGATTAAGGCTTAATGAATCTGTTCCGACTTTAAGGCCCCTGTCAAGAATAGGAATAGTGTCTGCAAGAACATGTCCCAGTACGGCTCCCAGTACACCCCCCAAAAATGTTACAAAAAATATTAACTTTCCACGCCTTTTTGCCATTTAGCCCAGCCTGACTTTAAAATTTATATATATATGCTATCTAATTTAAATACAGGGTTAATTCTGCTAAAAATTTTCTCCAAAAAACAGCCTGACCTCTCTTTCAGCACTCCGGGGTGAATCAGAACCATGCACCACATTTACAGTTATATCTTCCCCAAAATCACCTCTTATGGTACCGGAAGGTGCCTTCCGTGAGTCAGTAGGGCCCATAATTTCCCTTGATTTTAATATCGCTTCCGGTCCTCTTACAACCATTATAATTACAGGGCCGGAACAAATATATTTAAGAAGCGACCCGAAGAAGCTTTTCTTTCTGTGCTCTTTATAATGCTCTCCTGCAAGTTCCTCATCTATTCTTATCATCTTCATTCTCTCTATTTCAAGCCCTGCATCTTCAAATCTTGAGATTATCTTTCCTGCAACCCTTTTCTGTATCCCATCAGGCTTTATTATTATCAGGCTCTTTTCTATATTTTTATTTTTAGAGATTTGAATCACTTCACTTTCCTAATTTTCCAGTTCCATTAACTATAAAATTAAAACTTATTACTTACTGCACAGTCCCGCAATAAGGACAGACTTTCCAGTTTAAATCAAGGGGCTTTCCGCAGGATATGCATTTATTCTTCAGCTTTTTACGGCAATAAGGGCATATGATAAAATCCGGCATTACCCTCTTTCCGCAGGATGGGCATACAGATATGTTTGCATCCATAAGTAGCTGCATCCTTTCAATCTCAAGATCCCTCTCCTTTATATCTTCTATATATTCCGGCGGTCTTAATATAAGGTATATTATAAGACCCAGAAAGTTAAGCACCAGGACAACAAGGGCCCAGAATACGGAAGCTATGGCAGAATTACTCCTGAGTCTTGAATCGCGGTAAGTCCAGTAAACAAATGAAAGCCAGATAATTATAAGGACGAATATAATACCGTAAATAAGATAACGCCATACTGGAAGTCTGAAAAAATTAAGTACATTTTCTATATATCCAAATAAATCCATACGCCCTCCATAAAATTTTTCTAACTCCTCTTAAATATTCTGTACAGATGAGCCAGATTTGTTATTGAACCGGTAATGCATATAATATCATTACTATCTGAAATTTTTAATGCATAATTTAAGGAATTTTCAATAGTATCCATCACGCAAACCTCTCCCGGAAGCATGCTCCTGTCACAATATTTTTCCATAATGCTGTCAGTTTCCCTTTTTAGGTCTTCCGCACCCAGGCTTCTGCTGCTCCCGCTTGAAGTCAGTATCAGTATGTCCGCAGTATTTAAGACCTTTTCAATCATCTGTCTGTAATCTTTATCAGCAAGAACAGCAAATATTATAGTTTTTTTATTTGGCCCGAAATATTCCTCCAGGGCATGACAGAATTTCACAGTGCCCTCCGGATTATGGGAGGCATCAGCTATTACAGCTGGATCGGCTTTCAGTATTTCAAATCTTCCTTTGATATTTATATCCGAGACGGCATCTTTTAATACTCCGGGTTCTATTTTTTTACCCTTGACATCCATATACAGTTCAGCAAGAGAAACTGCCAGAGAAAGATTTAACGGCTGGTAATCCCCGATTAAGGGAAGTTTTATACCTGTGTATCTTCCGTATACTCCGTCAATGCTTACCCGCCATCCCTTAATGCCCATACTCTTCTTCTCAATAATTTCAAAATCCCTTCCGTATATATAGCACCGCGCGCCTATTTTATCGGTTTTTTTCTTAAATATATCCAGGACTTCCGGATCATTTGAAATTGTTGAAGCCCTCGTATTTTCCTTTATCACTTCAACTTTTTCGATGGCTATTTCCGATATTGTGTTTCCCAGCATTTCTGTATGCTCAAGACTTACTCCTGTAAGGCCTGCCGCCAGTGAATGGACGACATTGGTTGCATCCCAGCGGCCGCCCATCCCCGCTTCCGAAATCATTACCTGGATCCCCTCTTCCCGCGCTATCATAAAAACAAGTGCAGTAATAATTTCAAACTGGGTAATAGGACCTCCAAGATCAAGGCTGTTTACTTTATTTATATATGGATAAATACGGCTGAATGCACCGGCAAACTTTTCCCTTGAAATATCTTTTCCGTCAATCCATACCCTTTCTGTGTAGCTGCTGATATGCGGAGAAATATGATAGCCGCACTTTAGGCCCATGCTTTTTAATATTGAGGCAAGCATTATAGCCGTAGAGGTCTTGCCGTTCGTTCCGACTATCTGTATATGTTCTGTTTCCCTATGGGGATGCCCCATTAGTTCGAGTATTTTTTTTATCCTTACAAGGGATGGCTTGATCCCGAATATAAGAGCGCCGTCCAGATATTTGCTGACCCGGTCAAAGTCCACATCTGCCTGCTTTTATCACTTTTTAATTTTCTTCATCCTGTCAAGCTGTCCATCCAGAATACTGGTTATCTTATCCGCCTGATCCAGCTTTCTTTTTTCTTTTGAGATTATATTTTCCGGAGCTTTTTTAATAAAACCGGGGTTTTCCAGTTTTTTTATACTTTTTTCCATTCCGGCTTTTACTTTTTTTATTTCATCTTCTATCCTTTTTATTTCGAGGTCGATGTTTACTGCATCCAGGATATATATATAGATGTCAATGCTGCCGGTAGTGGTCTTTATATAACCCCTGTCATCCTCCAGAGGTCCGTATTTTATATTGCTGATTCCTGCAAGACTGCATATATACCCTGAGTTTTTAGATACATCCTCCAGTGTTTTCTTTCCGGATATATCCAGGCATATATTCACCTTTTCTCCAGGATTTATTTTCAATTCCGATCTTACCTTCCTGATCTCGTTTATTATATCAAAAATGGGAGCTATCCTTTTCTCTATGCTTCTGTCTATAAGGCCACTGTTTATGTCCGGAAAATTTGACCTTACTATACTTTCACCCCTGTGCGGTATTTCCTGCCATATCCTTTCAGATATATGCGGCATGAAAGGCTGAAGAAGCCTCAGATAGGTCTCAAGGACATGCCAGAGTACAAACCGGCATACCTTTTTATCTTCATTGTCCCGGGAAGCATAAAGCCTGTTCTTGGAGGATTCAAGATACCAGTCACAGAATTCGCTCCAGAAAAAATTATAAAGTGTCCTTGAGGCCCCTGAAAAATTAAATTTTTCCAGATCTTTTTCAAGCCCTGCAATAGCCCTGTTAAGCCTTGAAAGTATCCACCTGTCCCATATATTAAGGTCTGTATCCCGGGCAATATTGTCCCTGTCAATATTTTCAATATCTTCTTCTGCATCCTTCAGGGAGGCTATGACAAATTTAGAACCGTTCCATATCTTATTGGCAAAATTTCTTATACCTTCTATTTTCTCGTCCCCCAGAAGCAGATTTTTCCCGGGAGTTGTAAGGGAAGTAAGGGTAAACCTTAAAACATCAGCACCGTTTTTATTTATGATTACCATAGGATCCACCACATTACCCTTTGACTTGCTCATCTTCTGGCCGCTGGCGTCATTTACCAGAGGATTTATAAACACTTTTTTAAAAGGGACCACACCTCTAAAATGAAGGGACATCATTACCATTCTGGCAACCCAGAAAAAAATTATATCGTGAGCCGTTATAAGCAGGTCTGTCGGGAAAAAATATCCCAGCTCATCGGTTTCCTCCGGCCACCCAAACACGGCAAAAGGCCACAGGCATGAACTGAACCATGTATCAAGCACATCTTCGTCCTGGAAGATATTAGTGCTTCCGCATTTCGAGCACTTTTCAGGCTTATCTGCCTCAACCATCATCTCGCCGCAATCCCTGCAGTACCAGACAGGGATCCGGTGTCCCCACCACAACTGTCTTGATATGCACCAGTCCCTTATATTTTCCATCCAGTCAAAATATATCTTTTCCCACTTATCAGGAATGATCCTTAATTCTGATTCTCTTACTGCTTTTACTGCCGGCTCTGCAAGTTTTTTCATCGAGACGAACCACTGCATCGAAATCCGCGGTTCCACAACTGTATCACATCTGGAACAGACCCCTACAGGGGAGATATGATCTTTTCTTCCCAGCAGATACTGGCCTGATTTTAGGTCGTCCAGTACTGCCTTTCTTGCCTTATAGCGGTCCATGCCGTTATATTTCCCGGCATTGGCATTTAGCCTGGCGTCTTCATCCATAATATTTATTTCTTCAAGTCCATGCCTTTTGCCGATATCAAAATCGTTTGGGTCATGGGCAGGTGTTACCTTTACTGCACCGCTGCCAAATCCCATGTCTACAAATTCATCCTCTATCACAGGGATGATCCTTCCGGCCAGCGGAAGGAAGACCGATCTATTCCTTAAACCTCTGTATCTTAAGTCTGCAGGGTTTACCGCAACTGCCGTGTCCCCCAGCATAGTCTCGGGCCTGGTTGTAGATACTATTATATACTCGTCTCCTGAAGGTCTGCCTGTATCCTTATCGATAAGGGGATATTTTATGTCCCACAGGCTGCCTTTTTTTTCGATATGTTCCACTTCTATATCGGATATCGCTGTGCGGCACCTGGGGCACCAGTTAATCATATAGTTTCCCCTGTATATCAGGCCCTGTCTGTATAGGGTTACAAATTCATTGGTAACCGCATTTACATAACTCCCGTCAAAAGTAAATCTTAGCCGGTCCCAGTCACAGGAGCAGCCAAGGGCTTCTAACTGTGATATAATACGGTTCCCATATTTATCCTTCCACTTCCAGACTTCTTCGACAAACCTTTCTCTGCCAAGGCTGTGACGGTCTGTCCCCTTTTCAAGGAGGGATTTCTCCACTACATTCTGGGTCGCAATACCTGCATGATCGGTACCCGGTACCCAGGCAGCATTGAGGCCTTTCATCCTCTTGTATCTTATTATTACATCCTGGAGCGTATTATTGAGGGCATGCCCCACATGAAGGTACCCTGTCACATTTGGAGGGGGTATCACCATGCTGAAGGGAGCCATTGATTTATCCAGTACAGCGTGAAAATAATTATTCTTTTGCCAGAAACTATATATTTTACTCTCGAATAAAGAAGGTCTGTACTTCCCTTCTATCCCTGTATCAAGATCAAGCAGATTTTTCTTCATCTTTAAGGTATTTGCTTCCCTCTGAATCAATAAATAATTTAGGCTCTATCTTTTTTTCTACAACATCCCTGGTTACGACACACTTCCTTATATCGCTGCGGCCGGGGATCTCAAACATTATACCAAGCATAATCTCTTCCATAATGGCCCTCAGACCTCTTGCGCCCGTACCCAGTTTTATTGCTTTTTCTGATATCGCTCCCAGAGCATCATCGGTAAATTCAAGCTCAACATTATCCATCTTAAAAATCTTTTTATATTGCTTTATAAGCGAATTTCTGGGTTTTGTAAGTATTATCACAAGATCTTCACTGGTAAGGTTTGAAAGTGTCGACAGCACCGGAAGCCTTCCTATAAGTTCGGGGATCAACCCGTATTTAAGAAGATCCTCCGGCATCACATATGGAAGAAGCATATCTATTCTTTCAGATTTATCGGGTAACTTTTCTGAAATAAAACCAATACTCTTCCTATTAAGTCTTCCTTCAATTATGCTCTCCAGCCCTCCGAAAGACCCCCCGCAGATAAACAGTATATTGCTGGTATTTATCTGAATAAAATCCTGATGCGGATGTTTTCTTCCCCCCTGGGGCGGGACATTTGCCTCGGTACCTTCGAGTATCTTCAAAAGCGCCTGCTGGACACCTTCGCCGGAGACGTCCCTGGTAATGGAGGGATTGTCTGATTTTCTGCTTATTTTATCTATCTCATCAAGGTATATTATTCCCGTCTCTGCTTTTTTTATGTCGAAGTCTGCGGCCTGTATAAGCTTCAGGAGTATATTCTCTACATCTTCACCCACATATCCTGCTTCAGTAAGGGAAGTAGCATCAGCAATACAGAAAGGAACTTTCAGTATCCTTGCAAGGGTCTGTGCAAGAAGAGTCTTGCCGCAACCCGTGGGGCCTATGAGCAGTATATTGCTTTTCTGGAGCTCCACATCATCTTTTTTTGCCACATCCTCATACTTGACCCTCTTATAATGATTATACACAGCCACAGAAAGCACCCTTTTAGCAGCCTCCTGCCCTATTACATATTCATTGAGTATGCTGCAGATCTCTTTTGGCTTTGGCAGATCCTTGAACCCCTGCTCTTTTTCCTCCCGGAATTCTTCATCCATTATCTCATTGCACAGATCCAGGCATTCATTACAGATATAAACACCCGGACCCGCTATCAATTTCCTTACCTGATTCTGGGATTTACCGCAAAAAGAACATTTCAAAAATTGTTTTTTATCCTTGCTCATGTTTTCAGACAACTTAACAAACCTCCTGCTTTCCCCGTTAGCCGGAAAACACTATTTTTTATAAATCACTTCATCTATTATTCCATATTCTTTGGATTCATTGGCGCTCAGGATAAAATCCCTTTCGGTATCTTTTTCAACTTTTTTAATATCCTGACCCGTATGTTTTGCTATTATTTCATTTAGAAGGGTCCTTATCCTTACCATTTCCCTGGCATGTATCTCAACATCTATAGTTGTGCCCGAAACTCCTCCTGAGGGCTGATGCAGCATTACCCTGGAGTTTGGAAGGGTAAACCTCTTTTTTTTCTCGCCTGCAAGAAGCAGTACTGCTGCGGCGCTTGCTGCCTGCCCTATGCATATGGTAGATACTTTTGATTTTATAAACTGCATGGTATCATAAACAGCCAGCGCTGATGTCACAACCCCGCCGGGGCTGTTAATATAAAGCTGGATATCTTTTTCGGGATCCTCTGCTTCAAGATGAAGCAGCTGCGCCATTATAAGGTTTGCTATATTGTCATCTATGGCATAGCCGAGGAATATTATTCTCTCCTTGAGAAGCCTTGAATATATATCATAAGACCTCTCACCCCTGTTTGTCTGCTCTATGACCATGGGTATCAGATAATTATTTTTTATCCTATCGTTCATTTTTTATCTTCACCCCTGTCCTGGTTTGAACCGGGCACCCAGATATCATCTGCTTTATCCTGCCGCTCTTCGTCCGGTGTCCATATTTTTTTCTTATTATCAATTATTTCTTCAACAATCATCATTTTTCTTGCAACACCT
>JAGYMN010000180.1 GCA_018400395.1 Actinomycetota bacterium
CACAACTGTTGAAAAACTCAATGCTATTAAAATCGGCGTTGCACTTATACTTGTCTCAAGTACCGTATAATTATTGATTATTACTGATATGAGAACTGCAAATAGAATTCCGAAAATACCGCCTGTTATACTAAGGACTATGCTTTCAACCAGAAACTGGATAAGTATATCACGGTTCGTAGCGCCTATAGCCTTCCGTATGCCTATCTCTCTTGTCCTTTCGGTAACAGATACAAGCATGATATTCATTATACCTATACCCCCGACAAGAAGAGATATGCTTGCAATGCCCGATATAACAACTGTAAATATATTGGTTATAGTACTGATGATATCAAGTATCTGCGTCTGACTCCTGACACGAAAATCATTCTTCTCTCCCATCCTTATGTCTCTGCTTCTTCTGAGAATATCTTTGACCTCTTCAGTAGCATCTTCAATTCTTTCTTCACTGATACTCTGTGTCAGTATCATATCATATGAACTTGAACCATACAGTTTTGTCTGTACAGTAGTCACAGGAATGGTGATAATATTATCCTGATCATTGCCAAAAGAATCGGTTCCCCTTGATTTAAGGGTCCCTATCACTCTGAAGTTCTGACCATTAACCTTTATTATCTTGCCTAACGGGTCGATATTATTAAATAATTTCTTTACGACTGTCTGACCTATTACAGTTACATTTGCAGAGCTTGAAATATCTCCTTTTGAATAGAACTTGCCCTTTTCTAAGTCAACATTATAAAGCTGCATACCTTTTTCATTTGAGCCGAACACCTGTGGCTGGGTATTCCTGTTTAGATAAGATACTACAGCACTGCCAAAAACCACCGGAGAGACTTCCGTAATAAGTTCTGCATCCCTTTCAATAGCCCTGATATCATCTTCATCCAGTTTTGCAGTATCACCTGCAAACATCATCTGGGGCCCCATAATCTGGTCCTCTTCTTCGGGATTTCCGGGTGTAATTATTATTAGATTTGAGCCGATATCCTGTACACTGCTTATAACAGAATCCTGGGCCCCTGTCCCTATAGAGAGCATTGCTACAACAGCACCTACCCCTATTATTATTCCCAGCATTGTCAAAAATGACCTCATCTTATTGAGGAAAAGGGAACGGAAAGCAATTTTAATATTTTCGGTCAATCTTCTCATATCACATCATCCAGTCTGGGCATTTTTTTAAGGATATCATCAGCACTCAGCTGATCTTCCACCATCTCCTGACCGCTTATCCTTCCATCTTTTAAAAATATTATCCGCCTGGTATGCCTGGCTATAGTCATCTCGTGTGTAACGACTATAATGGTCTTACCCTCTCTGTTTAGCCTCTGGAATATACCCATTATTTCCTCACCCGTTCTGGAATCAAGATTACCGGTGGGCTCATCAGCAAGTATTATTGAAGGATTGTTGACCAGGGCACGGGCAATCGCTACTCTCTGCTTCTGCCCGCCTGACAGTTCATTAGGCTTGTGTCTTAACCAGTCCGTAAGGCCTACCGAATCTATCGCATCCATTATCTTCTTTTTTTTATCTCTTACTCTTTCCCTTGAGTAAATGAGCGGTAACTCGACATTGCCAAAAAGATTTACCCTGGATAGAAGATTAAAAGTCTGGAATACAAAACCTATCTTTATATTTCTTATAACTGCTAGTTCATTATCTTTGACTTTTCCTACATCAACACCGTCCAGAAAATATGATCCGGATGTCGGTGTATCAAGCGCCCCTATTATATTCATAAGAGTTGACTTGCCTGAGCCGGAAGGACCCATGACAGCAATAAATTCTCCGCTTTTGATATCAAGATCTATTCCCTTTAAAGCAGGCACGGATATCTTACCAATACTATAAATCTTCTCCATCTT
This sequence comes from Actinomycetota bacterium, assembly GCA_018400395.1. Lineage (GTDB taxonomy): Bacteria > Actinomycetota > Humimicrobiia > Humimicrobiales > Humimicrobiaceae > M55B120. The sequence continues at coordinate 1,878 of JAGYMN010000180.1, forward strand.
ACTTATTTTGATTATAAATCCGTCATCGTCCATAAAAAATCATTTCCTGCTTATTCTTTTTATATCACTCAAGTCATGACACAACTACAATATCACCTTCCGAAAGACCCGACTTTACTTCGATATAATCATAATTAAATATTCCTGTCTCAATCTCTCTGGTTTCTGAAGTCCCATCTTCGTTTATAATATTAACGTACTGTTTGCCGTCTGATTCATAAACCGACTGTAATGGAATATAAAGTACATCC
>JAGYMN010000181.1 GCA_018400395.1 Actinomycetota bacterium
ACTTTTGCGGTCCGGTACCGGTTACCGGTCTTATAAAGGATAACTGCATAAGTTCCGATTATGAGCTTGAGACGGGAAAGCTTATTGCGGAGACTTTTAAAAGCATGGATTACAATAGTGTTAAAGCATGTCTGGTTGCATGCCATGGACCTTTTACCTGGGGCGGTAGCGCAGATGAATCTGTAGAGACTGCTATAATACTTGAGCATATAGCAGGGCTTGCCTGGAGGACATTGATGCTTAATAGTTCCATAAAGGGAATAAAGAAGACCCTCCTTTACAAGCATTATTTGAGGAAACATGGAGAGGATGCATATTACGGGCAATAACTTAATTATTTATATTTATTAAAAGCTACCTTTAAAAATCATCTTTTCATTAAAGAATATCAACTGCTGAAATTAGCATTATAGTATAATTTTAAGGAAATCTTAATCTTCATGTAATGGTTAAAATAGTGTGATAAATTCCCATGCCCTTTATGCTGCTAATCAAGATTCAAGATTCAGAAGTTTGACATAAAATACTAACTTGTATAAAATTCTTGAATTTGGAATTAAGCCATATACTAATTAATGAATAGGATTGAAAAAAATATATCAGATCTCGGCAGCAAAAGTATAGGCTCCCTGCTTGCCAAACTTGCTATTCCAACAACAATAGCAATGATAGCCAATAGTCTCTACAATATAGTGGATACTATTTTCGTCGGCAGGGGAGTGGGGACACTGGCGATTGCAGGATTAGGGATTGTTTTCCCCATACAGATAATAGTAATGGCAGTCGCCCAGCTTTTTGGGATGGGTGCAGCTTCCATGATCTCAAGAAGTCTCGGAAGGAAAGATTATAAAAGGGCTTCCAATATTGCCGGAAATTCCTTTGTCCTATCATTTATTTTTGGTTCTTTAATTGCTATTATTGTTTTTTTATCCTTAAATCCTCTCCTTAAGCTGTTTGGCGCAACTGAAAATATACTGCCATATTCAAGAGATTATCTTTCGGTCATAGTTATCGGTTTTGTTTATTTCCCTTTTCTGGTGTCCTCAAATAATCTTATAAGAGCGGAGGGAAATGCCAGGACAGCAATGATTGTTATGCTGCTTTCAACAGGAATAAATATAGTTTTGGATCCAATATTTATCTTTCTTCTGGACATGGGTATAAAAGGAGCGGCCTATGCAACTATAATATCCCAGTTTATGGGATTTATGTATATATGTTTTTATTATTTTATGGGGAAAAGTTCCCTTTCTATTAGACTTAGTTATCTCAATTTAAAATGGCTAATAATAAAAGAGATGATAAGCCTTGGGTTTGCTTCATTTATAAGACATGTAAGCATGAGTATGCTTATAATTATAATGAATAACTCTCTTAAGTTCTACGGAGGTGATATGGCAATTGCTGTATTTAGCATTATAAACAGAATTATAATGTTTGTGACCATGCCGCTTTTTGGAATTGTTGCCGGATCCCAGCCTATGATAGGGTTTAATTACGGGGCAAAGAAGATGGAAAGGGTCAAAGGATCATTAAAGACTGCCGTTCTATCGACAGTATTTATTGGAATATTTTTCTTTATAATTTTTATGGCTATTCCTTCAAAAGTAATTGGTCTTTTCAGCCAGGACCAGTCTTTGATAAATAATGGTGTATTTCCACTCAGGATGTTAATACTTCTTTTTCCTTTTGTCGGTTTTCAGGTTATAGGGGCCGGGTTTTTCCAGTCTATAGGAAAGGCAGTGCCCTCAATCGTGCTGTCCCTTTCAAGGCAGGTGCTGTTCCTCATACCTTTAATATTATTAATGCCTCTTGCAATGGGAATAAAGGGAATATGGATATCTTTTCCAATAGCTGATTTCCTTGCAATACTGGTCACGGGTATACTGGTTGCAATTGAAATAAAAAAGATAGACAGAACCGGGCCGGACTATAGAAACACTGATACAGTGGGCGAGCTTAAATCTGATTATAGTAACATTTCCGAGGGAAATGACAGATACCTGGCAGAAGATATTAACGGATGAGATCGTCCGCTTAAAAAGTCAGGTAGTTTTCATAATATGAAATAAGCTTAATTTATATTACCTTAAGATTATTTTAAGAATCAT
>JAGYMN010000182.1 GCA_018400395.1 Actinomycetota bacterium
TGCCATCAATACCAGTCTGCCCCCGAAACCTGATTCTATGCAGATAAGCCATACATACACAGGCGGCATAATACTCCAGAGCTTATCAACCTGGCTGTAATTGCCACTTATTGTGCTGGTGATAAAGCACAGTGCCGTGGCCATAATGTATATTATCAAAAGATCATATAGTATGGCTTTCTGTTCCGGGCTGAGCGAAATGCCTGTCCTGAATGCTATAAAAGGGATTATCATTATTGTCAGCAGGAGAAATAAAGCAGTTTTCCACATGGCAGTTTAGTTTTTCAGACACCTCGATATTATTCTGATTGTAAAATATCGTAGTAAAATTAAAAAAATCCGTCAGTGATAAAAAAATACTCACCGATATATCTCTATATGGCAGACCCACAGGTACGTGAGGAAGAATTGCTCGGGCTTGCTTCAACTTTAATTATGGATTATCTGATTTTATTATTTAACTTACAGGTAGGTTTTTTAATATTATTAAAGCATTCAGATCATGAAACGAAGAAAATTTCTGGAAACATCAGCAATTACAGCGTCCATGATAAACTTTTTTCCGGCCGAATTATCATCTATGATACGTGAGATACGGAAAGGAAAGCTTGAAAAGAGGGTGCTGGGGCAAACAGGGGAAATGCTTTCCCTGATAGGATTTGGAGGTATTGTGGTGATGGATGCCACCACCGAACAGGCGTCCGCAAGGGTGGGAGAAGCCATTGATTACGGGGTTAACTATTTTGATGTTGCACCTTCATATGGAAATGCCGAACTGATGCTGGGTCCTGTCCTGAAACCATACAGGAAGGATGTGTTTCTTGCATGTAAAACAACAGAGCGGAAAAAGGAAGGTGCACGAAAGGAGCTTGAACAATCGCTCCGTAATATGCAGACAGATCATTTTGACCTTTACCAGCTTCATGCTGTGACCGAATTGAGGGATGTAGACACTATCTTTTCTGAAGGAGGTGCTATGGAAACTTTTCTTGAAGCCAGAAAAGAGGGTAAAGTGCGGTTTCTGGGCTTCTCGGCACATTCCGTTGAGGCCGCAATGGCACTAATGGATCGATTTGATTTTGATACCATTCTTTTCCCTTTCAATTTTGCATGCTGGCATGCCGGCAATTTCGGTCCCCAGGTTATGCAAACTGCAAAAGACAAAAACATGGGTATCCTTGCCCTCAAGGCCATGGCCTACAGGCCCTGGGAGGAAGGAGAGGAGCGTACGGTTTCAAAAGTCTGGTACAGGCCCCTGATTGAAGAGAAGGAAGCCCGTAAAGGCTTGCGTTTTACTCTTTCACATCCTGTGACAGCTGCTATCCCCCCGGGTAATGAAGATCTATTTGCTATGGCACTAAGTCTGGCTGTTGACTTTAATGAGATGAACCCGGATGAGATAATGGCTATGAAGAAAAAAGGCCTGGAGACGAAGCCCTTATTCAGGTATCCTATGGTAGATTAAACAAGGCTGTTTTTCGTCCAGCCCAGCTTTACCAGTTCTATTTTCTCGGGATTTGCTGTTCCAAGCTTGTGGCGCGTATCGGCGAGGAATACATGCTTGGCCGGTGGATTGAGCGGCCTGTCATACCCAAAATGTTCTTTTCTTTTAGCCTGCAGTATGCGTACGCCAACTGAATCGACAGCCACAGGGTCAAAACCAACCAGTAGTCCACCATATTCCCATGTGTACTCTCTGCTGAAATGGTGCCTGCCTACGCCATGGAAAAGGGGATTAAGCATTACCAGTATATTCAGCCTCGTTTTGCCTTCAATCACGGGCAGTTTCCACAGCTCTGCCAGGTCAGCACATGAGTCGCCATGCATGGATGAGGGATTGTCAATAAACATTATATAATTTTTTATCAGTGATCCCACACCGGACCATGCATGTGTGCGAAGGGGCCTGGCATTGATGAGTGCCGTGCTTCCCTGGAAAATAGGATCGGTGGTGATACCCCTGTCTTTTATGCCTATATTGTTTTCCTTCACACCCACGTCCATGGCCCTCTTTTTTATTGCCTGTTCCAGTTCAGCCGGTGTGTCCAGGTAATTCCATACATTGGTTTTTATACCCAGTATGTCTTCGGG
>JAGYMN010000183.1 GCA_018400395.1 Actinomycetota bacterium
TTTAAAAAATCATTTATTTTTTTTATTTCATCTTCTGTGGGGGACTCATATAAAGAATATAAATAAAATGCTTCCCAGTACATAATCAATAACATTTTTTATAAACAGGTTTATGCCAAAAAATCCTATATTTGTAACCTGCATAAGCGGTATACCAGCAATCTCCCTCATATTCATCCTTTTTACCGAGAATTCAAAAAAGCCAGGAAACACAAGTACAGAGATATCTATCCCCTTTAGCTTCTCAAGTATATCCAGTATTTCAAAGTATTTATATTCGGGCCCGGAGATTATTACTCTCTGGACCTTATATTTATATATTATTTTTTTGAGATCATTCAGGCCGCCCAGTATATTAAAATACTTTGAATAATCTTTATCGGCATCTATCCTCTGTTTGTTATCCACATATCCTAGTATCTCATCGTCCTCCAGTGAATATTTGCTGAAGCTGTCTTCAATCCTTTTAGAGTTTTCACCAATACCTACAATAATGGTTGCCGGTGAAGCTCCGGCCTTCTTTATAAGTCTAAAGCCCACAAAATCTATTATAATCCTGCTTGCATAGATAAAAAGCATGCTAAATATGAACAACAGAAGAATCCACTTTCTTGAGAATGTAAAAAGGTCAAATATGTAGCCTGCAAGGATTATCACAATAATATTTATGATTATTCCCTTGACTATCCTTGAATAATATCCCGATCCACGGTAAATATTGTCCCAGTTGTACAACCTAAAAATTGAAAAAATTAAAATTGCTGAGATTATAAATATTACAGAGTAAAAAAGATAATTTTTTTCTATGAAATAAATGACCTGATCCTCTTCAAATGCATCAATGTTAAACCTTATATAATAAGACAGGTAGAATGCTGCTCCAAGGAAGAATATATCGTTTGCCACCAGTACTATTCCGTAAATAACTTTCTTTTTTACCCTGGAATTCTCATTAAATGCCCTGATATAATCCAGAAAATCAATTATAAGACCCTCGTATGGAATGCCAGCTCTTCTAAAAAATAATTTTATTAGCTTTCCATACAAAAACCTGCCTATTGATACAGTAATTATTCCTATCACACAAACAAAACCTATCCATAATCTGGAGAAATAAAAACCGTCAATTATCCTTGCGGAAAAGTATGTTATCAGGACAACGACCAGGATAATCGCAGGAATTTTCAGATAGTAATAAAGATTTCTATACGCTCTGTTAATATCATACAGGCCAAAAATAGCAAATAATATAATCGAGGATACAGTGATTATCAATGAGTATAAAACATAATTGCTGTTTATTGTCCCGCTGAATAAAACCATGGAGAAAATTTCTGTATAAAACCTCAGATAGTAGGCAATAAAACAGCTAAGCAGTATCAAAATAGAATCTACTATAAATAACATAAATCCGTTAAATACCTTGAGTCTCAATGTGTATTTTCTGTCATTCATGATTTTTCACTAATAAAAACAAAATCTCCGGTCTTTGCACCCAATACCCTTGAATCATTATTTATCCCAAGCCCTAATGGACTCCAGCCACGGTTAAAGACCAGGGTAATTGTAAAATGTTCCTTTACCATATCAGGAATATCTACTTCAACATTTTCCCACTTATTATAATCCAAAGAAGCTTTTTCTACCAAAATGTTGTCAATAAAGACCCTGACTGCCAGCTTCTTTTCCGGCTCTTCCGGATATGCGTCTTTTATAGGTATAATAACACGGTTACCCTTCTTTTCCAGCACAGTACTTGCATCAGGTGCCGCCCATCTGAACGGACCCTCTTCAGATATCTCCTCACTGTAAAAACCATAATTATTCTGCCATCCCCTGTAGTTTCCTCTTATGTCATAGAGATTCTGGGATACATTTATTGAAAGCGCGGTGAGGGAATTAAAAAGAAAAACAGAAAAGAAAATAAAAAGCACCACGGATAGAGATATCTTCTCCCTGATGCTGAACCTGATATGCCTGTCCAGCTGCAGGACATTAACTTTACTTTTCTTTTCTATTTGTTCTATTTTTAAATATGCCGCCATCAGTCCTATTACCAGCCAGAAAGTGACCT
>JAGYMN010000184.1 GCA_018400395.1 Actinomycetota bacterium
TGAAAATATGCATGTAATTTAGTAATATTACAAGCATATGAGTGAAAATACTTCTAAAATAAAGTCAAGAATTGCCTATCTTGTGAGAAAAAGAGCGTCCTGCGAGAAATATATTCTGGCAAGGCATAAGATGATAAATGCACAATTTGTGGAGATGAGGACCCTTGCCGGTGGAAAGAAAAGAAAAACTCCAGCATACTATCTTTCGGCAAAAATCGGGGGAGTTACAAAACTTAAATATATAAGAAAAGATGACCTGGAGCTGATAAGGAAAAGGACTAGCTCCTGGAAATACTATTCACTTAATCTATCAGAGTATGTAAGACTGTCAAAAGAGATAGAAAAGCTTTTTAGAAAGCTTGGAGCGCTCTGCATTGAAATACCTCAAAGGTATAGGTAGATGGATATAGATATAAAGGCATATAAACTGGACAGTGCCAGGGTAGAGAAACTGGTCAGAGGCGACAAGCGATATGACCATATAACCGGGGCAGGATTTTCCAAGCTGGATGAACTGCTCTCCTTTATGTATGGAGTCGGAATATATAACCTGATAGATGATATTAAGTCCTCCTTAAAAAGAAGGCCGGACATACCCAGAAGCTTTATCCATCTTGCCCTGGCCTTAAGGCCTATATTGGAGATAACCGGTATTAACCAGGTTCCCCAAAAACTCTTTTCCTCTCCTGCTATTTTAAAAAAGATGGGACTGAGCCTTGAAGTAATAGAGGGCGGATTCTCCCCAAGGAACAAAAGAGGCAAAAATCTTCCTATCTGCCTTGATACCATATATGACGAGGCTAAAAGGGTAGAACCTGACCAGTGGCAAAGGCTTCTGTCCGGTCAGATAATACTTCTAGCAGATAAAAAATTCATTAAAAAACATCCAGGTATATATGCCATAGATTCAACAGATATAGAAGTAAATGAAGGCACTCAGTATGAAAATATCTCAAAAACTGCCAGAGAGGTCACAGAAATTGATAAAAACGGCAGGATGTACACAAAAATAGAGGTGATATACGGCTATAAACTAATTATGCTACAGTCGGTAGAAGAGGGAGCAAGATACATAGTGGCTGCAGTACTTGTCCCAATCAATGTACATGAAGATAGACTGGCATATCCTCTTATAAGGACTGCTTATGATATATTGGGACCCGGATATATCAAAACTATACTGGCCGACAGGGGCTTCTTTGATGGAGATCTATTTAAGAAACTGATGGATCTGGGCATTGATTTTATTATTCCTGCCAAGAAGAATAACCAGATACTTTCTGATATGAAAGGGCTGGTAAAGATACCTGGATACAGCAAAGCTACCGGAAAAAAGGGTGAGGAGATCTATGGATTTAGCAGCCTCGGCACTCTGTCAAGCTGTCTTTACAAGCTAAACGGGATACTGACAGAGGACGGTCACGGATTTGTTACAAGCCTCAAGGTAAATACCGGGGCCAGGCTTGAAAAGACTATCAACCTGTATTCAAAAAGATGGGATATAGACAACTACGGGTTCAGGGATCTAAAAAAATACTGGAAGCTTTGCAAACTTCCGGGAAAGAAATTTAATACCGTATATACGCATACTTTCCTGATACTTGTAATGGCCGGTACAGTGGAGCCTTACAAATCCAATAAGAGAGAAAAGTTTGTCCAGAAGGGTTTCCTAAGCCTGGTAAAGGCCAACTTTTCCTACACAGATGAATTGATTATATACAGAGACGGCTATGTTGGAATATTTTCACTGAAGGAATTCTTACTTTTAATGGACCTGCCTCCGCCTTCTGAAGAAGCAGTATTTAGGATAATAAAATATCCTCAAGGCAAAGGGAAACTCTGGTAGTATTTCCCCTATGGTAAAGCACACTTCTTTTAGCTTACTGGAAATTATTTTAATAAAACCACCTTCAAATTCTCATTTATCTAAAATTTTTCACCGAATATTATAATATTTCCAATATTATTATTGATATTTACAATTATTTTTGAAATGTTTTATGTATTATTGTTTATCAAAAGTAATTAATCCTAAATTACTGATTTTTC
>JAGYMN010000185.1 GCA_018400395.1 Actinomycetota bacterium
CTTTTAACGTCTCTTTTATATTACATTGTAAAACTATCAGATAACTATTTTCCTGGTTAAGTACATTTACTTTTTTACCAGCAAGTGTGGTAATTTCAACCTGACTTATCCTGGCCCCTTTTTCATCATAGCAAATAGTTGATTTAGGTTTTAAAGCCGGGTTGTAGAATTCATCCAGAGGAGTATTTAGTATATTTGAATTTTCAGATTCATGTATTGACCGCAATTTTGAATGGCCCGGGCCTGATTGGTTTCCTTCTTTTGGGTTGGCCAGTTTTTCATACTCGTGTTTTATTATTTCTTTGTCAATCCTGCTTTGATTAATGTTTTTCATATATAAACCGGTAACCAGCTTTGGAATTCCGTCGATTATTAGTTCTCCGCTGTTTAACCAGACAGCTCTGCTGCATAGGCTTACAATGCTTGCTTCGCTGTGGCTTACAAAAAGGACGGTTGCCCCTTTTGAGCGTATCTGTTCAATTCTGGCAAAGCATTTTCTTGAAAAGGCCGCATCACCAACGCTGAGCGCCTCATCAATTATTAAGATATCCGGTTCTACATTAATTGATACTGCAAAGGAAAGCCTGGCTTTCATACCGCTGCTGTATGTTTTCATGGGCTGGTGGATAAATTCACCGAGTTCTGCAAAAGCAAGTATGTCATCTATTATTTTATCTGTCATGGCTTTGTTCATGCCGTTTATTGATGTATTTAAATAGATATTTTCCATCCCGGTCATTTCAGGGTTGAACCCTGCTCCAAGCTCAAGTATTGCTGATATTTTCCCGTTTACAACTGCTCTGCCGCCTGAAGGGGTAACCACTCCTGTAATGATCTTAAGAAGGGTGGACTTGCCGCTGCCGTTTTTTCCGATGATGCCCAGTGTTTCCCCTTTTTTAACATCAAAGCTTACATTGTTGAGTGCATGAAATTTTTTGTGGTATTTTTTTTTCAGCGGATGCAGAGATTCTTTAAGTCTGTCTGTTGGTTTGGTGTAGAGGTTGTATGTTTTTGTAAGGTTTTGTACTTTTATTGCTGTCTTTTTGTGCATTACAAAACATCTCCAAAATGCGGTCTTAATCTTTTAAAAACGATTGCCCCAAAAGCTAAGCAAAACAGTGTCAGTACAGCGTAATATAAGGTGTTTATATGGTGTTCCCAAAACCAGATACCGTAAATAAACGTATTTCTGTATCCGTTCACTATATAAAAAGCAGGATTTAGTTTTATAACCCACTGGTATTTTAGAGGGATCATTTCTGCGGACCAGAAGATCGGAGTAGCCCAGAAGCCTATCTGTACCAGAACAGAAATAAAATTACCTGTGTCTTTAATAAAAACTCTGAGTGCCGATGTAAGCCAGGAAATTCCAAGTAAAAGAGTGATTGTGCATAATATGTAAAAAGGCAGCTGCAGCCAGTGAACCCCGGGCCTGTAACCGTAAAGTAAAAATGCAGTTATAAGAAAACATATAAGTACAAGATGAAGAATCAGTTCAGATCCGATTTTAACTAAAGGTAATATACTTACCCTGAAAGAGACTTTCTTGACCAGAAAGGAATTGTTAACAACTGAACCCGCAGCATTTGCAAGTGTATTTGAAATAAAAAACCACGGTATCATACCGCAGATCAGGTACAAAAAAAAAGGAACACCATCTGTCGACGAACCTGTACGAAACCCTATCTCAAAAACAAACCAGATAACCATAATAAAAGTAAGCGGCTGGATAAATGCCCACAAAAGTCCCAGATATGACCCCAGGTACTGCTTTTTAAAATCGTTTTTGATAAGGGTAAGCAGCAGTTCTCGGCTTTGATAAATATGTGTTATGAATCTTAAAAATTCTTTTATGTATCTCACTCTTTATATTTCTCCTGGTACTCGATCATCAGCAGGAAAATGGGGTCAGGCCTGCCTTATTGTCATTATCTTCCCAATCCAGTATAATCCCAAAAACACCGGAGATAATGACAATAAGGCAGGCCTGACCCCACTTTACTGATCCTGCAGCTGCCTGTAAAGATACTCCCCAA
>JAGYMN010000186.1 GCA_018400395.1 Actinomycetota bacterium
CACTCTACACCCAATCAAAACGGAAACTTCCGGCGTATCATCCACAATGATCTCAACACCGGTGGCGGCTTCAAGGGCCCTTATATTGCGACCCTCCCTTCCAATAATCCTTCCTTTTATCTCATCTGATTCAATATGGAAAACAGTCACTGCATTCTCAACAGCCGCCTCGGTAGCAACCCTTTGTATAGTCATCATCACTATACGTTTAGCCTCTTTATTAGCGGTCATCCTGGCCTCATCCATTATCTCATTGATAAAAGACATAGCCTCTGTCCTGGCTTCCTCTTTAAGTGACTCTATCAACTGGTTTCTTGCATCATCGGCTGAAAGGCTTGATATCGTTTCCAACTGTTCAACCTGTTGTTTATGCAACCTGTTCAGCTCTTCGCTGCGTTTATCCACTATCTCCAGCTGATTATTAAGATTTTCCCGTATGGCATCCAGTTCATTTTTCTTTCTCTGTGCCTCTTCCAGCTTCTGAGATACGGCTGACTCTTTCTGACTAATCCTGTTTTCAGCCTGTGATATTTTATTGTTCTTCTCACCGATGTATTTCTCATGCTCTGATTTAAGCTGAAAAAACTTCTCTTTTGCCTGAAGTATTTTTTCTTTTTTCATCACTTCAGCCTCATTCTCGGCCTCTGCGATAATCCTGTTGCTCCTTCTTTTAAGTATAAGCTGCCATAAAAAGAAGGATAACACTGATCCTGTAATGAAAACACCCGCACACACAAGCAAATCGACTAATTCAAGTGTTATTCTTGTTAATATAAATTCCATAATAGCATATTTATTTAAAATGAAAACCCGCAAAGTTTCCTCAACTTTAAAAAAACCCCTGTATAACATGGATGGAGCTGCTAATATGGATCGGACTTCCACTGTTCCGGTTTCCCGAAATTCACGGCGAACCGTAAATGAGGCCTGTCCTGGTCATATTAAGCTTCACTCCAATTTTTAAAGTGTTGAGTTTCAAAAATGAATGAAGAAACAATGCGGGCAAATACTTTTATCTTTTATTTGAAAGAACGTCGTTTTACTCTTCCGTTTCCAGTACAGCATCAATCTTCTCTGATATCTGTCTGATACTCTGTGATACATCTTTTTCTTCCACCTTACCGTCAAGGTCAATTAACTGTATCACATATTGCAGGGCCGCCATCGCAAGAAAATCCTGTATATCCTTATCAACATATTTCTGCTTGTACTGCAGAACTTTCTCGTTGATCATACGGGCTGCTTTCCTTATCCCTTCTTCCTCATCCCTGCTTACTTTCAATGGATAATACCTGTCCGCCACATTTACCCTGATGGAAAGTTTATCATCCATTATTATATATTATTTAAAAGAGCAATACATTTATCAATTTCCCGCACCAAATAATTTATCCTTTTGCGTGCAAGCCGGGCACTCTCTTCATCTCCCTTTATTGCACCGGATAATTGCAATTTATTATATTCACTTTTCAATTCTTCTACTTCTTCTCCTTTATCATGGAGATCGTTTGCAAGCTTCTCCTTTTCAGACCTTTCAGCATAAAGCTCCTTTTGTATCTCCTCATACCTGCCCAATAATTTCTCCACTTTCCCTTTCAGCAGTATAAGCTCTTCCACTTCGCTCCCGGTCATAAATTATTATTTAATACAAAATTAACATTGTTCTCTGTATTTACAAAAAAAATAAGCGCAATAGTTTGGTATAAGACCTTGGTGTAATATTTTTGTAGAAATTACTTGATAAATGAAGCCGGCGGATCAACATGATACATAAACTAATTATTACATTATTCCTGCTATGCCTGTATGAGGGACCTGAGAAACCAGATATTTTAAGTCCCCCGCTTGACATACCGCTTGTATTATCAGCCAATTTCGGAGAGCTGCGGTCAGGGCATTTTCATTCAGGAGTGGATTTTAAGACAGGTGGTGTAACAGGCAAAAAGGTGTATTCTGCTTTAGACGGCTATATATACCGTATTGCTGTAAGTCCGGGCGGATTCGGCAAAGCAGTATATATCCGGCACGGGAATG
>JAGYMN010000187.1 GCA_018400395.1 Actinomycetota bacterium
ATAAGCATGTTTTCTTTTGATTTTTCCTGTTCCGGTAATCCTAAAACGTTTTTTTGCACCGGGATTCGTTTTCATTTTTGGCATTTCGTACAGTTTTTATATAATTTGAAAGAACCTATTTTTTCTTTTTTGGAGAGAAGGTTATTATCATTCTTTTGCCTTCAAGTCTTGGCATCTGCTCAACAACCCCATAATCCTCAAGATCCTGGGCCAGCCGTAACAGTAATATTTCACCTTTCTCTTTAAATAATATTGATCGTCCCTTAAAGAACACGTAAGCTTTCAGCTTGGCACCGTCTTCAAGGAATTTAATTCCATGTTTTAATTTAAAGTTATAATCATGCTCATCAGTATTGGGACCGAATCTTATTTCCTTAACCACTACTTTGGTTGTCTTGGCCTTCATTTCCTTCTGTTTCTTTTTTTGCTGGTAAAGGAATTTTTGATAATCAGTTATCTTGCAAACAGGCGGATCAGCTTTTGGAGATATCTCGACCAGGTCAAGCTCCATCTCATCAGCCAGTTTGATGGCATCATTTATTGACATTACCTGTGGTTCTACATTATCGCCTACAACCCTTACTGCCTTGGCGGTAATGCGGTTATTGATCCTGTGAGGCATTCTGTCCTCACGTCTTCTTCTGGGCGGCATGTTTCTTCTTGGTCCTGCTATGGTTAGTCCCTCCTTACTTTAATTATTATGACTCTTTTATTTACTGCTCTTCTATCTTTTTATTTATTCTGTTATCTGCAATTCTGTTTTAATCTGTTTATCGATAAATTCAGCAAATTCTTCCAGCTTCATTATGCCTTTATCACCTTCTCCCTGCTTTCTGACAGAGACAGTGGAAGAATTTTCTTCGTTTTCACCAATAATAATAAGATAGGGGATCCTTCTTAACTCATTATCCCTTATCTTTTTACCTATTTTCTCACTTCGTTCGTCAATCAGAGTGCGAATATCGTAATTATTTAAGAATTTAAAAACTTTTTTAGCATAATCATGATATTTTTCGCTGATTGGCAGTATAATAACCTGGTCCGGACTAAGCCACAGTGGGAATTTACCTGCTGTACTTTCAATAAGTACAGCAACAAATCTTTCTATACTTCCGAATATGGCCCTGTGTAGCAAAACCGGCTGATGCTTCTGGTTATCTGAACCTATATAGCTAAGCTTAAAACGCTCAGGCAGGTTATAATCAACCTGTATTGTGCCAAGCTGCCATTCACGGCCAATGGCATCCTTAACCATAAAATCCAGCTTGGGTCCGTAGAAGGCTGCCTCTCCTTTCACTATGGTAGTGTCCATACCTTTTTCGCCGGCCGCTTCTATAATGGCTTTCTGTGCCTTCTCCCAATTCTCATCACTGCCAATATATTTTTCCTTATTTATTGTGTCACGTAATGATATCTGTGCTTTGTACTCGCTGAAATTAAGTGATTTAAAAACCCACTGGACCAGGTCGATAATCTTTTTAAACTCTTCCTTCATCTGATCGGGCTCACAGAAATGATGTGCATCATCCTGGGTAAAGCTCCTTACCCTGGTAAGTCCATGCAACTCACCATGCTGCTCATACCTGTATACCGTACCAAACTCAGCCATGCGTACAGGCAGATCCTTATATGAATGCGGTGTGGCATTATATATCTCACAGTGGTGGGGACAGTTCATTGGCTTAAGCATAAACTGTTCACCTTCCTGAGGAGTGTTTATGGGTTGGAAAGAGTCGGCCCCGTATTTATCATAGTGCCCGGATGTCTTATATAGTTCGACATTTCCTATATGAGGTGTGGAAACAATGGTATAATCCCTTCGTTTCAGCTCGGCCGTCATAAAATCAATCAGTCTTTGCCTCAGATCTGCTCCCCGGGGTAACCACAGTGGCAATCCCATGCCTACTTTCTGGGAAAAGGCAAAAAGTTCCAGTTCCTTTCCTATCTTCCTGTGATCACGTTTTTTTGCTTCCTCAAGCATCAGCATATATTCTTCAAGCAGTTTTTGTTTCGGGA
>JAGYMN010000188.1 GCA_018400395.1 Actinomycetota bacterium
CATCCATATCCTCGGAATAACGGACACTATTAAAGAAAAAACGCAAATTCGCTCCACCTTTAATAGCATAATATTTTGCTTCTACCTTTCGGCTAAACCACCTTAAAAATTCTAAATGAAAAATTTCCCTTTGCTGTAATGTGTTATACATAATTATGTATTATAATTTAGTTATAACTAAATATCAATACATAATTAATTATCATCACAATTACTGTCCGATCTGTAGTCTTATAAATAACTTTTTAAAAATTAATGACTTTTAAACCAGCCGTATGTTAATCTAAGACCTTCTTCTATGGGGACTTCCGGCTTCCAGCCGAACACCTTTTCAGCCAGGCTGCAGTCAAGGACGCTCCTTCTCTGCTCTCCGCTCTTTGGGGGTCCGTGCTCTGCCTCTATATCCTTTCCGCTGGCACTCTTTAATATATTAAATAAGGTGACAACATCAGTCTCCACCCCGGTTCCGATATTTACAGGGCCCACAAAATCAGACTTTACTGCTGCAAGGTTAACCCTTACAACATCGCCCACATAGGTGTAGTCCCTGGTCTGAAGGCCGTCCCCGTTAATAATGGGAGATTTTCCTTCCAGTATCATGTTTGAGAATATGGCAACGACACCTGCTTCACCGTAAGGATCCTGCCGGGGGCCGTATATATTCGCATACCTTAAGGATATATATTCAAGCCCGTAGATTCTGTAATAGCAGTAGAGGTAGTGTTCAGTGGAAAGCTTTGCAACTCCATAGGGGGAAACCGGCCTTTCAGGATGTGACTCATCTGCCGGGAAAATCTCCTGTTCCCCGTAAATGGTCCCCCCTGAAGAGGCAAAGATTATCTTTTTAACTTTGTACTTTCTTGATATGTCAATCAGGTTCAGTCCGCCAATTACATTTATACCGGCATCCTTAAGGGGGTCCTCAACAGATATCCTGACCGATAGCTGGGCCGCATTGTGGATCACCGTGTCAGGTCTTTCCTTTTTAAATACCTCTTCAAGGCCGCTTCCCCTTATATCGGTCTTATAAAACTTTGCTTTCTGCGGGATATTTTCCTGATGCCCGTTTGAGAGATCATCCACTATAACCGTCTCATAGCCCTCTGAGATCAGGCCGTCTGCCACATTGGAGCCTATAAATCCCGCGCCTCCTGTAACCAGTACCTTCAAAGCCGGTCCTTTCTATTATAATTTTATATCCATTAGCAATATAACATGTATAACTTACACTAAATCTAGAGACTATCCAATTCTGAAAGCAGTAAAGGTTTTTGACTGATATTACGGCCGGACTGATACAATTTATTATCCGCAGTTATAATGGGCGCGCTGTATTTTGCTGAAAGAGCGATATATATACTGTCATAGAAGGATACATTCAAGTCTCTTGAGAAAGCAAATGCCTTTCTAAATAATTCACTGTCTACAGCCACAAAAAGAATTACGTCATACAGCTCTGAGATGATATTATTCACTATTCCGGTGGATATCTCTTTTTTTAATCTTAAAATATTTAAAATCTCATATACTAGATGCTCGGGAGCCAGGAGGATGCTGTCTTTGGAGTTTAAAAGGTCGTAAAGCAACTTTGCATTCTCCAGGTCTTCTTCACCTTTTTTATAGTACCATTTAAAAACTACAGAAGCATCTATAATATATTTTTTTGTAATGGATTCCCTTATTAAATGATTGCTTAACGGGATTTCCATATCGTTAAATACGATAGTATCTTCCATTTCAATCATTTTCCCAGTTTTTAAGAAGTCCGTTTGCACGGCTATCTCTTGATTTTCTAAGTTCCCCGACCGGATCCCAATCGTTAATCTTTCCTAGCATCTCACCTGTATTTCTTATCCTTATAGCAGCTTTCTCCCTTTTTAAAAAATAATCTTTTCTCTTTTTTAATAGAAAATAACTATCCACTGCATCCAGAAAAAATTGATTTCTTTTTAACCCCTTTTCTTTTCTGTAATCATCAATTTTTTTTAATACATCATCCGGAAGAACAAACGTCG
>JAGYMN010000189.1 GCA_018400395.1 Actinomycetota bacterium
ATTTATGTTAAATGTTTACTCTGTTTATACGAGATACTACCTGTTATATATTTATATCTATCTGCACTGGCATGCATGATAAGAAACATCCTGCTATAATTAAAATACGATCAGATTGCAATTTTCTATATAATATTGAAGCTATTATATTAAACCAATCAAAATATAGTTCTTCCTGCAATGTATTTTCTATCCAACCTTAAACTCTGAAATATCTGCTGTACAGATTTCTAACCCATATTTAAGACTCGGAAAAAATCTTTCTTCGCTTCTGGTAGAAATCAAACAATACAAAGAAGAATAAAAATAGACCAGTTGCAACTTCCTTCCAGAATGCTGAAATTGCCAGTACGACTATTATATTTTCTATAAGGTATACTGCAAAACCGCCAACAACTGCGCCATATGGAGAACCCTCACCACCGGCAAGGCTGATACCGCCGATAAATGCACCTGCAAGGATATAAAGTAAATATGATGGACCTACAAGAACCGAGCCTACCGACAAATATGAACCTATAATAACACCAACAAATGCCTGGAGGGTAGAACCTACGGTAAAAGCAACCAGTCTTGTCCTTCTTATATTTACACCTACTTTCCTTGCAACTTCATCATTTAAGCCTGTAGCAAAAAGATGCCATCCAAACGACCTGAAATAAAAAATAAATACAAAAATCACCACTATTATTATAAGGTAAATGAAAGTTATCGGTAATGGCCCAATCCTGGCCTTACTTATAAGGGAATAAGACTCCGGAAATCCGTAAATAGGAAAAGCTCCTGTAATTATCCTTGCTATACCTGTGAGCACGAAACTTAACATTATAGTATATATAAATATAGGGAGTAAAAATTTTAAGGGAGGTGAAAATGCGTTTGCAAATAAAGCAGAAGTAAAACCAATTGCTGCACCTACTGCCAGTACAACAATTACTGCCAGCCATAATGGCCAGCCAAACCATATAACAAAAACTCCCATAAGCACATTTGATATACAGATTACACCACCAGGAGACAGGTCAATACCTCCCGGTATCAGGTAAAGCATTTCACCCATAACCATAAATGCATACACTGAACCCCAGAGAGCTATAAGATTAAAATTAGCAGGTGTATAAAAGAAAGGATTCAGAATATATATGACTACAGTCAAAACTATTATTAGTATAGTTCTATTTACCTCGGATATGGAAAGAAATCTCTTAAATGTATTTAGTCCTGTCAATGTGTTCCTCCTCTTTGATGCGTGTGGTTATCATTTTGGTTAATTCCCCGATGTCTGTATGCTCTGTCTTTTTATCAAGAACCTTTTCACCATGGTAAAGAACTATTATCCTGTCAGCTATAGGCATTATGTGCTGCAGGTTATGGGTTACAAAAATAATAGACATGGGAGCATTTTCCCTTATCAATCTAATGCGTTCAAGGGTTTTATCTACCTCTTTTAAAGAAAGACCCGTCGTTGGTTCATCTAAAAGCAGAACATTCTTACCAAAATAAAAAGCTCTCCCCAGGGCTACCGCCTGCCTCTGTCCTCCGGAGAGTCCTTCTACTAACTGGTTGGAATCTCTAATGATACCAATCTTCTCTAGTGCTTCTTCACTCTTTTTATGCATTATTTTATTATTAAGTACTCCCCTGTTTATAATTTCTCTTCCCATAAAAAAGTTTTTGTAAATATTCATTCCTTCAACAAGATTTTCAAATTGATATACGATTTCGATTCCCTTTTTTCTTGCATCTCCGGGAGAAGAAAATTTAACCTCTTTCCCATATATATAGATCTTTCCTTCGTCAGGTGGGAATAATCCTACTAAAATATTTAACAATGTAGACTTGCCTGCACCGTTATCTCCTACCAACCCTATAATCTCTTTTTCATGTGTAACAAAACTTACTTTATTTAAAGCAGCTACACTGTCATATCTTTTGGTTAAATTTTCCGCTCTGATTATTTCTTTCATATGAATCAGTCCTTTTTTTGATTATCAATTAAGTTATTGGGCTTAT
>JAGYMN010000019.1 GCA_018400395.1 Actinomycetota bacterium
GGCTCTCAGGGTAAGAAGGATAAATAAGGACCCCGGCTTACAGGAAAACACAAATCCCTGGACAGGCGTTGAAGGAGGAAGAATAAACACAAGGATGCCCTATTTATGCAGGCTGCCCTCAGGAAGACAAATAACAATATTCTTTTACGATAATACTCTTTCAAACTCAGTTTCATTCGGTAACCTCTTAAATGATGGACGCAATTTTGCCAGAAGTATATCGCAGGCTCCTGCGGCAGCCCAGGAAATACCTGAGATAATATGTATAGCCAGTGACGGAGAAACTTACGGCCACCATCACAGGTTTGGCGATATGGCACTTGCCT
This sequence comes from Actinomycetota bacterium, assembly GCA_018400395.1. Lineage (GTDB taxonomy): Bacteria > Actinomycetota > Humimicrobiia > Humimicrobiales > Humimicrobiaceae > M55B120. The sequence continues at coordinate 327 of JAGYMN010000019.1, forward strand.
TCTGCCTGGAAGAGCTTGAATCAATGGATGAATTAAAACTTACTGTATTCGGTGAATACCTTGAAAAATACAGTCCAACCCATGAGGTTAAAATAGTCGAGAATTCATCATGGAGCTGCATACACGGTGTAGCCCGGTGGAAAGAAGACTGCGGATGCACCTCCGGAGAGTCAGGCCATAGGGGATGGAACCAGAAATGGCGCACTCCGCTAAGGGAAGCAGTAGACTGGCTTGAAGCTGTGGTATCTGATACATTCAAAAATGAAATAAAAGAATATATTAAACCCGGTGAAGCAGAAGGGATTCTTGAGGATTACATCCATGTTATAGACAACAGGACCCAGGACTCTATAAAAAAGTATATAGATTCCCGTCTCATTAAAAAGACACCTTATAATACAATCAAAGTATTAAAACTTCTGGAAATGTACAGACATTCTCTGCTTATGCAGTCAAGCGATGGCTGGTTTTTCGATGATATCTCCCGTACAGAATCCATACAGATATTGCGCCATGCTTCCAGAGCCATGGAGCTGGCCGAAGATTTTGGGGTCACCGGTCTTGAAGAAAGTTTCAGGAAATATCTTAAAAGGGCTCAAAGCAATAAAATAAAGTTTGCAAACGGAGACTCAATCTATACCAGGTACGCAAAGCCCTCCAAACATAACCATGAAAAAATAGCTGCATACGCAGCAATCGATATCCACCATGGAAACAGAAAAGGACAAAAATATTGCTATATTATCAACAATAAGATGCTGGATAGAATGACAGGTACCGGTATTGCGGTAACAACAGGAAGTATTTCCGAGACTTCACTGCTTACCCTGGAATCAGCGGATATTATATTCGCCGTGGTAGACTTTAATGACGATATTACAGTATACACATCGGCGGTGGACAGAGTAAACAGGCTGAAGGTAATCAATAAAAAAATAAAAAAAATCCTGAATCACAGATCTGTAGATATAACCCGGAACCTTATAAAGATAAATGATTACCTATCAGGGCTTTTCAATAATTGCTATCATTCAGATGATCTGATAAAAGACTTCCGCCTGGAAGCAGCATATGATGTAATTTCATCCGGTTTGTCAGAAATAGAATCCGGAGTATTGGATATATATAAGAAAATCAGATCTACTGCAGGACAGCCCGGCCAAAAACATGTTTCAGATACTATATATTACGAAATATTTAAAGCCATGTCAGAATTTCAGAATGAATTGCTTGTCCTGGGCAGGTTAAGAAAATCCGGACGCAGAATGAGAAAGGCCGAATTAGAGCAGAAACTTGATATGATTGCAACAGACAGGCTAAATAAAATGCTGTACCTTTATAAACAGAAACCGAAAGATGCTGTGCTTTTACAGAATATAACAGAAATTTTCAGAATATTAAGATCTGTTCCCCTTAATCCTGATATCCGGGAAGCACAGAATATCATATTTAAAATAAAAGAAGAAATATACGACAATATAAGAACAGGTGAAATAAGTATCCCTGGATCCTGGACAAAAAATTTTAAGAAACTTCTTTACTTGCTAAAAATCGAATATGAAAATTCTTAATGAGAGAGCCGGCGGCATCCTTATGCACATAACTTCCCTCCCCTCAGAATACGGCATCGGAGATCTGGGAAGACCGGCCCTGGATTTTGTAGAATTTCTGAGAAATTCCTGCCAGTCATTCTGGCAGGTGCTGCCGCTTAATCCCACAAGTGTCTCAAGGGGAAATTCACCGTATGCTTCCAGCTCCGCCTTTGCAGGAAATACTCTGCTTATAAGCCCTGCCCTTTTATATGAAGAGGGACTTTTAATGAAAAAAAATATTGAAGAACTTAAAACCTGTAAAAACACGGTGGATTATAACCATGTGATAGAGTCAAAAGGAAAAATATTTAATTCAGTTTTTAAAGCTTTCAGGTCAAATAAATCAAAACTGATGCATCAGTATGAAGATTTCTGCCAGCAAAATGGAAATAAGTGGCTGGATGATTTTGCAGATTTTACCGTATTTAAAAAATATTTTCATAAAAAATTCAATATTTCTTCCTGGAATGAGTGGCCCGGGGGCATAAAAACCAGGGATGTGCATGAACTTGCGGTTCTTAAAACTGAACTGACGGAAGAAATACAGAAAGAAAAATTCCTCCAGTTTATTTTTTTTAAACAATGGAAAAATGTAAAATTTCACGCATCCAGAAGCGGAATCCGGATTATAGGAGACCTTCCTATATATGTTGATTATGAAAGTGCCGATGTCTGGTCAAATCCCTCCATATTCAAACTTGGCAGAGACGGACAGCCGGATTTTGTCTCCGGTGTGCCCCCTGATTACTTCAGCCGTGATGGACAGCTATGGAATAATCCTGTATTTGACTGGGAAGAGCTAAAATCCCGGGATTTTTACTGGTGGAACATGCGAATGGCGCATAATCTCGAACTGTTCGACTTTATAAGGATCGACCATTTCAGGGGTCTGGTGGCATACTGGGAAATTCCAAAGGGCAGCAAAACTGCAAAAAACGGAAAATGGGTAAGGGGGCAGCCAGAAGAGCTTTTTCAAAACCTTTACAGAAAATTTAAAGAACTGCCCCTCATAGCTGAAGATCTGGGGGTTATAACTTCCGATGTAACAGAGATAATGGAAAAATTTGGTTTTCCTGGAGTAAGGGTCCTGCAGTTTGCATTTGGCAAAGATTTCCCCCACAGCGAACATCTCCCCCGGAATATAAGTAGAAACTGCCTGGTCTATACCGGGACCCATGATAATAATACTGCCAGGGGCTGGCTTGAGGAAGATACTTCGAATACTGAGAGAAAAAATCTATCAGAATATCTCGGAAAAGAAGTGACTGCAAACAGTGTGAGCATGGACCTTATAAAACTTGCAATGGGCTCCAGGGCAGCCATCTCCATAATCCCCATGCAGGATGTACTTAAACTGGATTCCAGGGCAAGGATGAACCATCCTTCCATTCCGGAAGGCAACTGGATATGGAGAGCTGACAGAGATATGCTCAGTGAAGCTTTAGAAGAAGAACTATGTTCAATAGCATGCGCCCATGGAAGGAAACCGGGAAGAAATAATGTGAATTATTAAAGAAGAAGCTTTATAATAATAACATGAGGATCAGCGTAGTGACATTTATCCTGGGAGGAGGGATAGGCAGGAGGCTGTATCCCCTGACCCGAAACCGTGCCAAACCTGCTATGCCCTTTGGCGGAAGCTACAGGGTGATAGATTTTGTACTCAGTAACTTCATCCACTCCAGAATTAACAAGATTTATGTTTTGACCCAGTACGAACCACGGTCCCTTGAACAGCATATTTTAGAAGGCTGGACACCTCTGGTAGGAAACAGTAAATACAATATGATAAGGCTTCTTCCGGCTAAGGAAGGAACCGGGAGTGGATGGTACTATGGTACCGCTAATGCTATTGACCAGAATAAAAGGTATGCCATTGATTGCAACCCTGATATTGTGGATATTTTCGGAGGCGATCATATTTACCTTATGGATATTTCCCAGATGAATGATTACCACCTGTCCCGCGGAGCAGACCTTACCATATCGGCCCTTCCCATAAACAAAAAACTGTCATCAAGAAAATACGGCGTACTTGTTGTCAATAAGGATTTCAGGCTTACAGGCTTTGAAGAAAAGCCAATAGATCCGACCCCAATACCCGGGAACAGGGATTCCTGTCTGGCGTCTATGGGAAACTATGCATTTAACCTTGAGGTCCTGCTGGATGAACTTGCAATTGACAGAAAAAAAGAAGGAACCCGTGACAGGGAATTAATATCCCGGGACCCCGAAAAATATTCGTCTCATGATTTCGGCTTTGACATAATTCCATCCATGCTTAGAAGGAAAAAGAAAATATTTGTTTATGATTTCAGCCAGAATACAATAGTCGGGTCAGCCCATAATGAAAAAGCATACTGGAGGGATATTGGAGATCTTGATGAATATTACAGGGCCAACATGGATCTGGTCGGTGAAAATCCTCCCCTTGACTTATATAACTCCAGATGGGAAATTTTCACCAAAGCTGATTCCCTGCAACCTGCCAAATATGTTTCAGATGCAAAAATATCTAATTCAATAATTGCCAACGGATGTATAATCAATAATGCCTCTATTGACAATTCCATACTTTCATATAATGTTAAAGTACACAAAAATGTAACTATCTCCCGTTCCATTATTCTGGGAAATAATGAGATTGACTCTGGAGCTGTTATAAAAAATACAATAATTGACAGGGATGTATGCATACCCGGCAATATTGCAATAGGAATGGACAGGAAACTGGATAAAGAACGTAGATTCACATTATCAAAAGAAGGTATAACTATAGTTCCCCGTGAATACAGGTTTTAAATATTTCCGCTATTTAAAATAGGCGTTTAGTACATACTGCTGTACCATCCTGTTTGTATTAAAGAATGAACCATTAATTGCTATGCAGCTTCTCATCATCCTTATCCAGTTGTCCCTGTCAGAATAGAATTTGGGCATTATTATTCTTTCAAGCTTGTCATAAAGATCATTTCTGTCTACGTCGTCATCTGATACATCCTGCTCTTCCATACTTCTTGGACCTATAGACCACCCTGTTATATCTTCTATGCAGCCTTCCAGCCACCACCCATCAAGTGTGCTGAACTGGGGAACTCCATTACATGCTGCTTTCATACCCGATGTGCCTGAAGCTTCCATGGGTCTCCTGGGTGTATTAAGCCACAGGTCAACACCTGATACCATAATCTTGGCAATTTCAATATCGTAATTTGGTATAAAGGTGATACTCACGTTCCCGCAAATAGTACGCATGGCTTCATATATTCTTTTTATTGATTCCTTTCCTCCATGATTGTTCGGGTGAGCCTTTCCAGCATATATTATCTGCACCGGCCCGGCCTTTTCCGCAATACAGGCCAATCTGTCAGGATCTGAGATAAGAAGCTCCGGCCTTTTATATTCAGTCTGCCTCCTGGCAAATCCAATGGTAAAATCTTCTGTATTCATACCGGCATTGCATGTCATATTGACAAAATTTACCAGTTTCTTCTTGGCTGTCATATGGGCTTCCCATATCTCTTCTTTATGCATGCTGAAAGCAGCCCTCAGAATAAAGGGGTCAGTTCTCCATCCGGACATATTCCTGTCAAATAGTTCCCTGAAAGGGTTACTCGCCCAGGACGTGATGTGTATTCCGTTGGTAATGGAATCAATTGTATAACCAGGAAACATTGTCCTTGAAATCTCGCTGTGTTTTTTGGCAACCCCATTTACATAATGGCTAAAAAAAAGGGCAAGCTTTGTCATATTGAGCCTGTTGTCATGTGTAATATCCTGCAATATGGATTCAGGCAGTATATCCCCGATCATACTCCTTGCAAAGGAAAGGTCAAACTGGTCATGGCCTGCAGCAACAGGTGTATGGGTCGTAAAAACGCATCTCCCCCTTACCTTTTCAATATCCTTTAACTGACTGTATAGTTCGAGTGCTCCCAGCGCTGCATGACCTTCATTCATATGGTATTTGTCTATTATGTCATATCCAAGTTCCTTAAGCATCCTGACCCCCCCAATCCCAAGTACTATCTCCTGGGCCAGGCGGTACTTTTTGTCTCCTCCGTAGAGATACTTTGTAATCTCCCGATCGTATTCAGAATTCTCTTCAATATTTGTATCCAGAAAAAAAACAGGAACGATAAAATTATTAAGGCTTTTATGCTGGTAGAGCCAGGCCCTTATCTTTACTTCCCGGTCTTCAATATTTACACTGGTCCTGGCCGGAAGTATAGTCAAGAACTTTGAAACCGGAAATTGTACCGGAAGTTCTATCTGGTTTCCATCTTCGTCTATTTTTTGATGAAAATAGCCATTCTCTGAAAGAAGAGTTACTCCTGCCGCAGGTACGCTCAGGTCTGCGAATGATTTAATTGTATCTCCTGCCAGAATACCCAGGCCGCCGCTGTAAGTCGGTATGCATTCTTCCAGCCCGATTTCCATCGAAAAATAGGCAATTCTTATTTTTTCACTGGAACACTCCAGATTAAAATCATTTCCATTCTGCTTTCCGTACAATTCTACCATTTATAAAAATTCCTCCTCCAGATATACAAAAGTTATATGGACGCCATTATTTTTACTAAGAAAGCCTGAAATCATATCCATTATTAATGAAATTTTATGTAAAATATTATCAAAATTCCAAATATAACTAAACTTCTTTTTTTAAATTGATTTGCACAATCATTATTAACCCGGTATTTGGCAGCTGTAATTACATCTGCATGATGATTAATGCTTATATAGGTATTTTATATATACAGATTTTGCATCGCTTATTCCATCAGAATTGTCAGGGCAATTAATCTACGAATCACCTCAGGATCAAAAACATTATGCCGTTCAGGATGAGTACTATATTGAGCATACCAAAATAGACAAAAAGATATTTTACAGCTGTTATAAAACTGTAAATATCAAATGACCCTATTGCCCTGTTGAGTCTTTCTGACATATCCTCAAGCTCTTCCGAAATCTTTTCAAGGTCATCAGCTGCGCTCCGGATATCAGAAGCATTTGTTTTAAGATTTTTCTGTGCATTGTCTAACTTTTCAGAAAGACCTATTAAATTATTCCCTATATCATTAAAAAATTCTTCTGCACCGGAAAACGGCTTAAATCCGAGGATATCAAAATCTGTAATCCCGGCAATTTGATTAAAAGCTAATCCTGAATCATAAGAAATTTCTGAAGCATAACCAATTGTTTCATTTGTAGACATTATACTCTCTGCAATATTCCCGGAAGTTTCATCCGATTTTTCCAGCATGCTGGCTGTTTTTTCTATTACTCCTGCAACTGACATTCCTATGTTATCTATATTGTAAAAATTTTCCCTGAAGGAATTTATTTCAGAGAAACCCATAAAAGATAGGACTGCTCCAGACAGACCGAATATTATGGAGATAATTGAAAAAATAGTTACAAATAATCTCTTTTTACTCTTCAAGATTTGCCGTTATCTAAATATTGATATTGTAAATATTATAACATGCCATTATAGTATCTAATAATCTTAAATTGATAACCCTTAAAAATAAACCCGGCCATGATCCGGATGAAGCAGATTATAGTAGAATATATCATCCAAAAATTATAAAATACGATAAACATGGTCAGTATTTTAAAAAATTATAAATGGCCTTTCTTTTTCATAATTAGTCTCAATATTCTTTTCGGCCTGCAGTTACTGAAGGCCTTCCTATCGCTGCTGGTAAACTTCTTAAGGGAGAGGCCCGGTACATCACTTGTTGATGTTGCAATTTATGCACTGATTACTTTTCTGGTGGTTTTCCTTACGGGATTTCTTTATAAATCAGGTTACAGGTTTACCATATTTTTTTTAACTGCAGGTATATGCCTGACAAGAATTATTCTCCAGTTAAGCAGCTGGGGTCCTCTGAGTCTGGCTGCCTCTTCAGCAGGTGTAGTCATGTGGATGGCAGGTATTGTACTTTTTATATCACTTGCCCGGCAATCCGGGTCTGATTGGCCTGCATTGCTAATACCCTCCTTTATTTTCGGAATCAGTCTTGATACTGTTATACATGGTCTCTATGGTACCTGGGACATGGTCTGGAGGAAAGATCCGGTCAGCATATCACTTGTACTGATAATTGCAGGCATACAGATATGGCTGGCTTATAAAGCAGGGGAGGATCTGACTAATTACAAACCGGCTGACGGGACCAGGACCTGCTTTTACACACTGATTTCTATAATGCCCTTTATCCTGATACAGCTAATTAAGTTCCAGAACCTGGCATCTTTTAATGCCTACTGGGAAACAAATATAAGTCTCCCCCTGGCTGTAATATTATCCTCAAATATACTGGCTTTTTTACTTGTTACCCTTTTGTATAAGAATAAAAAAATTCTGATTATTATAACTGCTGTGTGTGCAGCTTTTCTTCTTCTGTCATTTTACCCTGTTGACTCCCTTTTATTATATGCATTACAGGTATCAGTAGGAAACATATGCAGCTTCTGGCTTTTTACCATTTTACTAAGAAATGCAACCGGAATCTCCAGCAAAAATAAGGTACCCTGGAATAATACTATTTCTGTTGGAACAGGCGGATTGATATTTTTTATCCTGGCATTCCTCTATTACGGAAGTTACGATATATCACTTCCATTTGATGCATGGGTTTTTACAGAAATCTCAGCAGCACTTATTGCAATAAGTGGACTCCTGTCAGTATTTTTATATTCTCCAAAGGAAAGCACCGGATACTTTAAGACTCTCAGAAATTTTATCCCGGTCCTGGTTTTGTTTTTAACACTTTTGCTGTCACCGGCCATAATATCTATTGATGCAGGGCTGAAAAGGCCTTTTGAGCAGGAAAATGAGAGTATCAGAGTTATGGATTATAATATTCACCAGGGTTTCAATATCAACGGCTACCTGGACCTTGAGACGATTGCCAGGGTTATAGAGGGAAGCGGAGCCGATGTTGTCGGCCTACAGGAAGTATCAAGAGGGTGGCTGATAAACGGGTCTGCAGACACTCTTTACTGGCTTTCAAAAAGGCTTGACATGGAATATATATTTATGCCCGCATCTGATAACGTATGGGGAAACGCGATACTAAGCACCTATCCTTTAGAACTTATTAAAAGCGGATTTCTGCCGGGGATTGAAGCTCCCCTCAGGAGAAGTTATCTTCTTGCCAGTATAAACATCCCTGAGCACGCAAATATGAATGTAATGGTTACCCATCTTCACCATATAATGGATGAGGGTGATATCAGAGAAAAACAGGTGGAGGAAATACTTGATCAATGGGATGGCCTTCCAAGAACTGTAATAATGGGTGATTTCAATGCAGAGATGGGGGACCCCGAGATTGAAAAAATGTACAGCATCGGTTTAATAGATACTCAATATGCTCTGGGCAATGAAGATAATCTTACCTGGGTACATTATCCTCCATACAGAAGGATAGATTATATATGGGCAACTCCGGATATTGAACTACTTGGGGGTGAAGCCCCCTACAGTACCGCATCAGACCATCTGCCGGTGGTGGCAGAATTAAAATAACTTACCGAAAATATCCAAGTTTTTTGCGCCGGATAAACAAATAAATAACCAGGAAAGAAGCCGAGAATCCAAAGTAGATATAGAGGAAGATATTTCCAGCTTTTGAATAAAATGATTTCTGGGGTATAAAATATACAGTTTCATAAAAAACCCCTTTGCGGCCCAGTTCTGTTTCCAGTATTAACCTACCCTGGGGATTGATAACGGCCGATACCCCCATATTGCTGCTGTGAACCATATAGCTTTTATTTTCTACTGCCCTGAATACAGAAAATATGACATGCTGCCATGAGGCTGAACTCTGCCTGAAACCAGCGTCATCGGTTAATACAAATAATATATCAGCTCCAATCTTTCTGAAAGTCCTGGATATTAAAGACAATGTAGACTCAAAGCAAATATTGGTTCCTATACTACCCTTACCCGGATAATATATTAAGTCAAAATTTCTATCAGGGGTTATGTTGCAGCTTGCTATATTTAAAAACTTCAGGAATCCTATCACATCGGGGTAGGGCATGTATTCAGCAAAGGGAAGGGGATGTATCTTGTTGTACCTGCCCAGTATTTCAAATTCAGGAGAATAGAGGATTACCGCATTATAGTAATTTTCATGCTCATCCCAGAGTATATGTCCCATCAAAAAGTGCAGGTTCTCCTTTCTGGCAGTCTCTCTGGCCCATTTACCGAAGGTACTGTTTTTTTCCCTGTCGATAGACCCCCAGAGAATACTTTCAGCAAAAACCACCAGTTCCGTACCCGGCTTAAAATAATACCCGCTGCTGTACGGCCGGGGTATAAGCACACCGGTATCTTTTTCAAACTTATCGTCAAAAGATATATTGGTCTGTACAAGGGCAATATCAAGTTTCTTTACATCCTGGCCGATTTCTTCTATATCAAATGAATTAATTGAGAAGATTCCGTAAGCAAAAACTATCAGTACCAGTGCAAGAGCAAAGCCAATACATCTGTAATTAAACTTTCCTGTTCTTAAAGTATTTTTTAGAGTAAGAGATGCACATAAATTAAACAGCACAATTACTGCTGATAATCCATAAACTCCTGTTATATTTGCAATCTGAATAATGGGAATATAATTGTATTGCGAGTAAGCCATAACTCCCCAGGGGAAGGCCATAAAGGTCCTGCATCTGAAAAATTCTATAGCACACCACACTGCCAGCATCAACATAAGCTGAATATAAGGTATCTTTATCTTAAAGATAAAATGAAAAGCCAGACCAAAAACAAGGGGGAAAAGGCTTAATAAAACGATTATTGGTATCCACAGTCCAAAGGTGTAACTTGTGAACCAGAAAGTAATACCGGCAAAAAATACAAGCCCGAAAAAGAAACTGAGGTACACTCTCTCTCCCACGCCTCGGCAATAATAGAGAGTTAAAAAATAGGGTATGAGAGAAAACCAGGCTAAAAATCCCAGACCATAAAAACTTAAAGCAGTAAGTACAGCTGAAAGCAGCACCAGTATTATTTTAAGATATGTCTTCATAAATTCCTGCGGTTATATAAATGAACCTATATCAATTACCATATTATATCTAACATTTTAATATCCGGCATTAAAACAGCTGTAAAATAATTTACTTATTAAATAAAAACTTTAAAATAAAAGAATAATGAAGCGTTCACTGTGTTCTTTCCAGTAATTCATCCAATATTATAATAATCTGCAGCAGGAAATTTCTCCAGTCCAATAATCCTAAAAATATTGTGATATATTATTATATATAAATATTAATTTGATATTAAGTTCTGTCAAAGTCGCCGTTATAAATATATAGTTATCTATAAAAAGATGGAAAGCATACCAAAAAGAATATTGTACATCGATAATATAAGGACAATGCTGATTGGCATGGTGATCCTGGTTCATGTTTCTGTCACATATGGACCTGTAGGGTTATGGTATTATTATGAAAGGTCAGGGATTGCCTCCACATATATACTCGGCTTCTTCAGCTCTTTCTGCCAGGCTTTTTTTATAGGAATATTATTTATGATATCAGCATATTTTATTCTGCCCTCTTACAGAAAAAAGGGGCCAGGGCATTTTATAAACGGCAGATTAAAAAGGCTGGGTGTCCCACTTCTATTTTATATAATTTTTATAGGGCCTCTGCTACTTTATATCCATAAAATCTCTGTAACGGGAGAAAGGAGCGGCTTTTTTACTTTTTATAAAAATGTGATTATTAAAAATGTGATACTTGAAACCGGTCCACTATGGTTTATACAGGTCCTTCTTTTATTCACTTTTACTTTTGCGCTTATGCTGGAAATTATAAAGAGAATAAAAAAAACAGGAAACATATGGCAGAAAAGAAACCTTGATTTCCCGGAAAATTATAAATTATGGATATTCATTCTGGTACTTTCCACGGTTACTTTCCTTATAAGATTAAAATGGCCGATTGGAACAGCAATGGGCAACCTGCAGATATCTTTTTCCCCTCAATATATTTTTATGTTTGCCGCCGGCATTTTTGCTTATAAATATAACTGGCTCGAAAAAATTAACCGCCAGAAGGCATTATTCTGGTCCCTGATATCGTTAATCTCTGTTCTGGCCTGGCCTGTGATAATTTTTTACAGCAAAGCATTTCCAGGAGCAGACATAACAATACTTGCAGGAGGCCTACACTGGCAGGCATTTTTATACGGATTATGGGAATCTATATTGTGTGTTGGTATGCCAATAACCATAATATATTTTTTCAGAGAAAAGCTTGATTATCAAAACAGGTTTTTAAGATTCCTTTCCGACAGCTCCTATGCAGCCTTTTTAATCCATCCACTGATAATAGTCCCCTTTTCATTTTACCTGTCAGCATCTGACCTGCACCCTTTAATTAAATTCTTCATAGTCGCATGCACAGGTATTCCATTAAGCTTCATGGTTGGAATTCTGTTAAAAAGAAATCCCTATCTCAAAAAAATATTATAACGATATTATTTTATCCAGCCTGCCGAATGGTACCTTAACTTCCCTTCTTTTTTCTATTGACTGAAGTTCTTTCCTTAATTCTGCAGTAACCATATTGATATCTGATTCGAACCTGACTGATATATATTCTAAAAGCTTTTTAACCTCTGAAATCTTCCATTCCGTAAATACCGGATCATAGGTAAGTATAAAAGCCAGAAACCTGCCAAAATCCTCTTCAGCGCGTCCTTCGCTGCAATCTTCAAAGTCTATCCTCCATATTCTATCATTGGAATAAATAAAATTTCTGAGGTTTATATCCCTGAGGATATAGCCCTTTCCTTTTATATCTAAAGAATATTTATAAAAATCATTTATAATATCAATTACTCTGTAGAAGGTATTTCCAGCATCATTTTTCCCTGCTTCAAAATCAATCAGCATATCAAGAATTGTGCCTCCGTTAATATATCTTATAAGCATGCTGTCACCTTCTGATATTAAAACTTCCGGAACATTAATACTTGATTTCCTCAGGCTTTTTAAGAAAAATTCCTCCTTCTCCCTCCTATTTATCCTGTCTTTTCCCCTGTAGATTTTCAGAACATAAAATTCTTCCAGCTCTTCATCCTTTTTACTGACCAGATATACAGAATTCTTCCTGGAATAAAATTTTTTAAAAACAGCAAAACTCCGCTTGTATCCGCTAAACTCTTTATCCTTTTTATTCATTCTCTTATACCGCCTATGATAATCTTTATGGCCTTTCCCTTCCTGTATCCCTTAAGATTCTTTATAAGGCCCAGGAGGGTACCTCTTAATATATCCTGTACAAAAGGTACCATTGCTATCTCTTTATCATCTACAATCAACTTTATATTTGATTCCGATATAATACAATCATCCCTTTTAGATTTTCCTTCCAGGATCCTGCAGCAAAGTTCCCTGCAGTCAAAACCGCAGGCTCCGCAGCAGTCAGCAGGAAAATCAGGTAATATCTCAAATACTTTTTTTTCAACAAGGTCTGCCAGCCTGGAGGCATCTGAAACAGGATCTATTGCAGGTATACCTCTGAAATTATCAAGTTTTAATGATATTTTACCGGATACTGCAAAAACACTCCGGTCAATTATTCTTTCAAGATCTTCCTCGCTGCCGGCACAGGCGATCTTCGGGATATTGTAATCCGTAACCCCTTCCATAACCACAAAATCCTTATCGTAAAACCTCAATATGTCCTCTAACGGTAATTTTGATGAAAACATAATATCGGTCTCGTGGTACCCCCTTGCGGTTACTATTTCGGAGCCTGCCTTTCTGTGCCGGTCCGTATTGGTACCCGGGCCGTCGATAGCAAAACCGTCAAAATGTATCTCTTTTATTGAGCCTACAGAATATTTCCTTTTTTTGAGTTCTGCTATTATATTCTCAATAGTTGTTGTCTTCCCTGTTCCGGAGATCCCTATCACCGAGAATGCTTTCATTTGAATTTCCCCTTAATCAAAAAAATAATAATAAAGTATCAGAGAGATTGCGAGCAGAAAGGATACCGGGATTATAAAATAATCAATTGCTCTGAATTTTAAGATAAGATAGCTTGTCCTGTACGGATAGGCCCTGAAAGCTCTCGCTTCCATAGCAATGGATATCCCCTGGGCTTTTTTTACCGTATTTATCAAAACAGGATAAAAGATATACCTGTAAAGGCTTATTCTTTTAAAAAATTTAAGCTTTTCTATTTCTATCCCGCGCAGCTGTACAGCTATAAGGGTATTTTTTATCTCCGAAGAAAGCATTGGAAGAAACCTTATGGCCACTGATACCATAAAAGATATTTCATATGGGACCTTAAACTGGTTAAGGCCCTGTATTATCTCTCTGTGATTTGAAGTGGTCATAATTGTAGCCGATATTATTATTATCATAAGCCTTAGTACAAACTCTACTCCCTTTATGATCCCCCCTGCTGTTAATATGGTTAATCCTCCAATTGAAAGAAGTTTCTGACCCGATCCTGAAAATATGCTCTGCAATAATACAAGCACCAGAAATATATACCAGACGTTTGATAATTTCTTAAATACCATTTTTAAATTGCTTCCCGTAAATAAAGATAGCAGGATTGATACGGCAAACACTGCGGTAAGTATATACGGGTCCTGGATTAGTACTGCCGGCGTGGATATGCATAGAACAATTATTATTTTTGTCCTTACATCCAGTTTCTTAAACATTTTTATCTACAATCTTTCCCTTATCTATTCTGATTATCCTGCAGCCAAGAGCTTTTATAAAATCATTATCATGACTTATAACACACAGCCCTGTTCCGTTTTTAATCTGGCTCCTTAAAAGATCAAGTAACATTTTTTCCCCCGTGCTGTCCAGGCCCGTGGTGGGCTCATCAAGGATTAAATAACCCGGACTGTTGATAATAAGGCAGGCAAGTGCGAGCCTCTGTCTCTCACCCCTGCTCAGGTTAAATGGTATCCTGTCCTGAAGCCTGGAGAGCTGAAATATTCTTAGCATTTCATCTACTTCGCTTTCAATACTACCATCACTGCGCCCCATAAACCTGCCTGCAAAGGATAATTCATCCCTTACATTCAGAGTAAATAACTGCAGATCGGGATTCTGAAAAAGATAGCCTATCTTTTGACCTGTCTGGCCAGGGGTAATATTTTTTAGGTTTTTTCCTTCAAGCAGTACCGAACCATTAAGCGGTTCTATGATTCCAATCATCAATTTACCCAGGGTTGTTTTCCCGCTGCCATTTGGTCCTGTTATAGCAGTGCAGCCGGTGCCGGAAAAAACAAGGCTTATATTTTCAAAGACCGGCATGCCCCCCTCATAGCTGAAATCTACATTTTTAAGTTCTATAAATCCCAGAAGGCCTCCAGATAATGATGACATATATAATTAACCATTTATCTCTTCTTCATGTAAAACTCCATTTTCAAGTACATACAGGCAGTCTGCCATTTTCAGATTTTTTAATTCATTCTCTACTGCAATCACTGCTTTTCCACTTTTTTTCAGTCCCCCCATTATTGATCTTACCCTTGCTGCTGATTTTTCATCAAGCTGGGACATGGCTTCATCAAATATGATTATATCCGGATTTAGTGAAAGCACGGAAGCAATTGCTATTAATTGTTTCTCCCCGCCCGAAAGCCTGTCCGGATCAGAGAATCTATGTTTCTGCATACCGGTCATCTCAAGACTTTCTACTATCCTTCTGTCAATTTCTTTACGGTCTATACACAGGTTCTCCGGCCCAAAAGCAATATCATCTTCCACTGCTGGTGAAAAAAGCTGGGTATCCGGGTCCTGAAATATGATGCCGGCACTAACCGCTATTTCGGATACCTTCATTTTTGATACCGGCCTTCCGTAAATAAGTACATCCCCCTCCAGTACTCCCTGGTATATATGGGGTATAATTCCCATAATACAGTAACACAGGGTGCTCTTACCGCTTCCACTTGGACCTGTTATCGCAGTTATCTCGCTGCTGCTGATCTTAAGGTTTAAACCGTTAAGTATATTTTTGCCTTCCTGAGCATATTTGAAGCTTAGATTCTTTATTTCCAGCGGATAAATCATTCAAGTCCTATCTCCATCACAAATTTGCACCACCTCTGACTGTAAGGGTCCTTCCTGACAATTATCTGGAAAGGGCCGGAGCCTCCCTGGCTCCCTGTCGTCATATACTGGCCGTTTATTTTATAGGCTACATATATATTATCTTTATCTTTGACTTCAGAAATATCAAAAGCTACCGTATAGCCGTCAAGTGCTCTTACTATTACAGCACTTCCATCAGATATCTCCAGACCGACCCAATCAAGGACCCTGATCAGCGGGACTCCCGTGTATTTATGACTAACCGGCCCCGTTTTACTGGTATCAAGATCGGCCATAAAATCTACCTCACCCATAAGCCTTATACTATCCATATCTATTTCTGCCAGCTCTTCTCCTCCTTTTTTGATAATTATATAGGCCCCGCTTTCCTGCTCCCTTTTCTGTCTGATATTTCCCGTATTTAAAAAGGCTGCTGTTGCCACCGCTGCAATAAGCACTGCAAGAACCGTTATAACAATAATCAGGTTTTTCTTTTTCATGATTTTATTCTTTTAAATAATCTTTATCCCCGGGGCAAAAAACAATATATGGCACTATCATGTCTTCGTAGCGGAATTCTCCATGAGAGCCTCCATCTTCAGTAGAATGCATCCCGTGATCTGCTGTTACCACTACATACCCTTCCCACATAGAGACAAGCTCTTTAACATACATGTCAAGCCTCTTGATCTCATCCATGGTCTCTCCGGTAATATCACCAAAGTTATGTCCCATATCATCAATTGAATGAAAATGTACAACCATCAGTTCAAATCCTTTATCCATATTGCTGATGCTGTACTCTAATATGTCATCATCCCTGTCGCCGTCCCTGTCACGGTCAGTATTAAGTTCCGGTTCTATTTCTGTCTTTATTATCTGTATATCTCCTTCCACATACAGTGTTTTCGTATTATCCTCTATAACCGAAGCAAAAACAGTAGGGATGAGGGATTCCCTTTTATCATGGTCATCTATGCCGCTGTATGCAGGGGGCTTACCGGTGAACATGGCGGCAAGGCCTGCATTCGTAACAGGTCTGAAAACAGAAACAGCAGGTTTTACACTGCTGGCTTCAGCCATAAAATCAATATACCCGTTATCAACTGCATATATATACTGGTGATAGCCAAGCCCATCAAGTATGATAAGCATCACTTTTTCACCACGGTGTATGTGATATTTTAAATCATGATAGGCATCCATTATACTTCCGGACGGCGCATCTATTATAATACCTGCTGTATCCCCGACTATTTTCCCTTCAGCCCTACTATCTGCATAATTGAAATGGTTATCCTCGAGTTCAATATAGCCGCTGTGATCCGCATACAAAATATTTCCGTCCCTGCCCATTACAACAATACTGCCGAAAACTTCATATCCCAAAAGATCTTCTATTTTCAATATTTTTTCAACTGAATACATGGATGCTTGCCTCTCACCCGCGTTGCCCCCAGTATAGACATCCCCTTCACGTTTTAGATACTCTGATGTCTTTCCATAAGCCTGCCCGGGCGTAATCCTTAAAATATTTTTATCAGTACTTATTATATCCATCCCGTATTCATAGCACGAATCTGTATTTTGCGACACCAGAATTATTTCTTCTATCATCTCTATGCTGATTCCAGCAGGGTGATCCGGATCCATAACATTCCATCCATCCTGTGGATCAAGAGCCAGGCGGCTCATTTTGACATCATCGTAATCCAGCCGGACTGCAGTGCCGTCATACGAAGTAATTATCACACTATTATATTTAGAAAAAGGTTCTGCCGATTCTATTACCTGTTTTAAATAAGCAACCCTGTTATTTTTGATGCTTCCTTCTCCTGCCTGCATGTCTTTTATTGAATTCAAGCCGGTTATTTTTTTTACATTTCTTACATCTCCGGTTATTTTTAATAAGGGCAGTGATGCATCTTCATCAACAAACCTTGATAGGCCGAATGTACCCGCTGCCAGTCCTGCAATAAGAGCAGCTGAAATTATTAATACAAGATATATCTTTTTCAATTAACC
>JAGYMN010000190.1 GCA_018400395.1 Actinomycetota bacterium
CCTGTTCTTCCTCAAGCGCTTTTTGCGCTTATGGGTAGCCATCTTATGTCTTTTTCTTTTTTTTCCGCTTGGCATAAATTTTCTACTTAATATTGTTCTTTACCTTATTGATAAATGACTTTGAAGGCTTAAAAGCCGGAATAAAGTGCTCTGGAATAATTATGGTAGTGTTCTTGGATATATTCCTTGCTGTTTTCTTGGCTCTTTTCTTCACTATAAAACTGCCAAAACCTCTCAGATAAACATTATTTCCATCAACCATTGAGTCCTTGACAGAATCCATGAACTCTTCAACAGTTCTTTGTACAGTTACCTTTTCAATACCAGTTTTTTTGGCAATTTCGTTAACGATGTCTGCTTTAGTCATTTTAATGAGTTTTAATTCAACAATTTATATGTTTTCGAATTTTTTCAGAATAACTTTGCAAATGTATAGTTTTATTTGATATAAATGAAACGTCTCCACATATTTTTTCATTTTTTTTATTCATAACTCATTGAACTAGTGTCAATCAATTAACTCCTCCCCTGCAGTCCCCACTGGGATAGAAAACAATATAGCTATTTATATTATTTCCTGGGGCCGTTTGACTGCAATAAAAACATTGCATTTTCTGCCGCCGGATTGTCACAAGCTTTATTTTTACTAACTTTACATTTTGAAACCGTAGCTTTAAAATTAATAATAATGTCAGTAAACAAGGTTATTTTAGTAGGGAATGTTGGTAAGGACCCTGAAGTGCGCTATATTGACACTAATGTACCTGTAGCAAGGTTCCCCTTTGCTACCAGTGAGACCTACAGGAGCAGGGATGGTGAAAAAATAACCACAACCGAATGGCATAATGTTGTGCTGTGGAGAGGCCTTGCGGAGGTTACAGAGAAATTTGTCAAGAAAGGATCGCAGCTTTTTATAGAGGGTAAGATACGCACCCGTTCTTATGACGACAGGGACGGGAATAAAAGATATATTACCGAAATTATTGCCGATAATATGCAGATGCTGGGGCGCCGCTCTGACACTAAGTCATCAGACTCTGAGGGCAGTGACTCATCTTACGGCGACACCGGTGGTGAGTCAGCTGCTTCAAAAGATAATTCAACCACGGAAGATAAAAATCCTTTTGGAAAAGAAGAAGGGGATGCCATGGGCGGTGCCGGTGATGAAACTGATGATCTGCCTTTTTAGTGTTAATCAAATGTTTGTCAATTGGAAGCCATTGACCCCTTTCAGAAAATACTGTTATTACAAACCACTGCATTGACCACTCCTATTATCATTGAGATTACGGTACTGCTACTGCTGCTGCTATGCTCGGCATTGATCTCGGGCTCGGAAGTGGCATTCTTTTCCCTTGACCGTGATGATATAAGAGAGCTGTCAAAAAAGAAATCATCAAGGTCAGCAGCAATAACCAGGCTGCTTGGCAAGCCGGAAGAATTAATAAGCACAATAATAATATGCAATACTTTTATTAATATTGCTATTGTGCTGTTTTCTGCCTTTATATATGAGCAGCTCTCAATCTCTTCCGAAAACAGATTAAGCGGATTATTACTGGAGATTATCATTATCACTTCAATACTTATTCTTTTCGGCGAGGTAATACCCAGGGTATATGCAGCAAAAGCCAATGTGCGTTTCAGCTGCTTGATGGCATTACCCCTCGACCTGTGCAGGAAAATATTCAGCCCCCTGAGCTCTTTTCTTATCCGGTCAGGCTCGCTGATAAAACGGAGAGCAGGCCAGAAAGAGCAGGGACTGAGCAAAGGTGATCTGTCACATGCAATAAGCCTGGCTTCAGGAGATAACAGGGATGATGAAAAGATACTTAAAGGCATAGTCAAATTTGGCAATATAGAATCGAAGGAGATAATGAGGCCAAGGATAGATATCATGGCTATAGATATGAAATCAACCTTCAGAGACGTTATCAAACAGATTATTGATTCCGGATATTCACGCGTGCCTGTGTATTCAGGCACCTTCGACAGTATACATGGAATATTATA
>JAGYMN010000191.1 GCA_018400395.1 Actinomycetota bacterium
CTGATCATGGCAGAATCGTTGGAAAATCCCTTAAAGAGATTGATTTACGAAATACATATGGCATAAATGTATTGGGTATTTCAAGAAGAGACAAGATGATCATCAATATAAACCCAGATGAAAAGATACTAAAAGATGATATCCTGTATGTGATGGGCCAAAAATTAAGTATTGATAAATTCAGAAAATCTGTTGACTGAAAAGATCCGGGACACAACCAGGTAGGTGGTTGACTTATAATCGACATTCCCTTACCCTTAACTTAATGCATTAAACGATAAACAAAGAATAAGTGTATTTTTAACCCATAAAATTCTTATTTTCGTTTCCGGTAAGTATACATCGATTCACTTAATGTAAAACTCAGGATAATGAAGAATAATTTCAGTAAAACCGCTTTGCATAAGTTAACAGGGGTCATCATTTTTACCATGATGGGCTTAACCCTTACCGTTAGTGCACAGCAAAAAGCCAGGCTGGTAATAAATGCAGACCAGGGAGAGCATAAGATCAGCCGGCATATATACGGTCATTTCTCCGAGCACCTGGGACGTTGCATATATGGCGGATACTGGGTGGGAGAAGAATCTGAAATACCCAATAAAAGAGGTATACGCACTGATGTTGTAGGTGCCCTCAGGAAGACGGCCATCCCCAATCTCAGGTGGCCCGGCGGCTGCTTTGCCGATGAATATCACTGGACAGACGGTATTGGTCCGCGCGAAGAGCGGCCCACTATGATAAACACCCACTGGGGTGGTATTACCGAAGACAACAGTTTCGGCACTCATGAATTCCTTGAGCTCTGCGAGCAGTTGGACACCGAACCCGTTATTGTAGGTAATGTAGGCAGCGGAACACCTGATGAACTGTCAAAATGGGTTGAGTATGTCAATTTCGACGGTGTAAGTCCTATGGCAGATATGCGCCGTGAGAACGGTCGGGACAAACCCTGGAAAGTGGTATACTGGGGCATTGGCAATGAGAACTGGGGCTGTGGCGGCAATATGACACCTGAGTACTATTCTGACCTGTACAGGCGCTTTGCAACCTATGCAAGAAATTATGGTGATGTGCGCCTCCGCAAGGTTGCCGGCGGAGCCAATGCCTCGGATTATAACTGGACCGAGACATTAATGAAGAACATACCACACTGGATGATGTGGGGCTTATCACTTCATCACTATACAACGAAATGGGAAAGTAAAGGTCCGGCTACAGGCTTTTCCGAAAGCAGGTACTTTAACGTGCTTGACCGCTGTCTCAGGATAGAAGATATTATTGACCGCCATATTTCAATTATGGACAGGTATGATCCTCAGAAAAGGGTTGCCATGGTGGTTGATGAATGGGGCACCTGGTATGATGTTGAGCCTGGTACCAATCCGGGTTTTCTCTTCCAGCAAAACACCATGCGCGATGCTTTTGTGGCTGGTTTATCCCTTAACTATTTTAATGAAAGATGCGACAGGATAAGAATGGCAAATATTGCCCAGACAGTTAATGTCTTACAGGCACTTGTCCTGACTGATGATGAAAAAATGCTTCTTACACCAACATACCATATTTTCGAGATGTACAGCGTGCATCATGATGCCACACTGCTGCCATCAGAGCTCAGTGCAGGTTATTATGAGTTTGAAGGTAAGAAAATCCCGACCCTCAGCGCCTCAGCCTCAAAAGATAACAAAGGTATTATCCATATATCCATAGTGAATATTCATCCGGAAGAAGCATCAGAACTGGAAATTGATCTGCGCGGACAGGATGTTTCATTTGTAAGCGGCAGAATACTTACTTCCGCTGATGTTGGCGATCATAACACCTTCGATCAGCCCGATAAAGTTAAACCGGAGATATTTAGGGATGCAAAACTGGATGGTAATATCCTCACGGCTCTGATTCCTGCCGCATCGATTGTTGTCCTCAAGTTGAAATAGAATGTTCATTATCATAGCTGCCGGGTGTCAATAGCCTGCAAATGAATGAATTTCCT
>JAGYMN010000192.1 GCA_018400395.1 Actinomycetota bacterium
CCAAGCTCTCTGCCTATCTCTTCCTGTGAAAAACCAAAGACATATTTAAGAATAAGGATTCTTTTATTAAATCCCTTTAATTTATCAACTGCATCCCACAGTAATATTTTATCCTCCATTATAAGTTCAAAATCTCTTGGTTCTCTGGTTTTGATTATATTTTTATCAATTATCCCTTTATCCTCCTCAAAACTAATTGAACAATTATATAATGAAGCTTCCCTGGCTCTTAGAATCTCGTCAATACTTTCAATTGATATATTTATTCCTTTTGATATCTCTTCTTTTGTTGGATAACGGCTATTCTCTATGTTAAATTTTCTTACATAATCATTGAAAATATTATTTATACGCCATAACCACCTGGGAATCTTTACCGGATTATTATCCCTTATGTAATGCTGGATCTCCCCTTTTATACAGTAATATGCAAAAGTAGAAAATTTGTTTCTCTGTTTGACATCAAACCTGTTTACTGCAATTAAAAGACCCGTAAAGCCTACCTGGATAAGATCTTTAAAATCATGATTTGAATTTTTAAACCTGGCAGCAATCCTGTATACAAGTTTTTTATTCTTACTGATTATCAGTTCCAGGATCTCTGAACTGTTATACTTGCTGTAAATCTCAATCAGTTCTTCTACAGGTAGTTTTTCAAATCGTTTTGGATCAAAATTTGTTGTTTTTTTATTCATTTTTACATTGCCTGGTATATATTGAAAAGCGGCAGGTACATAGAAATAAGGATTATCCCAACCAGCAATGCTACAGCCATTAGCATAATAGGTTCAAGTATGGTCAGTAGTATCTCAATAGAATTTTCTACTTCTGAATCATAAAAATCAGATACTTTTACAAGATTTGTGTCCAGTGTTCCTGTTCTCTCACCTACAGCAGTCATCTGTACCATCATTGGCGGAAATATCGTATATTTTGACATAGGCCCTGAAATGTTTTCACCTTTTCTTATGTTTTCCTTAATATCTCCGATTGCATTGTCTATTAGCACATTATCAGTAACACCTTTAACGATATCAAGGGCAGATAATATTGGAACCCCTGCAGTAAGCAGCGTTCCCAGATATCTGGCAAATCTGGAAAGTGCCATTTTTTTTATGACCTCTCCCATCTTGGGTATATTTATCCTTATAGTATCTATTGTTTTCATTCCATTGGGAGTCTCTCTGTACTTGCGGAAAATAAATCTTCCTCCGACTATTACTGCTATTATAATGATATAGAAAAATACATTTTGAAAAAGGTTTCCCACCCGGATAACTGCTTTTGTCATTACAGGAAGCTCTGCACCAAGATCAGCATATATCTCTTCGAAGGTAGGCACCAGAAAAATTATTATTACAAGGGTTACTATTAAAGCGAAACCGAGTACAAATTTTGGGTATGCAGTCTTGTTTCTTACCTGCATGCGGACCTTTTCATCTTTTTCAAGGAAATCCGCAAGGTTCTCCATGGATTCATCGAGAACACCTCCTGTCTCACCGGCCCTTATAAGACTTATATATAATCTTGAAAATATCTTATGTTTGGACATTGCTTCAGAAAGGCTGTATCCTGATTCTATATCCCTTCTTACCTGGGATATTATTCCCCGGAACTTATCACCGGTCGTCTGTTTTTCCAGGACCACAAGGGATTCTATTAGAGACATCCCTGCAATAATCAAAGTCGAAAACTGTCTGGTAAAAACTACCAGGTCCCTGGTCTTTATCCTTTCAAAAAGCTTTATATTTCTAGAAAGACCTTTCTCCTGTTGATCCCTTTGCCTCTTTATATCAAGAACAAACAACTCCTGATCCTTTAGATTTGATATAAGTGCATCTTCGTTTGCTGCATCCAGTGAACCAGTCAATATCTCGCCATTCCTGTTCTTTGCCCTGTATTCAAATGTAGCCATATTATATGTATTATATTTTTTATTAAATTTTTGTTTGCTATAAGTTAATAAAACAATAAGA
>JAGYMN010000193.1 GCA_018400395.1 Actinomycetota bacterium
AGATCAAATACGTTCTGGGCAAATAGCTTTCTACCTCTAAACTCTTTGGGGTCTTCTTTAAATGGTACTGGCATGTAATCTTTCCTTGTAACAATTATGTTTGAATAACTGTCAATTATTATAACATATTTGTTTATTTATTGCTATGTGTTTATAGGCTTATACCCAATTAATTTCTATTCTCGGACAGGCTCCTAGAGCGTTAAAGGCCGGGATAGTCATAGAGGGAAAGTTGAATTTTAACGAAAATGATGATTTTCGTTATTGGAAATACTGACTTATTTACGTTTCCCTATTTTTATTTTGTATTTTATAAATACTATAAAGAATAGTGCTTTTATCAACTTCTACGTCTTTTAACTTTAACATATTTCCTTTTTTTATAATTTTTTTTGCAGTACTGTTTTCAGCTAGAGCCAGTGGCAGGTATTTCTCCCTTATGGCTTTGCTACTTTCCATTGCAATTCCTGCGAAACAATACCCCCCTATCCTGTCCAGCTTTTCCCCGGGTGATATATCCTTTTTAGCAACTGCTGCCACTTCCGTAATTATTTTATCCTTTACATTTATGGTTGCCCTATTATCAAAGACTATGTCGTAGATTGAAATAGGCGACTCTATATTTCCCAGATGGTAAGGGGTATACAGTATATAATAGGGTCCTTTTCCCATCTTTAAATAATCAAGCTCCCTTATTATTGAATCCTGGCTTGATGTAAAAATAGTAAATACGCCCGGGGCCACATCCCCTATCACATAATCAATGGCCGGAGTTTTTCCCAGCATTCCACCATCGCTATTCGGTATCAGTGTACCGGTTAAATCTTCCAGGTTTATCTCCGGTCCATGCATCCCATCTTTATCTATGGGTATGCCTGATGCATTGGAAAGAATTGCCATCTCAAGCATGGTTTTAGTCCCATCTACAAAAGAAGTTATGCCCTGCCGGCTGACTCCCAGTCCGGCTGATTTTTCATTAAAATCATCCGGTTTGGAATAAACATTTAAAGGATTGTTTTTCCCTTTGCCCGCACAAATCACTTCCAGCCCTAACTTATTGCAATAATTGATCAGACCCAGGGTAACAGCCGGCTCGTCTCCGGCACCTACGCTGTATATTACACCGCTGTTTTCTGAAAGATCTTTAAAATAATCTCCTATCAGGGCTTCCGAAGCAGCATTCATATTGACTACATTTTTCTTTTTGGATAAGGACTTAAATACCAGCTCTGCAGCAATCTCTGTATTTGATTCAGTAACCAGTATTACATCAGAATCAATACTTAAAAATTCTTCCAGGCCAGCTGCTGCAATATTTTCACTTAATTTTGCTTCTCCCAGAATTAATCTGGCATTGTCCATATCCGGACTATACAAACTTTTTATTTGCATGTTTTCCAGGTTTGCAACCTGTTCGACAAGTGTCGAGGTCCTCTGACCTGTGTCTGTTTCAGGACTGCCGGCAACCGATATTTTTATACCTGTACTATAGTTTTTCATATATTTCCTTAATGTTTAATTGCTTATAAAAAATTAATATTTTTTATCCTTCAAAGAAGTTTCTTAAATATTTTTTACAGTCAAATATGACTGAACTCTCCAGTAATTTATTTTTTAACAAGCTACATTTCAACAAAATAAGTCAGACTTTCAGGTGAATCCGGGTTTAAATTTCTGCTCAATGCCCTGTAATAACTTATTAACTGTATTACCGGCAAAAACAATACTCCCCTCACCCATTCATTTATATTGATTCCTGTTTCAACAATATTATCAGTTATATTAAAAAATCCTCCTGGAACTTTATCGCCCAGTATTAATAAATTTCCCCCCTGTGAAGAAATTTCCTGTGCCAATTTGAGTTCATGTTCAAGGGCATTGTCGGACAGGATGATAATTACCAGGGAATTCTTATCTACAACAGCCCTTGGCCCGTGCCTGAAATCAAATGTGTTAAAGCAGTCTGCCCAG
>JAGYMN010000194.1 GCA_018400395.1 Actinomycetota bacterium
CACAGATGAGGGATTTAAGATTTGCAGTTCTCGGAGCAGGGCACGGAGGGAAAGCACTTGCTGCTCATATAGCAATAAAAGGATTTCCAGTTAGCCTTTACAACCGGACACTTTCCAGGATAAGACCTATTATAAAAATGAAGGGGATAGAGCTTGAAGGTGAGGTTAAAGGTTTTGGTAGACTTGACGTTGTTACAGATGATATAAAAAAAGCTGTGGATGGAGTAGATATAATAATGGTGGTTGTTCCTGCAAATGGCCACAGGCCGATAGCAGAAAAATGCGCCCCCTTTTTAAAAGACGGCCAGATAGTAGTACTGAATCCGGGCAGGACCTGTGGAGCAATCGAATTTTTGCAGGTTTTACGTGATAATGGAAATGAAAGAGATGTAGTGGTTGCTGAAGCACAGACTTTTATTTATGCAAGCAGAGGTATGGGACCGGCAACAGCAAGGATATTCAGGATAAAGCAGGCAATACCAGTTGCATCTATACCTTCTGAAAAAACTGAAGAGGTTGTTCAGAAATTAAATCAGGCTTTCCCGGAGTTTATAGAAGCTTCCAGCGTCCTGGAGACCAGTTTTAATAACATGGGTGCAGTTTTTCATCCTTCTATTACCATATTGAATGCGTCAAGGATAGAATCCACTCTGGGTAATTTTCAATTTTATATAGAAGGTGTTACGCAATCGGTGGCAAGGATACTGGAAACAGTAGATAAGGAAAGGGTCAATGTTGCAGAGGCTCTGCAGTGTGAAAACATATACAGTGCTATAGACTGGCTTTCAATGGCCTATAATGTCGTAGAAGACAGTTTATTTGATGCCATACACAGCAATCCAGGATATGTTGGCATAATGGCTCCGCGCACAACAAATGTAAGGTATATAACGGAAGATGTGCCTATGAGCCTGGTACCAATATCAGAATTTGGTAGATTTACAGGTGTGGAGACTCCTGTTATGGATTCACTCATATATATAGCTGATTCGATATTCAAAAAGGACTTCAGAAAAGAAGGCAGGAATTTTTCAAGATTGGGGATAGAAGATATGAAAATAGAAGAAATCAGGAAATTATTGATAAGTGGAAAGAGGTAGAAGGCTGATGAAAAAAATACTGGGTGCAAGCGTTGGCAGTTGTGTCCATATAGCAGGAGTTTTGAATTTTTTAAGTATTGCAAAAAGACTTGGTTACAAAATAAAATTTGCAGGCCCTGCAATGAGGATAAAAAATCTTGTTTTAGAAATAAAAGATTATTCGCCGGATATAGCAGCAATAAGTTACAGATTATCGCCAGAAAGCGTCTCGCCCATCCTGGAGGAACTGAAGAAAAAAATAAATGAAGATAATTCACTTAAAAAAATAGAATTTATTCTTGGAACCACAAAGCCCGTTGCGGCAATAGCCGAAAAGTCAGGTATATTCAGCAGGATATTTACTGGAGAGGACGGAGTAGAGCAAGTTGAGGGATACTTGAAAAAGGAAAAAATAAGCAGGAAAGATATAGTGCCCCCGGGCAATCTTCAGGAAAGAATTGAATATAAAAAACCTTTCCCGATCATAAGGCATCATTTTGGAAGGCCAGACCTGAAAGAGACACTCGAAGGAATAAAAATTCTGGCCGAAAGCAGGACTCTGGATGTTATTTCAATAGGTCCTGATCAAAATACACAGGAATTTTTCTTCCATCCTGAAAAGATGGACCCCGGCCAGAACGGCGCAGGCGGGGTTCCAATTAGAAGTGAAGAAGATTTCAGGAAGATATTTGAAGCTTCAAGGACCGGAAATTACCCTTTGCTCAGGTGTTACAGTGGTACGAATGATATTGTAAAAATGGCAGAGCTTTTAAATAAAAATATAAAAAATGCGTGGTGTGCAGTACCGCTGTTCTGGTACAACGAACTTGATAGCAGGAGCACTAGAAAACTAAAAGACTCAATTGAAGAGAACCAGTCAGTA
>JAGYMN010000195.1 GCA_018400395.1 Actinomycetota bacterium
GAACAGATACCGGCTTTCTCTCCGGGTGTTTATTTCTCCTTCCGCCAGATAAGCGTCGGTAATCGATATCGATAAAGTACCTGTCATAGTCAATAATACCGGATTTCTGTACTGCCCCCTGATATTCACGATTAAACCTGCTCCAGCCATAAGTTAATAAAATAGTTTCCAGTTCTTCAGCATTAAGATCCGATAATCCCCTTCTTTTTATATGGGCTGGCACACGCCCGCAGAACTCCTTCCCGAAAAGAAACTCATCTTCAATACTGCGGAGGAATAAATGAGGACTGAGGCCGGATGATGAATCAACCACAGCAATGGAGAATATTCCGGTGACTCTCTTCATTGAATTTTTAATAATCTCTATCTTTAGTTCAGTTTCCTGCGCAGGTAAATAATATTCAAATTCGGGCGTAATACTGTATCCGGGGGCACTGTCACGGCGAATAATAACACATCTTTCAGCTACAGCTCTAAGTGTAGCATCGAATAAAGTAAGCCGCGCCATCCCTGCCGGCAGGGAATCCGTAAGAATATGAACTCTCCTCTCTTGATTGTCCGGTCTCAACTCGGCAAGAGCCAGAATATTGAAATTTTTGCTAAGGGTTAAATAATATGTCTCATCAGAATAGTTACCCAGAAGGTCTGCCGACAGAAACCCTTCCCCCTTATTGACCCTGATCGATGGATAATCATCTCTTACAGCAGGCAGGGGAAAATGCTCTCTGGGATAATCGCTGAACTCAGCATGGTAATTTTTGCCCCTTTCAGGCACAAATTCCACCACCCCCGGCCCATACTTACCGGAACACACAGAATCAATAATATTACCCTGATCATCCTTTATTACTCCCCTCAGGTATAATTGCCTGCCATCCTGACTTAAAGCATTAAATGCCATTCTTTGTTTATAAGCGGAAACCAGGTACCCGCTTTCAGGCAGGAAGCTGATAGCAGGTTCTTCCGGATGCCGGGGTATTTCAATACTCATTTCTCCCAGGTTTTTGTCGAGGGAGATTTGAAGGTATACTTCTTTTTTGTGCAGTGAATCAGGCAGGTAAATCCTCATCAAAGCCCTGCCTTCGCCGGTAGTCTTTGCACGGTATACGCTTTCTGTTTTGTTATTAATTACTGTACCATAGCTAAAAGCTGTGCCTTTTAAGGACTTACCATCGCTGTTTTTAAGCTGCATGCTCAGCTCAACAGTATCATTCGAACAATAAGCATCCTTATCAAATTGATATTCATATGTAAGCTTTTCACGGTCAGGGTCCTTAACCTTTACCATCATTGACCAGGCCCATGACGGATCATAGTTCTGCATAATGCTTGTAAAGGCATTCAGCCTATACAGCCCCGGCTTAGCTCTATCCGGTATAAGCAGCCATCCCGGGGCCTGGGAAAATTTTATCCTGAAACGGGCACTGTCGATAATCTCACCTTCTGGACCGCTTAATAATGTCCATAATGAATGGCTCCTGGTCTTAAACTCCCCGTTGAACCTGTTTGCAACGTAAGTCTGAAAGTAAACTGTATCACCCGGATAATAAAGATTACGGTCAGTATGCAGAAATACTTTGTCCGCGGGAATATTCGAACACAGTGCATCCATTGACTCAAACAAAGGCCGGAGCCTGTCCTGTGAATCAACAGATGTGGAAACCATGAGTAGTAAGCCTAAAAGCAGTCTGTATTTCATTGATACTATATTCTCTAATATCTACCATAATTATTGATACAAGTAACCTGTAAATGAGTCCCGGATTATCTAAGTCACCAGAGAACTGTATTACTTACCATAAATTGAACAACCTCAAACTAATCTGCAGGAACAAATTCACATAATGAGTGATAATCCAGGCAATCCACTGCATAGCATGTTCCAGCTCCACTCATACATTCGTAAGTCGCACCTGCAAGTATCCAGTCTACCTCAGGTCCTCCATAATTATTAAAATAG
>JAGYMN010000196.1 GCA_018400395.1 Actinomycetota bacterium
ATCACCTGCCTCCCACTTTCTCAGCATCTCCCTGGCTTCAGCCATCAGCACGGATCCTTCGGCGGCCTCCTCACCCGTCAATCCTTCAGCTGTAAGCTTTTCAATCTCTTTCCTGTAAGCATTTTCAAACTCAACATAATATTTACCTACAAAATGATCACCCTTAAGGCCTGTGCCGGCAGGTGTTTTACCCTCACCAAACAACTTCCATGCAAGCATGGATTTACATATATGAATTCCCCTGTCATTGACAATATTGGTTTTATAAACCCTGTGTCCGCAAGAGCTCAGTATCCTGGATAGTGAATAACCCAGCAGGTTATTTCTTATATGTCCAAGATGAAGAGGCTTATTGGTATTGGGCGACGAGTATTCAATCAGTGTAACCGGTCCCGCCTCATCACCTGGTAAAAATTTCATTTTCCCGGACTGCACCAGCCTGTTAAACGCTTGCAAAAGGGACTTGTTATTAAGACGGAGATTGAGAAACCCTTTTACGACGTTAAAACTCTCAATACCCGGATTGGCATCCACTATATAATTGCCTATATCCCTTGCGGTCTGCTCCGGTGATTTTCCCGAATACTGAAGTAATGGAAAAACAACCACAGTAATATCCCCCTCAAACTCCTTTCTCGTTTCCTGGATTTGAAGTTTTGAAATATCAGGAGCCTTACCGTAAAGCTCTTTAACGGCATTCTCAAGGTTTATTATCAGCTTTCTTTCCATTGGTTTTAATCCTGTATCAGCCTGCAAAGATAATATATTTTAGGATAAGAGGTTTTGGTTGCAGTGCGTATAAATTTTATTAATCTTTATACCAAATGTACCGTATATTTGACCTACAGTCCAATCTTTTTGACGAACAATAAATAATGTGTGAAAAAAAATGGATATTTTTGACAATAAGCTAATAACTAATAATATTCATTCCATAAATACCGATGAGCATCTCGAAATTATATATTAAAGATACTAAAAAGACACCTGAAATAAATTTTAATCAGCGGACCGGCCAGCTGGTATTAAAAGGGAAATCAATACCGGAGAATGCCACAAAAACCTATGAGCCTGCTATTTCGTGGTTAAAGGAATACATCAAATCCCCCAAACAGGAGACCAATCTGCATTTTGATCTTATGTATTTCAACACAGCATCCTCAATTTGGATGGCCCGCATGATAAGGATACTGTCGAAAATAAACGACCGTGAAAAACTACTGGTTATAAACCTTTATTTCGATATGGAGGAATTTGATGAAATGGAGGAACAGGATATGCAGGATGCCATAGCGCCTGTTCTGGATGTTGTTAATGAAGCAACCGTAAGCCTGGGAGTTAAAATCTTTGGCACTGATCACACGGGTGCCAGGCTAAAGCAAAAATTGATACTTATCTGATAAATACCTGCAGGGTATTTACTTTCTGCTTCTGTTTTCTTACTTTTATTATCCGAAAAGATTTCGTTTATGAAACGGATCTTTACCTTGTGAAGCGTTCGCATAAATAAAAAAATAAAATGCATGCATAATACATATGTATTTGTGTTTCTGATAACTATATTTATGACCATGAATATTTCAGGCCAGCAAAAATCACATGACAGGGAACCCGTTGTGGCCGGATCATTTTACCCGGCTGCTGAATCAGAATTGATTGCAACAGTGGATAAACACTTTGATGAAGCCTCAGAACTGAGCTCTTTCAGCCTGAAGAAAGGGGAAAGAGTGAGGGCTGTGATAGCCCCTCATGCAGGATATGTGTTTTCAGGCACAGTGGCTGCAGCTGCTTTTAGGGCTATCCCCGGTGGTGCACAGTATGATAATATTTTTCTTATAGGATCCAGTCACCGCGTTTCCTTTCCGGGCGCATCAGTCTATAACCAGGGTAACTACAGGACACCCCTGGGAACAGTTCAGGTAAACAGAA
>JAGYMN010000197.1 GCA_018400395.1 Actinomycetota bacterium
CCTGTACGGGGTGGCCTGAAAGCTCGCCCATCACACAGCCATGCAGCTGTATAAGGCTGCAGCCGGTCAACGCTGATGTAAGTGTCCCTATTGTCCTCTCATATGCACCCTGGAAATCCGGTATTTTAGAGTTGACAAAACCTACTGTAGCATTACCCACAGGTATCCCGTAATGCCTCCACATCTGATTGAACATCGAACAGCCAATTGAAGTCCCTATCTGCCCGAAAGCAGGGGCTCCCGTCCTTGTATTCTGGGGAAAGTCCAGATCCCATAGAAGTATCCTGTGCCCGGGGTTTATAAGCTGCACCATGACAATCATTGACATGTGTTCCGCATTTGTCTTTGCAACGGCCCCGGCAATGGTAGCAGGTGCGGTAGCACCAAAGGTGCTTCCCGAACACTGGACCACAGGGAATCCGGCCTCGATAAATCTTCTTGCACTGCTTACTGCGCTATCAAACCAGGTAAGGGGAGCAGCCTGGCTGATATTCCCCATGATCTCCATTCCCACAGCTTTTGCCATCTTTATACTAAATATCTCATTATCCTCTGCATAAGGGCTCTGGTGAAATTTGCTTGTGTATTTAAACTTTATGGCCATAAGCTCCGGCATTGCCATTATTGGAGGGACACCCGAAACTCCAAAATATGGATATGATGACAGATTATGCACCGTATCAAGGGCATCAAGTACTTTTACATAATCTATATACTCTGACTTTGTGGGGGTCCTTGTACTATAGTCATCAAGGTCAATGGTATTCATCGCAGGTGCATCCTGAAAATATACCGTATCCTTGCAGTATACTTCATCATATTTTTCTTCCCTGGCCTTAACCCTGTAAACGCTGGGGGCCCTGCGTACGCTTTCCTCCACCAGACCTTCCGGAAACCTGACCACACTTCTGTCCCTATCAACGATACAATCATTTTTCTCAAGAAAATCCAGGGCCCATTTGCTCTCAAATTTAACCCCTGTCTCTTTCAGGATATCTATGGAGGCTGCGTGGATAGCTTCGACTTCTTCTCCGGAAAGAATCTCTAACGGTCTAAATTTTCTCTTATAACCTTTTAATGCCATTTCTAATCTTCCTTTATTCCTAATATTTTTTTTGCCAGTTCAGCTGCCCCGGGTGCTGACGATTCATACCCGTCGGCTCCTATACTATCTGCAAATTCCTGGGTTACAGCTCCACCGCCGACAATTATCTTCACCTTTTCCCTCAAACCCTCTTTTTTTAGCATATTTATAACATTTTCCTGTTCATAGGCAGTAGTAGTCAGAAGGGCCGAAAGCGCCAGTATATCCGGCTTATATTCTCTTATAGCCTCCATAAACTTTTTTGAACTTACATCAATGCCCTGGTCATATACCTTAAAACCACTGGCAGTCATCAGTGTCCCTACCATTGTCTTGCCGATAGAATGAATATCGCCCCTTACTGTACCCAGGACCACTGTACCAATATTTTCTCTATTGCTTCCCTTCTTTTCAATTTCTTTTTCTATATCCGGCATTACTGTCTGCATTGTATCTGCTGCCGCAAACAATTCAGGAAGAAAAATCTCCTCACTGGCAAATGCATCTCCGACAACCTTCATGGTTGCAGTCACTACTTCCAAAACAGTATTGGGATCTATTCCCTCTTCGATGATTTTATTTATAGAATCCTTTGCAAGGCCACGGTCGAAAGTCATTAAAGATTTCTTAAGCTGGTCCAGCGGCTCCCTGGTAAGCTTATCAACTGCTTCGCTTAAAGTTAAATTTCCGTTCATATTGCTCCCATCTCTTTTTGGTCTCTTATATATTCTATCATTGAGTTAATATAACTCCAGCCATGGAGATCCACCGCCACTTTCCAAAATTATAATATTTATATGGTTTTGTCAATAAGTTTTAAAATTTAA
>JAGYMN010000198.1 GCA_018400395.1 Actinomycetota bacterium
ATCAATGCCCTGTTTATGGGCTATACAGAATAAAAAAAACCGATTTAAAAATTTAGTCGGATAACAGTGATATATAATATACATTTTATTATGCTTTAAAATAATAAGGTACACAGGAATACCAGCAACAAGGAAGGCCGCACCGATAAGGGCCCCTGCTCCGGTAAAGGCAAGGCTTGAATAGAGCATGTAACCGCAAACAATAAGGAAAAGTATTGGTGTTGCCGGGTATAGCGGGACCTTATACGGCAGATATTGTATCTTACGATTTTGGCGGAATATGAAAAGTGTTGTTGTTGTAAGTAAAAGGAAAAACCAGAAAACCGGTGCTGTGTAATCCACCATTGTTTCCACTGCCCTTTTGGACCATGCACCAATAAAAATAAGCAAAAGTGTAATTGAACCCTGAATCAACAGTGCGTTGGCAGGTGTATTTTTCCTGAGATTCCACCTACCCATAAAATTAAAGAGCTTAAAATCCCTGCCCAATGCATAATTTGTTCGGGCGCCTGTTATAATTGTAGCGTTGGCAGTTGAGAGAGCTGCTACAATAACAATAAAGGTAACGATAAATGAAGCCTCGGCCCCAAAAATATTTTCGGTAAGGTCGGCTCCTACGGTTTGGGAATTTTTCAGTTTTTCGAGTCCAAGTACATGCAGGTATGCCACATTCACAAGAATATAAAGACTGGTAATAATAGCGATTCCTGCAATCAAGACCTTTATGATATTTCGGCGGACATTTATGAGCTCACCGGAGAGGTATGCAGCTTCATTCCATCCGCCGTAGGTCAGTAAAACAAATATCATAGCCATACCTGCTGTCCCTCCCGAGAATATGGAACCGTTCCCGTTTGTTGAGATTGTGTCAGGTATATCTGCCGGAGACACTAAGACAAATCCTGAAACGGATATGATAATCAATATGAGAATAATAACTGATGTAAATACCATTTGTATTTTTCTGGAATGCTTTGTGCCCATTATGTTAAAGCCAGTAAACAATATGACAGTGAGGGCGGCATAAATGGCGGAACTGTATTGACCCAGATTAAGAATAAGAGAGGCATAATCTCCCAAAATATATGCTACCAGAGCAATTGATCCTGTTTGTATCACTGTCATTCTTCCCCATGTAAAAAGAAACCCCATTGCAGGGCCGAAGGCTTTGCTGAGAAAATGATATTCACCTCCTGAATCAGGATTGGATGATGCCAGTTCTGCGTAGCAAAGGGCACCAATGAGTGAGATAAAGCCACCGCCCAGCCAGAAAAGTATAAATTGAAGTTCATTGGACGAATTATTTGCAACAATGGAAGGCAGTCGGAAAATACCTGTGCCCACAACTATTCCCACAACAACGGCAACAGAACTTATAGTGGTAAAAGTTGGAAGCGGTTTGCTACCAGAAAAGGGCTTCATTTTGTTTATCATATCTTTACCGACAGGAGATTTGTATTTAAGTGTCAAGTTTCACAAGGTTGTTTGTTTATGAAAACCTGGTTCATTACTATTTTTCAATGTTAAAATTTTATTTTTGAATTCCACTGGTGTTTGTTTAAAAATTTCCGGTTTCATATCAAACCATTTTTCAATAGCCTGCATAGGTGTTTTTACATTTAGTTCTTTTCTAAGCCCACCATGTCTTTTATATAGCATATAGTGAACAAGAAAAGCTATCAAAGCTGAATTCATTTCATTTTTATTTGAATATATTTCTTTAAGAATAGTCCCTTTATTCGTTTCCGGGATCCAGGGGGGGACCGGGTTTTAGGGGTAATTTCAAAGGCTGAATTATTTGGGGGAGGATATGTCCGGCAGATATAGTCCAATACCGACACCTCGCTAGGTCTTGCAGACCGAGTCCTATTTATTGTGTGGCGTAATCGCTTTTTTTATTACTT
>JAGYMN010000199.1 GCA_018400395.1 Actinomycetota bacterium
AACGTAATGGAATGCCGGAAATATTTGATTCATCCGGTAAGCTGGGTAATCTTGTCCGCATATCCTGTAAATTGCCGTCACTGGAATCCCTGGGCTTCAAAGAATCCCCGATAAAGGCAAGAAGTTTCTCAGCCGGCAATATTGCTGATTATGATAAACACAGGGATTACCCTGCACTTGATGCCACAACTTACGCAGGGGTACACCTTCGCTTTGGCACCATAAGCATAAGGGAGCTTGTCAGAACAGCACTTATGGTTAACAGAACATACCTGAACGAGCTGATATGGAGAGAATTCTTTATGCAGATATTATATCACTTCCCGCATGTTGTGAATAATAGTTTCAGGCCAGGGTATGACAGGATCAAATGGATCAATGATAATGAACTATTTGAAAGGTGGTGCATGGGCAGGACAGGATATCCAATAGTTGATGCAGGCATGCGGCAACTTAATGCAACAGGATTTATGCATAACCGGGTAAGGATGATATGCGCCGGTTTCCTGTGTAAACATCTCTTATGTGACTGGAGATGGGGAGAAAGATATTTTGCCGGTAAACTGCTTGATTATGAGCTGGCATCAAATAACGGCAACTGGCAGTGGGCCGCCGGCACAGGTTGCGATGCCGCACCCTGGTTCAGGGTATTCAACCCCTTACTACAGGCCAAAAAATTTGATAAGGATAACATATATATTAATCGTTGGGTGCCGGAAATGAATACCACGGATTACCCCGACCCTGTTGTAGATCACGGCTTTGCCCGGAAGAGAGCTCTTGCAACCTATAAGTACTATTTAAGAGACAGTAATTAAAAAGATAACGAATGTCCATTAAGAGAATTTTCAAGAAAAATACACATAACAGATTCTTCAGAGCCCTTGGCGATTTTGGGATAGCCATGAACAGGTTCTATGAAAACAGAAACCATGATATTTACAGTAACGGGGAACTGACACTTCTTCGCAAGCTGACAAAATTATCACCAACACTTGTTATTGACGGAGGTGCCAATATAGGTAAATATTCACTGATGGTCAACAGTATCTGTCCTGATGCCATAATATATGCATTTGAACCTGTGGAAGAAACTTTCAAAATGCTGAAAGAGAATACCAAAGACACAGTACCTATAAAACCGGTGATGAAAGGTTTATTCTCATCTGATACAAAAAAAGAAATAAATATTTTCCCATCGCATACTCATTCATCTATTTATGACATTAAAGGCCTACCTTATAACAGAAAAGCCTCCGTCTCAATAGATATGGCCACCGGTGATGGTTTTATGAAAGAAAATAACATAGATTATATTGATCTTTTAAAACTTGACCTTGAAGGCGCCGAATATGAAGCGCTTAAAGGATTCAGCAGGGCCTTCGAAAAAAAGCAGATAAGAATGGTTCAGTTTGAATATGGCTATATAAATATCACAACAAGGAAGTTACTGCTTGATTTTTATGAGTTTTTTGAACAGTACGGATATATTATTGGAAAAGTCTTTCCAAAGACTGTTAAATTCAGGCACTATAAGTTTAAATATGAAGATTTTATAGGACCGAACTTTGTGGCTATACAAAAAGACGATCTTATCTTAAAAAATCTGATTGAAAAAACAGTGTAAAGGCACAGGCGCCATTACCGGACACACATGGCCTCTAAGGGCAAAACCGCTTCAGCACCCCGCCAACCCTTTGTTCAATGACTTCTTAGTTATGAAAACAGACCGGAGAAGAAGGAGATAAGAGAAATATTTATAACTTAATGTAAAATTATATAAAAAGTGGTAATATTTTGAGTTAATGAAGGGATAAATAGCAGCTATTCCGGTGTAATTATCTATTTTTACTCCCGTTCAAATAAAAGCAGGCGGGCAC
>JAGYMN010000002.1 GCA_018400395.1 Actinomycetota bacterium
AATACAGAAATTTCCAGGATTAAACTATATATTGGAAATCAAAAAAGACTGGTTTAAAATATTAAAATGGACAGGAATATAAATATACTTATATTAAACGATATAAACAACAACATCATAAGATTCCTCAGAAAAAGACTCCCGGAAATATTTAACAGCTCTGTAACTGTTTCGAAACATATAATAATTCCCTCATACCTGTTCAATTGTGACAAAAAAAAGTATGATGGGAAAAAGGTACTGAAATTTATTACTGATAATATCACCCTCAAAGAAGTTAAAAATGTAAATATTGGAATCTTTGACCGTGATATGTTTTCTGGAAACCTTGATTACACTTTTGGTCTTGCGTCTCTTTTTCCAAAGATAGGTGTTGTTTCTATAATAAGGCTTCACCCACATTTTAATGAGGATTATTTTTCAAGAGGCTTGAGAAAGAGAAAGTCCGGAAAATTTCCCCTTTTTGTGAAAAGGTTGAGCATGCAAGAAAAAAATATTTATTACGAAAGAATACTAAAAGAAACCAGCCATATTATAGGCCATACCCTGGAACTCGGGCACTGTGAGAATAAAAGATGCATAATGGCCCCTTCCGGTACTATCATGGATATAGACCAAAAAGATATTATATTCTGCAGCAGATGCAGAAATTTAATTTAAATAAGTCTGGATGCAGACCAAAATAAAAACAGCCTGTATTCCCATTTATTTTACAATTCTTTTTTATTATCCTGCTGCCTTACCCTTTTATTTTTTAACAGTAGATAGATAAGAATACCTGCAAGGTAAATTATAAATAACCCCATGGCATAGAAATAAAACACCGGTTTCCCTGCAGAATAACCGGTCACTGCAAGGCCCAGTATGAACATCAGGGGAATACCGAGCGGAAGGGCTACTGCACCTCCAAGTACAAGATTTTCTGGAACATTTGACTCCGAATCAGGGTCGATCTCCCTCAAGAGTGCCATACTTGTGGTTATGGTACCGGTAAACTGACCGTAGAGTCCTGCTATATGCTCGATTAAATAATTTGTATATATACGTCTGCATAAAAATACTGTGTATATTATAGTGAATATTCCTCCTATGCTGGTAACCAGCACTATTGGAAGCCAGTTTTCCCTGAAGGTAGAAAGTGAAAGTGCTGCAATTGCAGAAACTATCATAAAGTCAAAAGAACCTGCCGATATCCTCTGAAGAATATAATTGTCCGGATAATTTACACGCAGCCAGTCTTTCCTTTTTAGTGCATTTAAGACTATCCTCACAATTATTGCGAAAAGGGTGCCTACAATAAAATGAAAGCCCCATAGTAGCTGGGCCACCGTGTAGCCGTATTCACCAAGCGGTCTAAGGGCAAGCGAGGCCCCCCTCAATGTAAAATATGTTATAAGATAGACAACCCCTATAAGAATGACCTGGAAGGTAAGGCTGTCCATGAACATCCTTCTTGGAATATTCTCTGTGTGCTTTTCCTCCATGTCATCACTTTTCAGATTTATCAGTTTTTCCCTGTCTTCAAGACCCCAGGCCTTTTTCTTTCTTATGAGGATATTTATGAGCGGTATACCAAAAATAATGGCCCACAGAAAACCGATAGTCGCAATTGAAAGACCAATATTGCCGCCGTTTAAAAACCCCAGTTCTTCCCAGCTCAGCCCTATTGAATACGCCTGTCCCGGCCCCTGTGCAAATCCAAGTGGGAGAAGAAGGCCGAAAGGCGGAAATAACCCGGGAAGTATTGTATAGGCAAGGAACAGGGTTATGGCAAACCCCAGTATCCCCTGAGACAGATACGATGTTACTATCGCCAGTCCTGTATTTATATTATCCCTCCTGTGGTTGACCGGAACCGTTTTCCTCTCCTTTAATGCAATAGATATAAAGCCTATCGCCATCAGATGATATATTATCAAACCAAGTTTTTCGGAGTCCAGGGTTATCCAGTTTAAGATTTCTGAACCAAGAATCAGCCCTATAAACCCCCCTATTATAGAAGTCGGGATAAGAAATTTTTGAAGAAACCTGATCTTTCTCTTAAGGATTACAGCGATTATAAAAAACAGCGAGAGGAATAAAAATTCCTTTACGGGTAACCACATTTCAAGCATATTATGCCTTTCCTATTTAATAAGTTAAATGATATCAGAGAAAAATCCTTTAACATTTAAAGAGGATTCCCTGTTGATTTGACGTCCTGGCCATTATTAATGTTTCAAACCTAAAAAATCTAAACACTATACAGATATTCTGATATAATCCTCCCATATTAAATAACTGTAAGGATTTTAAAATGGTTGATACTATTTATTTTAAAATAATATATGTAATTGCCAGCTATTTGCTGGGTTCAGTGCTGTTTTCTTATGTAATGTCAGCAATATATAACCGAAAAAATAGGGAAAATGACCTGAGCAAAATCGATAGGCCTGGTGCAGCAGGAGCCGGGCGCCAGTTCGGCCTCGGGGCGGGTATCCTTACTTTTATTTTTGATTGTGCCAAGGGTGCTGCTGTTGTGCTCGTTGGAAAAGCAATCGGCCTGGACCCCTTAGTAATTGCCGCAGCATGCATTGCAGTAATTGCCGGACATAACTGGCCAGTATGGTTTAAATTCAGAGGCGGAGGCGGCCTTGCCACAGGAATAGGAATAGCAGCAGCACTGATGTTTGTCCCGTTCCTGCTCCTTCTGGGAATATCCGCTTCAGTAGGATTCATATATAAATATACTCTTGGCAGACATCACAGGGTAAATCCTAACGTAGTGGGCGGGGCTCTGGGTTCATTTCTTTTTCCTGTATTTGCATATGTCTTTGATATGCCGCCTACAGTAATCGTAACGGCGATAATTATCTTCCTGATAATACTTACCAAGGGAATCATTCTGCATTTTATGTACCGTAATGTACCAACTGCAAATAAGTTTTAAAGCTGTAAACGGTAAAAATTCTTAAATAGCCTTACAGAACTTCTCTATCCTGTCCATCCCCTCTTCTATCTTATCAATGGCAGCAGCATAGCTTATTCTTATATACCTGTCATCCCCGAACGCCGAACCAGGTACTACTGCCACTTTTGCCTGCTCAAGAAGCCGTTCAGAGAAATCGTTAGAATTCCTTATACCGCCCCTATAGAATCCCGACACATCCGGGAATAAATAGAAAGCACCGCGGGGAAGCACGCATTTCATCCCATCAATCCTACATAACCTTTCATATGCATAATCTCTTCTCATCTCATATTCTTTTCTCATAATACCTACACTTTTCTGGCTGCCCTCAAGTGCCTCTACTGATGCCCACTGTGCTATTGAACACGGGTTCGAAGGCGACTGTCCCTGTATCTTTGACATATGTACTATTATATCCTTATGGGCTGCGCAGTAACCTACCCGCCATCCCGTCATGGCATAGGTCTTCGAAACTGCATTAACTGTAATTGTTATATCTTTTAAATCACTGCTAAATCCTGCAATGCTGTAGTGGCGGGCACTGTCATAAATGAATTTTTCATATACTTCATCCGCTATAATATGGATGCCGTTTTCCAGGCAGATTTTTGCTATCTCTCCCATCTCTTCCTCTGCATACACGGTGCCTGCAGGATTGTTCGGACTGTTTACTATTATAAGTTTTATTGGATTTTTAAAATCAGAGATAACTTTTTTAAGGTGACCCGTATCGGGTTTTAGATTATCCTTAAAATCCACTTCCAGGGGGATGCCGTCCGATAGCAGCACCTGCTGTGTATAGCTTACCCAGTAGGGCTTTAGTACAAGAACACCGTCTCCAGGGTTTACAAAAGCCCTTATTATTGTATCAAGAACCTGTTTTGCACCTATGCCTGCAAGGATGTTTTCAGTTCCGTATTCAAGACCATTATCCCTTTTAAACTTATTTACAATAGCCTGTTTTAACTCTTTAACACCGGTTGCAGGGGTGTACCTGGTCTTATTATCATCAATAGCCTGTTTAGCGGCTTCCTTGATATTGTCAGGAGTATTGAAATCAGGCTGTCCTATACCAAACCTTACCACAAAATCACCCTGCTTCTTAAGCTCAGCGTCAATATCATTTGCCCTGCTGTCTAGGGCAAATGTGGGGCTTTCCTCAAGTCTTAAAACCTTTTTTGATAATATATCCTCCATATCCCTGCCGCGCATTTAATTCACCCCTTCCTTTATCTTAAAATGGTATTAAAGTATATAATATTTTAGTATTTTAACATACCACCACATAAAAAATCCTGTAATATATGAAGATCCGGAAAATACAAATCAGGAGAAAAGCTGGTTCAAATTTTTAATATACTCTGATAAAATTTTTAGACAGGGCGATTAGCTCAGCAGGTTAGAGCGCTGCGTCGACATCGCAGAGGTCATTGGTTCAAATCCGATATCGCCCACCATTAAACTTCTACTGTTCCAATAGTGCTTTTATGATATTTCT
The DNA here is from genome assembly GCA_018400395.1 of Actinomycetota bacterium. GTDB lineage: Bacteria > Actinomycetota > Humimicrobiia > Humimicrobiales > Humimicrobiaceae > M55B120. The sequence goes on from JAGYMN010000002.1 coordinate 4,449, forward strand.
GAACCCTGAAAATAGTGAATCTGAATAAACTGGGTACAGGGGCTTCCTATTTTCTATGTTCTATCAAAATGGCATTTGAATATTTTTTTGAAAGGTGGTATAAACCCTAAACTATTAATTATTTAAAATGATGAAACTATTTGGATTGCCTTTCAGAATTTAATATATAAGGTGTGATAACTAATGAAAAAATTAATTACTTTTCAGGACATAGACAGTGCCAGGAAAGTGCTTGGTTTATTAGACACCGCAAGCATAGAGGACATTAAAAACAGCTACAGAGAGCTGATCGTTAAATATCACCCTGACAGACACCAGAACAGTAAGAACAGAGCAGAATATGAGGAAAAGATAAAGAAAATAAATAATTCCTACAGGATAATTATGAATTACTGCACAAATTATCCTATCTCTTTTAGCAGGGACAAAGTAAAGCTGGTAGAAGAAGGGGAATATATTGAGGACCATTTAAGAAGATTTTATGATGGATGGGTAAGCGGTAGAGACTGATGCCTTTAATCTACCTTGACGCTTCTTTTAGTCCCCGCAGTATATGTATCATGCCCCCGGTATCCATTCTGCAGTATAATATAAGATCTTTTCTTATTTTTTTGATTTCGGCCTGAGAAGGCCGGGTATTGCCCGCAGAATAATGGCCGCACGCGTAAAGAAAATACACGCTGGCAGAAAGACCGTCTGCTATATCCATATTGCTGTAACTGTAACTGGTCATTGCAGGCAGGACGCTCTTCACCGAGGCGCTCCCTTTCTGAAAAGAGTTATAGTAGTAAAAATTTCCAAACGGCCTGTAAAGATCTACTATCCTCGGAAACAGGGTTTCTATCCAATCCCCGTATTCCGGAAAGTCATCTGCCAGTTCTCTCAGTACTCCTTTCTCGAAAAATTCATAATATACAATTATGCTGCCGGACTGGCCAAGATGTTCTTTTAAATTCTTTAATAATTCTTTCCTCGGATCCTGATTACATAAAGCTAAAAAATCGTAATGGACAGGTTTTTTATCTGAAAGATCTTCCACCATGTGAATTGAATACTGGAAAGGTATCCGCTGGAACGGCTTTGTATGATTGTATATGGGTACAGCTGTTGAATATGTTTCAAAATCAAAGAAATAAAGCGGCTTTCTAAGGCTCTTTAAAAAATCGGATATCTTCTCTTTTTCAACATAGGGTTTTTTTGTGGCGGCACACTCTCTCTGGATTCTCTGCTTGGTACTCAGATTATATCCGCCGGGGATATCATCTATGGACAATATACCCTTTTCATAAAGATCCATTGCCCTGTCTTTATTGCCGTATAGATTAAAAATATGATTTTCCGGCATAAAATCCCAGCATTTATTCCTGATCGGACACGTATAAGGGTTATAGCAGTGCCTGCCAATTTTTACGGATGGCGGCTCAGGCTCTCCCAGCATCTGCAGCATATATTTTAAAGTCCCGGGAACATCCTTGACCGCGCTGTCCACTTCGGCAGTTATGTCATGGACCTCAAACAACTCCTCCGGATTTATCTCTACCGGTCTAACATATTTATTATTTATAAGAGCAAGGAAACACCTTCTTATTTTTATCCCGGCCTGGATAAAAGAATATTTCTGGAAGGAAACATCATCTATGTACTCTTCCTTTAGTCGTGTGGAGCTCTTTACCTCTATAATGTCCCATTCGTTGCCGGGGGCAGGTTTTAAAATATCTGCCCGGCTGTAAACATTACCGGCACAACTTGACGCCTCAAAAATCAGGCGCCTTTCGGGTAAAAGTTCCAATGTCCTGGCAATCTGGAGATCCGGGTCTCTTATTTCTCCCAGATCTATCCCGTCAGGAAAAAGTTTCTTTGCGTATTGTCCTACCAGAAATCCCTGGTCAAAAATAAATTTTGTAGAGAAATCCGGTTCCGGAATCTCCTCTCCTGCATTAACAATATACCACAAATATTTCATGCACTGGAGGCCTGCCATATATTTTGATTTTGATATTACTAACTTTTTGCCTTTGACCACAAAATTACCTGCGGAAATCTTATTAAACTCTGCCCATACTCTCTAAGAGTACGGGCATTTACACTATACTCTAAAGGCCCAGCTCTTTATCTATCTTCTGCATTGCAGCAAGTGATATTTCAACGAATTCTCCAAGCGTAAAACGCAGAGCCTCACATTTTTTTATCTGTTCCCTGCTTACTCCCCTGGCAAAAGCTTTTTCATTAAACCTTTTCAAAACTGATTTTGCATTTAGAGTCTTAAGCTTCTTATCCGGTCTTATAAGAGCTGCGGCCACTATAAGACCTGACAGGGGATCCGCTGAATAAAGCGCAATATCCATTTCACTCTTTAGGGGCAGGCCGTGGATTTCGTTATGTGCTTTTACTGCATAAACTATATCTTCCCCAAATCCGATATCCTCCAGCATTTGTCCGCCAATTAGAGAGTGTTTTTCGGGTTCGCCTGCTGTACTTTCATAATCTATATCATGGACAAGCCCCGCCATAGCCCATTTTTCTTCATCAAAATCTCCATCTTTAACCCTTTTATTCAGCTGGGCTGCGATTTCCTTCATAATAGCTTCCACTGCCAGACAGTGCTTTAATAGATTTTTATTTTTTATTTTGTCCTCCACAAGTCCGAGGGCCTCTTCTCTGTCCAAAATCTTTTCTCCTCCCAATATATTACTTTTATCCTTTCTCAAATCCAGCATAGATCTTTTCAAAGTCAATTCCTGCAATAATGCTGTTTTTATACTTTTTTCTAAGATTTTTCCTTGCATTTAAAAGTGCTTCATTTCTTATACCATTCTTTAGGGCCAGGTAGGCTTCCATGTATGCCGCAAGGTCGTCTGCGCCCTTTACAAGTGAGCCGTCCCTTATATCATTATCAGAGAATTCATTCTCGGTAAAAAGTCTCATATCCTTATGCCAGCTTTCCGGGATTAGTTTATAAATCCTCTTTTCCATTTCCTGCATTTCATATTCCTTTATCAGCCCGTCAAGGCCTTCTACCGACTTTTTAACAGGATTTATCACATCCCTTGTAAGTACCTCCGGAAAATCATGAAAAAGTCCTGTGTAATAATTGTTTATACACCTTTCCCTGTTGAAACCCGCAGCATATGAAAAAATATATGAATAAATTGCAACTATAAGCATATGACCCAGGACAGATGTCCTGGGAATTCTGTAAAGATGGCTCCACCTCTGCTGGAATCTGAGCTGTCCTGCAATGTTCAAAAATTGCTTCAGGTCCTTATTCCCGTTTTCTTCAAGGCTTTTCAGGCATTCAAGGTTGCTGTATTTCTTTTTTTCACGCTTTATGCTCTGGTCTATTTCTTCATGCAGGAAAATCCGGTTGCCTGACTCGCTCATAATCTTAAATTCCCATTCGGTTATATAAAAATGTGCAGCATTGACTATTCTTGTCTCCAGGCAGTCTTTTTTATCATAAATGTACTCCTTTATTCTTTCAATAAACTCCCCGCCCAGGCTGTTTACCAGCGGATAGACTCTTTCAAATACCCAGCTGTTGAGCTTCTGGTATTTTGCTCTGTCTTCTTTGATCCTGTATATAAGCGGCGGCTTAAGATCTGTCAGGATTATCCTCTTTAGGAAACCAAAAAACCCGGCTTCGATTACTTTTATCCAGTCTATCCTGTGCCCTTCTATCTCTTCCTGGCATTTACCCAGCACATATGCGGCTACCATCTTGTGTGCCTGCTTGTCAAGCTCTGTAAACTCGATGCTTCTTATCTGGTCATTCCAGCGCTGCATACCGGCAGCTTCGTAGATTTTTAAAAGAAGTAAGTTAATATCCATAAACAAATACCATTAAACAAAAATTTATCTTTTCTGCATCTTATCCGGAATCTTTGTTTAATTATAGCAAAATACATTACATTATCATCCTTTATTTTAGGTCATGCCCCGTCTGATTTTAAAATTAAAGTTAAATCATTATTATCTATTGTGATATAATTTTGTATTATATCTCTTTAAAAAAGAAAGAGCCTGAAATGAGTAAAATGGAAATAATAGAAGTCTTCGGTTCAAGATCGGATGCCGAGCTTGCAAAAGGATACCTTGAAAGTCTGGGAATAGAGTCAAGGATCGTAGCTGACGACGTGGATCAACTCTACCCTTCGCTCGATATCGTCCGGGGCGTAAAACTCATTACAAAAAGCAGCCTTGTTAAAAGAGCAAAAAAGCTGATCAACAAAAAAATAAAGGATAATTAATATAAATTTCACCGGCCATACCCATCCCGGTTAAATATTAATAAACAATCAGGCCAACTTATCCGAAAATCACAGAAGCCTTTCCGATCCCGAATATACTTTTTCAACCTCCAGCGACGCAACCCCATGCCCCGGAAGCCTTTCCGGATTCCATTTTTTCATATCCTCAAATATTTTACCCTCCGTGTAATATTTAACCTTTCCCTTTAGCTGATATGACTTATCCTGGTCGGTAATGAAAAGTATTGTCCCTATGCTTTGCGAAAGTATATTTTTCTTTGTTTTATCGAAATAATTATCGGCGACCAGAATCGCCCCTTCATCATATTTTGAATTACATGTGGAATATATGCTGTTGGGCATACCTTCCCTGTTTACTGTACTGAACACTATCGGACCCTTTCGTTCTTCCCAGGCCCTGCTCACCTCTTCCGGCATCATTTTCATATTTTCCCCCGGTAATTTTTTTTATTATAAATGTTATAAATTCATCCGGTTTTTATCAAATTCTATAATATCTTATAAATTTATCCTGCAAATCTCTCTGCAAGGAATTGGGCCACGAAAGCAACTGCGAACATCACGCTTATTATTATCATCAGCGGATGCAGCTGCTTTATCTTTCCCCTGAAGATCTTTATCAGCGTGTAGCTTATAAAACCGAAGCCTATGCCGTAAGATATGCTATATGTAAAAGGCATTATTATTATTGTAAGGAATGCAGGAATACCTGTCTCGTAATCTGCAAAATCTATCTTTGTCATCACCGTCATCATCAAAAATCCTACTATTATAAGCGCAGAAGCTGTAACAGGATATTTATACACTCCCTCTGCTATCTCTATGCCCCCGCCGACAACAGCTATCAGCGGCGCAAAGAATATTGATATCAGAAACAGGAATCCTGTTACCGTGGGCATTATGCCTGTTCTCCCACCGTCCGACACACCTGAAGCGCTTTCAATATAAGTGGTAATTGAGCTTGCTCCAAAAAGTCCTCCGGCTACTGCAGCCAGCGAATCTATCAAAAGTATATTCCTGAGATTTGGAAGCGATCCCTTCTCGTCAAGAAGTTTGGCTTCGCCGCCTACTCCTATAACTGTGCCCATCGTATCGAAAAAGTCGGTCATAAAAAGCGCAAACACCATCACCAGGGCGGCGACGTTCAGCATTCCGTTGCTCCATACTGCTCCCACTACATCTGCCTTAAAGAAAGTTGAAAAACCTTCCTTGCCCGGAATACTCAAATATTGCGACGGCAGCGGTATGACTCTAAATATCATACCTGCGATGGCTGTACCGATTATTCCCAGTAATATCCCGCCTTTTATACGGAATGCGATAAGTATTATAGTGAGCACCAGACCAAATGCGGCGAGCTGGGTATAACTCGCTGTAAAGTCCCCAAGCGTTACTGCAGTTACGGGATCCATGTCTACAAAACCTCCCTGCTGTACTCCAATAAACGCGATAAACAATCCTATTCCCACTCCTATAGCATATTTTAGGCCCATTGGTATGGCCCTCATTATCATGCTTCTCAGTCCCGTCAGGACAAAAATAGTGACTATGATTCCTTCAATTACTATTATGCCCATAGCCTGCTGCCAGGAAAGCCCCAGTCCGAATATTATTGTATAAACAACTACTGCGTTAATGCCCATTCCTGAAGCCAGCGCAAACGGGGTATTTGTAACAAGCCCCATCAGCATGCTCATGAGCCCTGCTCCTATACATGTCGCGATAACGGCGGCCTCAAATGTTATTCCGGTAGCACCTCCTGCTGAAAGTATTGCCGGATTTACAAATATGATGTAGGCCATTGTCATAAACGTGGTAACTCCGGCTATAATCTCGGTCCTTATATTTGTCTTCCTCTCCCCGAGCTTGAAGTAACTCAAATATCCACCTCCATAACAAATGATTATAATGTTGAATTATAGATTTATAAGTGTTTTTATACAAGAAAAAATGAGTATTTTATTAAACATATTATAGGACAATTCAATTCCATCCATGTACTAAAACTATCATATAATTTACAAAAGTTATTATTACAGGTAGAATTAAGGGGCATGGAAGTTTTAAAAGATTTTTTTTCAAAAGACAATATAACTTTTCTCTTTGATAAGTTCTATAACTGGTTCGAGGGGATTCTGACAAATACTTTTGGAAATATTTCTTACGAACCAATAAAAGTACTTCTTGTGAATCCCTGGTTCTGGATAATAATAGCAGCTATTATAATTCTGGGCATTATTTTCTGCAGAAGATAATCACTCTTTATCCCCGGATAATAAAGATTTAATAAAGCCTGCCATGGCAACAATTATTATTACTGATAAAACAAAAAGGAAAGTAAAAAAACCTGGATGCGACCTCAACTTTTGTATCATTAAATAAAGTCTTGAATTATTTTTTTTAAAGAACTCCATGAATTTATCATCAAGAATCCTTTCCCTGTCCATTTCATCAACATTTGATATCCTATCTATTATCCTGTCATCAATTTCCGCTTCAGGTTCTATAACTGCGTCTTTTGCTATTTTTAAATATTTGTTAACATTATCCATAATAATTCTCCGGGTACCCGGCAACAATTTATCTTAAAATACCTATAATATTAGATTGAATTAAAATATTTTTGTTTCAGTTCTTCCTGCTTAATTAACTTATATATAGGTTTTAAGCTTTTCCTTTATTATTTTTCTTGCACGGTGGATATTTGTTTTCACTGTTCCTATTGGTTTTCCGGTCAGCTCTGCTATCTCTCTGTAGCTGTAATCCTGGAGGTCCCTTAGTATCAAAGGGATCCTGTAGCTTTCCTCCATGTCAACGACTATCTTCAATACTTCCTTTACCGCTTCCTGCCTTAGAAAGTTCTTCTCAAGACTCTGTGAAAACTTTGTGAATACAACTTCATAATCTTCGGTAATCCTGTCAAGGCTTACCTTCCTGTCCTTCAGTTTGGATCTCAGTCTCAGCTTATCTATGCAGGTGTTGACTGTAAGCTTTCTTATCCAGGTCTTAAAGCTTGAAAGCCCCCTGAAACCCCCGATTGAAAGGTATACTTTTACGAATACTTCCTGGCTGACATCTTCCGCCTCGTGGGGATCCCTCAGGATAAAAAAAGCAGTGGTGTAGACATATTTTGAATACATCCTGACAAGACCTTCAAAAGCAGACTTGTCTCCCATTTTTGCCTCTGCTATAAGTTTTCTGTCATCAGCGCCCTGCGCTGTTACCTTTCCTGTCTTCACTTCTTTATTCCCGTTACGTTATTTACGTGTACATTATTTTCATTCAGACCAAAACTACCGCTGCAATCTTATTTATCACTGGCCGTTGCTTTCCTGGTCAGGCTGGCTGTCTTCCTGCCGGGTTTCTTCAGCAGGCTGCGACCCCGATCTCAGCCTTATGGCATCTTCCTGTATCTTCAGAACAGCATCCTCCGGTGTTATGTCCCCCGCCAGCATACTTTTTACATTATCTGTTATTGCATTTCTTATAACCATTATAAGCTTGCTGTACGGCTTGCCCCTGCAGATCTTTGCCTGTTCAAAAGCATTTTCCAGAAGCGGCTGCCCTATAATATATTCCTCATTGCCAGCCCCCATAACCGCAGGAATCGTCATAGTATTCTTATTCCATTCCAGCTGAGTCTCTTCTCCAAGCATAAAACTTATAAACTCCCTTGCTGCATCAAGCTGCTCCCCATATGTATTTATATTTATTATAAATCCAAGTCCCGATATAAGGGGAGTAGGATATCCCGTTCCCTCCCATACCCTTGGTATTTTCACAATTCCAGTATTTATGCCTGAATCCACGTATTCATCTGCAGCACAGTACTGGTCTATTATCATATGGGCTCTGCCGCTCTTGAAAAGTTCGCTTATTTCGCCGTATTCCATTCCACCCGTCAGCAGCCCCTCCTGATTATATGCATAATCCAAAAATTGGAGTGTTTCCTGCATTGCCTGCGAATCAAGTGTCAGCGAATTTGATTCGTAATCTATTATCCAGTCCCTGTAACCTCCAATAAAAGGAATAATCCAGTCCCCTTCACTCTCGTTTAACAGGAATCCATATATTTCTTCTTCCTCCTCCGGCTGCTCCAGTTCCTGGATATATGAAAATACACTTTCAAAATCATCCGGAGCATCCGTAAGTATATCCCTGTTGAAAAAAAGAACCAGGAAATCATAGGCCCTGAAAGGTACTATGTAGTTCTTGCTGTCATATTTTGCTATTTCTTCCAGACCGTTGAGAACAAGCGTATAGTCTACTTCGTCAACAATCTCCCTGACTACATTGGCTCCGGCAAGCCTGTGTACCCCCTCAAAATCAAGGAGTAAAAGCTGCGGCCCGGCTCCTGCCAGGCTAGCAGCCTCAAACTGGTCCTGCAGCTCCTCCTGGCTTCTGAAGTGTCTTGCCTCTATGTCTATACCCCCGTGTTCAGATATAAACTTGCTGCGGCTTCCGGTTAATGCCATCCTCTCCCCCGGCTCAAGGCAGTCCCACAGCTCTATGGTAGTCATGCTCTCTGATGAAACTGGTTCATCACTTGTTTCACTGCTTTCCTCTTCGGTTTCAAGTCCCGGCCCGGTCTCCTCTGCTTCCCTGCTAAAGAGCCTGCAGCCAGCGGTAGATGTAAGACAAAAAAGTAAAAATATTATAACTATCATCATTATGAGTATTTTTGACAGTTCCATAATCTTTCTCATAGAATGCACATCTTCGGTCTAAATTTTTTTATTAAGTAGATTATATTATAAATGGATTATTCATTCTATAATAATGGCCAATTTAATACAAACCTGCCCTCCCGGGTTTCACTTTAAATAACGTTTTTCATATAATCAGAGAATTGTTCTGCCAGCAATTCGTAGCAGGTTAATTATAGCAGGTCTCATTTGTAAATTTTAATAAAATAATCTATCATAGCCTAAAAATATGCTCTTATAAATTTTTATTAATTACGTTACGCGTAATATGAATAATAAAAAAGTTTCAAATGCCGTTAAAAACAAGCCTGCCGATAAGGGTGATGAAAAAATCACTGTTTTTATAAACGGTCTAGGCTATGCTGCAGATAAGGGCCTGACGATACTTGAAATTGCTCTTGCTAACGACATTTTCATACCACATCTCTGTTATGATCCGAGACTAAGGCCCCAGGGTTCCTGCAGACTCTGCCTTGTAGAGGTTGAGGGACGTCCCGAAGCTGTGCCTTCCTGCCTTACTGTAGCGGAAGACGGGATGAAGGTTACCACTGATTCCGATCATATCAATCATCTTGTAAAGCTCAATCTGGAGCTTCTCATATCAGACCATCCCCTGGACTGCATGACCTGCGATTCAGCCGGTAGCTGTGCTCTTCAGGACCTTGCCTACCGTTATGGTGTAGCTGGAACCAGATTTAAGGGAGACACCCATGAAAAGAAAGTACTGGACGACAACCCTTTTATATTCAGAGATAATGAAAAATGCATACTCTGCGGAAGATGTGTGAGGATGTGCGACGAGGTTATAGGTGCAAATGCGATCGGGTATGCAGGGAGAGGCTTCGAGAGTGAAATAGTACCTGCTTTTGAGCAGTCCCTTAAAAATACTGATTGTGTATTCTGTGGTAACTGTATATCAACATGCCCTGTCGGCGCCCTGCAGCCCAGACCATACATGAAAAAAGCAAGAATATGGCAGGTTGAAAAAGTAAGGACCACCTGCCCATACTGCGGAGTCGGCTGCCAGATTGACCTGCACGTAATGGATAAAAAAATAGTCGGTGTGTCAGCACCTGAAGGCGTGGAACCTAATTTTGGAAATCTTTGCGTAAAGGGGCGCTTTGGAATGGATTTTGTCGGCAGCAACAGCAGGATAACCCACCCTCTGTTGCGGAACAGCAGTGGAAAATTTGAGAGGATAGGCTGGGAAAAAGCCATTGATATTGTATCAGAAAAACTAAACGGAATAATCAATAAGCACGGCCCTGACGCAATCGGCGTTTTAAGCTCTGCAAAAGTCACAAATGAAGAAAATTTCCTGATGTCCAGGTTTGCAAGAGCTGCTGTCGGTACCAATAATATAGACCATTGTGCCAGGCTCTGCCATGCCTCAACAATCACGGGGTTGATACCTACCTTCGGAAGCGGGGCCATGACCAATTCCATAGGAGATATAAAGTATTCAAAAGCTTCCATAATAATAGGCTCCAATACTACAGAGGCTCACCCCGTAATAGGCTATGAAATAATAAGAAACATTATTTCCAACGGACTTAAGCTAATTGTTATAGATCCGCGCTCAATACCCATAACAAAGCACGCAGCCATACATCTCAGACAAAAACCGGGTACCGATATAGCGGTGCTTATGGGAATAATGAATATAATATATCAGAGGGGTCTTCATGACAGTACATTTATAGCAGAAAAGACAGAGGGCTTTAAAGATTTCGCCGCCGGGCTGTCCAGGTTTACACCAGAAAGAGTAGCTGAAATTTCTGGCGTTGACAGAGAGGACCTCATTGCAGCAGCAGAAATCTTTGGAAGGTCAAAGCCTGCATCAATATTCTATGCAATGGGCATAACACAGCATACCTGCGGGACAGACAATGTAATAGCAATAGCAGATCTGTCAATGCTGACAGGCAATGTGGGAAAACCCGGAGGCGGTGTAAATCCGCTGAGAGGACAGAATAACGTTCAGGGAGCATGCGACGTTGGAGCCCTTCCAAACGTCTACAGCGGATATCAATATGTCAAAGATGCTGATATCAGAAAAAAATTTGAACAGGCATGGGGAAAAGAGCTCCCTGCCAGAGAAGGCCTGGGGGTGACCGATATGATAGAAAAGGCGATATCCGGAGAGCTCAAAGCCCTTTATGTCCTGGGTGAAAACCCGATGTTAAGTGACCCCGATATACTCCACGTAGCGGAAGCACTAAAAAATCTGGAGTTCATGGCTGTCCAGGATATATTCCTCACAGAAACTGCAGAATTTGCAGATGTAATACTTCCCGGAACATGCTTTGCTGAAAAAAATGGGACATTTACCAATACAGAAAGAAGGATTCAGATGGTAAATAAAGCAGTAGATCCACCCGGTGAGGCCATAGAGGACTGGAAAATAATATGCAGCATTTCAGGGGCCATGGGTCATCCTATGGGTTATGCAAATGCTGAAGAAATAATGGATGAGATATCCCGCCTTACGCCTATATACGAGGGTATTAATTATAAAAGGCTTTCAGAAAAAAGCCTCCAGTGGCCATGTACCGACAGCAGTCATCCAGGAACCAGCATACTGCACTCTAAAAACTTTACACGCGGGAAGGGTGCCTTCATACCTGTTGATTACAGGCCTCCTGCAGAGGTGCCCGATAAGGACTATCCTTATACGCTTACAACCGGAAGGATATTATACCAATTCCATACCAGGACAATGACCGGAAAAGTAGACGGATTGAACCAGATGGCACCTATGGCCATTGCTCACATAAATAAAGACGACGCTTCCTCGCTTGGAATAGCGGATTCTGATATGGTAATGCTTGAAACGAGAAGAGGCTCTGTAAAAACAAAAGCCCTGGTAAACTCAAAAATAAAGAAGGGAACGATCTTTCTCCCATTCCATTTTGCAGATGCACCGGCAAACATACTCACCAATCCCGCGCTGGATCCGGTTGCGAGAATACCTGAATATAAGGCTTGTGCGGTGCGTGTAAGTAAAATTTAACTTTTTTTAATACCGGGCACTACAAGAGCCCTTACTGATACGCCGTCCACAGAAATGCCGGTGTTTAGCTTTTAAAATATCAATTTCTTCCGGGGTATTTTCTGCATGATATTTCCAGGATTCTTTAAAAATGATGTGTTATATATACCGTTATTTTAAGATTTAGCGATATTTGTTGTGATTTTATTTTTACATTGATTAAATAATATTTTATTTTTGTATAAAAAATTATAAAATTATATAAAGATTTGTGAAAGAAGGTGGATTTGAATACCCTTATATATGACAAGAATCAAAATTCCCTGGTAAAAAAATTCAGGCAATCCGATATACCTTCCTATATAAGAAACCCGGATTACCTTCTCTGGATAGATATAGAGACCCCGAGCAAGACCGACATGCAATTCTTGCTTGATAACTTTCATTTCCACCCTCTGGACATAGAAGACTGCCTTAGCATCATCGAACGTCCAAAACTTGATGAATATGATGATTATTTCTTTCTGGTACTCCATGTTCCCTTATTTATCAAACAGACAAGGAGGCTCACGCCGTTTACTGTCAACATCTTTATAGGCAACAACTTCATAGTTACGGTGCACCAGGGTTCCTGCAAACCAATACAGATGACCTACGATAATCTGGTTGAAGATCACGGAATCCTTTCAAAGGGTTCCGGATATTTGCTGCACAGGGTGCTTGATGCCCTAATAGATTACAATTTTCCAATTCTTAACAAGATATACCGCAATATACAGGATGTAGAAGATAATATCTTTAAAAAACCCTCTACCAAAAATGTAAGGACAATTCTACTTATCAGGACCAACATACTGACATTCAGAAATATTGTATTTCCCCAGAGAAAACTCCTTAAGACCCTGGAGATAAAAGACATGGATTTCCTCATAGGTGCACTCGAGGTTTACTTCAGCGACCTTGTAGACCATATTGAAAAAATATGGGACACGCTTGAGAATTACAAAGAGCTTGTCGAGGGCGTCCATGATGCCCATCAGTCTCTCCTCTCAAACAAAATAAACGATATAATGCGGATACTTACAATCTTTTCCGTGGTGATACTTCCGCTTACCCTCATAAGCGGCATATACGGAATGAACCTCGGGCTCCCTCTGGGCAGTTCGCCCTGGGCCTTCACAATAATACTTCTTGCCATGCTTACAATATCAATAGGCATGCTGGTTTATTTTAAATTCAAGGACTGGATATAAAACACGTTTTAAGCTGGTACCTTTATCTCGTCTTCAAAAAAAACCTCGAACCTGTAATGCGTGAACTCCTTAAGATACTGGTCCATAAGCAGACTAAGCTCAAATTCCTGCTCTTCCATGGGCATCATCCTCTCCCTTGAAAGATAGCATTGCTTTACGAATACGACCCTGTCTCTTCTGTCATAAAATGTGCAAAGCAGCTTCAAGCCTTTTATTTGACCCCTGCCAATATTTATTACCCTGCCTTCTACTACCATCCTATCATCATCGTAAAAGTAATTTTCAACCTCTACTATCGGGTTGCCTTCAAGGCTTTTATTATATTCACTATAGTTTACTCCGGTCCTGATCGCATAAAGGTCTATGTACCTTTCTTTTTCCGTAAAATAATAATGGAACGGATATCTTGCTTTCCTCCTCAGGTAATTTACCGATGCAGGTATTGTAGAAGAACATATTTGATTTCCTTCCCTATCCAGGAAATCCAGCGTTATCTCCAGATCTGTTTTTAAATTACCTGAAGTATTCTCAACCTCGCCAAAAAACACGAGTTCTCCGAATATATCCAGGTATGCATTGCAGTTTTTTACCTCGATCCCTATGCTTGAAGTATTTTTAATTAATATATTCTCATAATCAAAAAGATAAAGGCTGCCCTGGCTATCAGGGGCTGCCTCCTGGTCGGAAACGCTGCTGCTCCCCTGACTGCATGAGAGCGAGGTTATTAAGGCAGATGAAACAATAAAAAATATAATAAATTTTATAACTTTTTTAACGAGACTAGCACTCATCATTTTTTTCTACATGGTCCATCTCGCCGGTTATCCGGTTTCTTTCATCCACAAAGACTATTCGTGGTTTAAACGCCTCTGCTTTATTTTCGTCAATTAGCGTAAAAGACATTATAATCACCTTATCACCCGCTGTCACCTTCCTTGCAGCAGCACCGTTCAGGCATATTTCTCCGCTTCCATATTTGCCTTTTATTACGTAAGTCTCAAGCCTTTCACCATTTTCGATATCTACTACAAGAACCTTCTCATAGGGTAGTATTTTAGCGTGTTCAATAAGCTCCCCATCTATGGTTATGCTTCCCTCATAATGTATGTTTGCTCCCGTAACTGTGGCTCTGTGGATCTTACTCTTTAATATATATAAAAACAAGCCGTAACCCCTTTCCTATTTAAACTAAAATTAGATATCTATCTGCCGCTGCTTTCCTTTTTCTATTACTATATTGTCTATTAACCTTGTATTTCCAATCCATACAGCAGTAGCTACCAGGATATCTTTGCTCCCCTTATCCCTGATTTCTTCAAGGGTCTCTGCGTCCCTTATGTCAAAGTAGTCTATTCTTTTTATATATTTGCTTCCCCGCAGGTTTTTTATTGCTTTTCTTCTTAATTTATCCAAATCGCTGTTTTCCGATACAATGCCGCTGCCCACAATCTTTAGACTTTCATATATTATCCCTGCATTATGCCTTTCTTCATTATCAAGATACCTGTTTCTGGAGCTTATCGCCAGCCCGTCTTTCTCCCTTATAGTCGGGCAGCCTATTATCTCCATATCAATGTTCAGGTCAGATACCATCTTTTTTATAATAACAAGCTGCTGGTAATCCTTCCTGCCAAAAAATGCCTTCTGCGCAGTTATTATATTAAAGAGCTTCAGTACTATTGTTGCAACTCCTCTAAAATGCCCCGGCCTGAACCTGCCGCACATTATTTTGGATAGCCCCTCTATTTCTACATATGTGCTGTGCCGGTCCCGGTACATCTCTTCGGCCGCAGGCCTGAAAATATAATCTACACCACCCTCTTCAGAAAGCTTCTCGTCCCTGCGGGAGTCCCTGGGATATTTTTTAAAATCTTCATTCGGTCCGAACTGTGAAGGATTAACAAAAATAGATACAATTACCCTTTCGCACTCCTTTTTTGCCAGCCGGATAAGGCTCATGTGCCCTTCATGCAGGTATCCCATTGTCGGCACAAGCCCGATTGAAACACCTTTTTTTATCAGGGCGCCTGCCTCTTCGCGGCAGTCATCTATTTTATTAATTATTTTCATTATCAGCTATTATTAAATATTTAATCTTCTTGTCACTTCCCTGTTAAAATATCCTGCATCTTCTGGTAAGTTTCCCCGTCTATCCAGCCGTTCTCTCTGGCAATAAATGCTGTCCTAAGCCCCATAATCCTGTATATCTGGACATCTTTATCCGACATAATATTTTTTAATAACCTCAGATGCTCTTCTAAAGTACGGTTATCGCCCCTTGCTATTGGACCTGTCAGGGATTTTTTTGTTCCAAGATTTTTTATGTTTTTTATAGTTCCTTCAGCAAGTTTTGTAAGGCCTTTTATTGCATCTTCACTTCTTATTCCAATTTTTTCATTCATATAAACCGCACAATCCATAAGCGTCACGATATAATTTGACGCCATGCATGCTGCTGCATGGTAAACAGGCTTTTTGTCGTCATCAATAAAAATACTTTCTCCTTTTAAGGCCCCTACAAGGATCCCTGTTGCTTCCCTGCCTTCCCTGTCTGTATAGGTTACCCCGTACTCTGTGTTCTCTATTGTTTCTATGGCCTGCTGTGTAGAAGCAAAGGATTTCAGGGGATGCATCGACGCAATATGGTCACCTATTTTTGCCGCAACCTCTATTTCTTTAAGTGATTTTGCCCCGCTGAAGTGTATTACCACCCTTTCTTTCTTATGGTTTTTAATGCTTTTATATATTGTTTCACAGGTTTTAGATATTAAATCATCTGGTGTACAAATAAAAATACAGTTTGCTTCTCTTACGGCTTCATTATTATTAAGTGTAAAAAGTATGCCCCTTCCATGCCTCCCCATAACTTCTTTTACTTTGCTTAAAGTACTATCTGTTCTTGCGGTTATTGCTGCTATTTTTATGTTATTAATTTTTTTTGAAGCGATATAAAACCCCAGAGCGGTTCCCAGCCGTCCAGCTCCAATTATAGCTATATTAAGATTCCTCTTCACTTTAAGATCTTTCCTGGCAGGGAGATTATTCAAATGTCATGATATCCTTATTGGCATGAGAAGGTATGTGGAGTTCTCGTCCCCTTCCGGTTTAATCAGCATTGGTTTAAGAGGGTCTTCAATAGACAGTATTATATTCTTGCTATCCATCATTGTTATTCCATCCATCAAATAGTAAGGATTAAATGCTGTTTCGAGCCTTTCCTCCCCGTATGCGACTTCAAAGCTTTCGTTTGAGCTCCCAATCTCTTTTATATCCATTGCAGCTGTCATTTTCCCTTTATCAATTACTATCCTTACGGGTATATTGTCCTGAGATATTGAAGAGATCCGCCTTACTACGTCAAGCATTTTTTCTTTCTCTATCAATATATTATGCTTTACTTTTTCAGGTATTAGTTTTTTATATTCCGGATATTTACCGGAAAGAAGTCTGGATATTATGACATTTTTTGCCTCACCGTTTTCTTTTAAATAAAAAATAACCTGTTTTTCTTCAAGCATGATTTCCAGGCTCTTGTTTTTAAAGCCATCTTTGGTTATCCCCTCAAGGACCCTGGAAGGCACAACTATTCTTATTTCATCAAGCCTGTTTTCTAAATCTTTTCTTACAAGAGCCAGCCTGTAGCTGTCTGTTGCTACAAGTGTCAGCTTATTATCTACTATTTCCATAAGCATGCCTGTCAGGATAGCCCTGCTCTCGTCCTGTGATACTGCCCTCTGTACTTTTAGGACAATACCGGCAAATTCTTCTAAATCAATCTTTATTGGTTTCTGTTCTTTTATTTCAGGAAACGACGGAAAATCCTCCAGCGAGAGTGTGTTCAGGCTAAAAAAAGCATTGTCCCCTGTTATCTGAAGCTGGTTTGTTTCTTTATTTAGTTCTATTTTTATTTTTGTTTCTTTCAGGCTTTTAAGGATGTTTATTAATATCTTTGCCGGTACCACAGCCTTTCCTGTTTCTTCTATCTTTGCATCCATAGAGCTTTTAATGCTTGTTTCAAGATCTGTGCTAAAAACTGTTAATTTTTCTTCTGCCTCTAAAAGCAGGCCGTTCAGGATAAAAGTAGAGGTTCTGGGATTTATTGCCCTGCTTGAAAAGGACACCAGGTCTAAAAGTTCCCCTCGTGTTGTTTGGAGTTTCATCTGTACCTCTTTTTAAAAGTATTCAATAAAATATAGAACTTATTCTATTATATATAATGTTTTATTTAAATAGTTAGTAGTAATCATAACGCTGTTTAAAGTGTTTAAAACCCATAAAATACCACACCATTATAATAAGAGGTTGTTGATAAGCAAAACAAACGCTGTTTATAAAAACAGCAAGATTAAACAATTTAGAAAAAACAAAAATAAAACCATATTTATAAACAGCCCCTGACAAAAAATGTTAGTGAAAAAACAATGATATAAACAGGGTTTTAAACAGGCAACACGGGACTCACAGGTTTTTTTTGATTTTATTTGTGATCTCCTGTATCTGCATATAGACTTCCCTGTCTTTTGTGATAAGATCTGCTATTTTTGAAACTGCATATATAACAGTTGTATGGTCCCTGCCGCCGATAGCCCTTCCTATTTGTGGAAGCGAGCTGCTTGTAAGCTCACGGGCAAGAAACATCGAAAGCTGCCGGGCATGGGAAATAAATTTGTTTCTTTTTGAGCTTAAAATATCATTTACGGGGATAGAAAAAAATCTTGATACTTCTTTAATTATGTTTTGTATGCTGATTTTTTGCTCCCTATCATCAAACAAAACATCTTTTAATGTGTTTTTTGCCATATCAAGATCCGGTTTAGAGTCCGTAAGCGATGAGAAAGCAACCACCCTAGTAAGGGCACCTTCAAGCTCTCTTATGTTTGAAGTGATCTTCTCTGCTATAAGCCCGAGTATATCATCGGAAACCCCCATCCTCTCTCTTTCAGAGTATTTTTTAAGTATTGCCATCCTTGTTTCAAGGTCCGGCGGCTTGATGTCGGTAACAAGACCCCATTCAAACCTTGACCTGAGCCTCTCTTCCAGTGTAGTTATGCTTCTGGGCGGACGGTCGCTGGAAAGCACGATCTGCCGGTTGGTATCATGAAGTGTGTTAAAAGTATGAAAGAATTCCTCCTGGCTTGCCTCTTTCTCCTCCAGGAATTGAATATCGTCTACAAGCAGTATGTCATTATTTCTATAACTTTCTTTAAAAGCTATTATGTTCTTGTAGCGAAGCGCATTTATGAAGTCGTTTAAAAACTTTTCAGCAGAGACATATTTTACGGTGAGTTCCGGGAATAGCTGCCTGGTGTATTGTCCTATCGCGTGTAGCAGATGGGTCTTACCCAGGCCGACTCCGCCGTAAATAAATAATGGATTATATGTCTTTCCGGGATTTTCACTTACAGCAAGGGCCGCGGTACAGGCGAAGCGGTTTCCGCTACCGACCACGAAGGTGTCGAAACTGTATTTTGTGTTGAATGCGGAAACATCAGGGGAACGGGTGTTTTTTGTTGCAAACTCGTCAGGATATTCTGGCTCTGAAGAATTCAGGGGGCCGTATGAATCACTGGGGCTTGTAATAATATTAACCGAAAAACTGCCGTCCGTGAATTTTCTGGTGGAATTGTTTAAAAGGCTGAGATATCTGGACTCAAGCCACTCCTTTGCAAAATCACTATTGACAGAAACGGTAAGGGTGTTTTTTTTTAAATCAATAGGGACAATGGCTTCAAACCATGTTTTATAAGTTGGCAGGTTAATGTTGTTTTTAATATCTGAAAGGATATTTTTCCAGACGTTGTTTACCTCTCCATCCATATAAGACAATATTAAAGATTATTTGAATAATATTCAAGATATTTTAGGCCTTTTTTGGACAATTTTCTTTTACCTGTGCCGTCCGGGTAAAGGAGTTTGTTCTTCTCAAGAAAAACAAGTTCACGGTATGAAGTGGATAAGCTGAAGCCGAGCTCCTCTGCTATTGTAGAGGGGCCAGCTTTTTCAAGCTCCAATATTAGAAATAATATTTTTTTCTGTCTTTTCGTAAGTATGTTTCTATGCAGGTCATCAAAAACACTTTCAGGTGCTTTTGATTCTACTTCATCAGTATCCCGTTTTTGCTCACCAGAATTATGTGGAGGGGATTTTGCAGAGGGATCCCTGCCGGGATCTAATTTTAAGGATATTACAGTCCCCTTTTTTATATTATCAGAGATATCTATGGTCCCGCCAGAGAAAGTTATTGTTTCTTTTACAATAGGAAGTCCTGACCCTACCCCGCGGATATATTTTTTCATACTGGATGTAGCGGAGGTGTAGCCCGGAAGAAAAGCTTTCTCAATATCACCGATTCCGGGTCCCTGATCCGATACAAGTATGTGATTACCTTCGGACATTATTGTTATTACTATTTCCCTGAAGTCAGCATGTATAAGGTTTTCAATGACCTCCCTTATAATAGTATAAGGGATTTTACCCCCCATATCGTGTGAGTATGAATAAACCTTTTGTGAAGTATCGTTTATCAGGTCCCCTATGTTAACATATGAATTTCCGATAACCCTTGGAATGCTCTGCATATTGTCGTATAGCGCTATGTTTACACTGATGGATAAATTGCCGCCTTCTTCATTGCGGCCCGAATTTTCGCCGAAGGAGTTGCTGTCCATAGATATTACCACCAATATTAAATATAATTATTTAATATAGACTAAAAGTATTTGTAGTATTATTGGTTTTTTCATGTTTCCTGTGTTCAAAAAGTTATCAACAGACAAATGATAATATTTTAATGTTAAAAAAGCTACTATTTTATGCAGGAAGGTAATTATTTTAACATCGTATTGGAATATTAAATGGTGGGGTTTTTTATGTTATTAACATATTTTTCCACAATTGTGGAAAACTTGTTTGAAAAATATGATAAATACTGAAAAGTTCCACCATAACTAAAAATTGACCAAAATCACCTTTTCAAATAACATAATTTTCTGGAACAGATGTTTGATTTACTCTTTATAACAAGTCTTTGATGTCCTTGATATATATGAAATTAGATTGTATAATCAACTACTTAACGAAATCAATGGATAAATTAGAGATAGAGGGCTGTTTTTAATGAAAAGGACTTATCAACCCAATGTAAGAAAAAGAAAAAAAAATCACGGCTTTCGGGCAAGAATGAAAACAAAGGCCGGAAGAAACATAATAGCTAACAGGAGAAGAAAGAATAGAAAATCACTTACTGCATAGGTGCACAGGAGGAAAAAAATACATTAGACTGGAAACCATAAAAGATAAAAGAGTTTTTGAAAATTTGAGGCAGAATGGAAATGTATTAAGAAACAGGCTTTTAGTAATATATATACTTAATGGATGTAAAGACAGCAGTGTCATAAAAGCAGGTTTTGGGATAAGTAAAAAAATAGGCAGGGCCTTTCAAAGAAATAAAATAAGAAGAATATTAAAAGAAGTATTAAGAAATGTATTAATACCCTATGGAATAGAAATATACCTGGTAGCAAGAAGAAAAATAGTAAAAGCAGACTACCATGAAATAAAAGAAGAATTAGAAAAAAGTCTTAGTAGTTTTTTTGCCGGTAAGTGAATGTGACGATTTAAAAACTATTGTCTTGAAGAAAGTAATAATATTTTTAATAAAATTATATAAACGATTTATATCGCCTCTGTTGCCTAACAGCTGCAGGTTTTATCCGACATGCTCCCAGTATGCTATTGATTCTATAAAAAAGTACGGTGTGTTTAAGGGTGGGGTTAAAGCAGCTTACAGAATAATCAGATGCAACCCTTTTAATAGGGGCGGATATGATCCTGTAAAATAATAAAGGAAGGATAATATTTTGAGTCAGATTCTTCAGCTTCTTCAACCCATACAGAATGTCCTTGAATATATAATAGTATTTCTTTACAGGAATGTTGTGGGAAATTATGGAGTTGTGATAATACTGCTTACCATTATAGTAAGATTAATACTGACCCCGCTTACAATTACCCAGACTAAGTCAATGGCAAGGATGCAGAAAATGCAGCCCCAGCTTAAGGAGCTTCAGAAGAAATACAAGGATGACAAGCAGAAGCTGCAGCAGGAGACGATGGAATTCTACAGAAAGAATAATGTAAATCCTCTTGCAGGCTGTCTCCCGCTGCTTCTGCAGATGCCTGTGTTCTTTGCACTTTTCCAGACCCTGAGAAGTCCCACAGAGAGAGTAACAGACGTGGTAAAAGATTTTAATTTCCTCTGGATGAATCTTAATGAAAGGGACCCTTATTACATACTTGTGATTCTAATGGTAGTCACAATGTTTTTGTCTACCTTGCTGACTTCCACGGATCCAAAACAATCAAAGATAATGTTTGTACTGCCAATCGTATTCGGTTTTATATCATGGCAGTTCCCTGCAGGAATTCTGGTTTACTGGGTAACAACAAACATATGGTCGATAGGCCAGCAGTATCTGGTTAATAAGCTAGTAAAAAGGGGAGATTTAGGAGAAAAGGAAGTCAGGGAAATAAAGGAGGAGCTGGGCCAGGAGGAATTGACAGCCATTGCAAGAAAAAAGAAAAAGAGGAGAAAGAAAAAGTAGAGACTGGAGGTTAGCATGCCCGAGAACGAAAGTATTGCAGATGCCGTGGATTCGTACGTTTCTTCACTCGAAAAGGAAGAGGAAGACGGGGAGCTGCTGGAAAATAATGTAAAAAAAACAGAAAATAAAGAATATAAATATGAAAAAATATCAGGACTTACCGGTATTGCAAAGATAGTAAAAGATGCAATAGAGATGATATGCCTGGGTGAAAAAGTAAAAGTTAACACGGATGTGGAAGGTAATAGAATATCTGTACAGGGGGATGACCTGGGAATAGCAATAGGACGTAATGGAAAAAACATGGCAGAACTTGAATATCTTGTA
Source organism: Actinomycetota bacterium (assembly GCA_018400395.1). Taxonomy (GTDB): domain Bacteria; phylum Actinomycetota; class Humimicrobiia; order Humimicrobiales; family Humimicrobiaceae; genus M55B120. Next base: position 26,598 of record JAGYMN010000002.1, read on the forward strand.
AATCTTATAGGCAGGAGAAAGAATTTGATTGATAGAAAGATAACACTTGATATTAAGGATTATAGAAAGAACAGGATAGAGAAAATAACAAAGACTGCAACAAGAATGGCCCGGAAAGCAATAAGAGAGGGAAGAAAAATAGCACTAAAACCAATGTGTTCCTATGAACGGAAGATCATACATGATGCTCTTTCAAAATTCAAGGATGTAAGGACAAAAAGCAGGGATGAGGAACCCTATAGAAGGATTATAATATATCCTCTTAAAGGGATAAAATAGAAATATAAATAGGGGCAATAAGTGAAATAAATGGCACTCCGGTGCCATTTTTTATTGCAATGTATAAAATTTTTTAAATATAATAAAGTCCTAAGTATTAAAAAGGACAAAAAATGAGAAACAGCATTAAAGACACAATAGCTGCTATAAGTACTAAGGCGGGAGAAGCTGCTATCGGAATAGTAAAGATCAGTGGAAGTAGGTCACTTGACATAGTGGGCAGGATATTCAGGGCTAAGAATAAAAAGAAGATTAAGGATCAGAAGACTTACACAATAATTTACGGTACGATAGAGGACAGCAAAAAAACCTGCATCGACGAGGCAATAGTATCTGTTATGAAGGCCCCTCATTCATATACAAAAGAGGATGTAGTTGAGATAAACTGCCATGGAGGGATAGCAGCAACGGCAAAAGTCCTGGAATTAGTAACCGAAGCAGGCGCAAGACTATCGGAACCGGGTGAATTTACAAAAAGGGCTTTTCTAAACGGAAGAATAGACCTCACACAGGCGGAAGCCGTTATAGATATAATAAATTCAAAAACGGAACAGAGCCTGAGAATAGCTGCGAACAATCTTAAAGGCAATATAAAAGACGAGATAGGAAAACTGAAAGAAGGGATACTTGAGGTACTTGCACAGCTTGAGGCATCGGTAGATTTTGTTGAAGAGGACCTCAATATAACACCGGTGGAGATGCTTATAAAAAAAATAATTGAGATTAAGAAGAAGACAAAAAGACTGCTGGAAGATGCAGAAAAAGGTAATATCATAAAAAACGGGATAAAAGCTGCAATAGTAGGAAAACCAAATGTAGGAAAATCGAGCATATTGAACCTGCTTTCGAAAAAAGAAAAAGCGATAGTAACAGAGATTCCAGGGACAACAAGGGATGCAATCGAGGAAATATTATTTTTGGGGGGCATACCTCTTATACTGGTTGATACAGCAGGGATAAGAAATACAAAGAATAAAATAGAAAAGATAGGGGTAGAAAAGAGTCTTAAGCATATAGACGAAGCAGAACTGGTAATAATGGTACTGGACGGAAGCAGGGAATTTGAAAAAATCGACAGCGATATAATAAAAAGGATTGAGAAAAAAATTGTAATATGCTGTATCAACAAAAAGGATTTAAAGCAAAATATAAATATAGACAGCATAAAAGGGAAATTCCCTGCTGAAAATATAATAAAAATATCAGCGCTGAAAAGGCAGGGGATAGAAAGATTGGAAAAGAAAATAAGAAAGATTGTAATGGATGGAGAGACAGATCTGAATGAAGCAATAATAATAAATACAAGGCATAAGAATATTATAAAAAAGGTTAACAGTCTATTAAAAAAGGCAGAAGATGCCATGAAACAGGGATTTTCGGAAGAGTTTCCTTCGGCTGACCTTAAAATTGCATATAACTTACTTGGAGAGATTACGGGAGATACGGGGGATGATGATGTTTTAAATAAAATATTTGAAAATTTCTGCATAGGAAAATAAAAGATTGTCAAAAAACAACATTATTGGAGAAAATGGCGTAATTGTTTCACGTGAAACAATATAATGAGATTATATGAACGAAATATATAAATATGAAGTGGTGGTAATAGGAGGAGGTTTTGCAGGCAGCCAGGCAGCTATGTCCTCTGCAGGAAATGGTGCGAAAACTCTTATAATAACAATAAATATGGATAGCATAGCAGTGATGCCGTTTGGAAATATTATAGGAAGTGATAAAAATAAATATATTATAAAAAGGCTGGAGAATTTTAATAGCGTGATCCCTGAAGTAATTAGAGATATAAGCTTGATAGAGATAAAAGAATGCGCGGATATAAACAGGGATGTAATCGGAGGGAGAGTAGTAGATAAAAAAAGATATTCACTTAAGGTCAAGGAATTGCTGGAAAAAACTGAAAGACTTGATACAAGACAGGGCCTTGTTACTGATATTATAAAAAAACAGGGTGGTTACGAAGTTATTACAAGTGATCAAGTAAAATACAGCACGGAGGCCGTGATTATATGTCCGGGTACTTTTTTAAACTCAGAGATATTCTGGGGAGAAAACAGGGTAGATGCTGGAAGAATTGGAGAGATAAGGTCTTTGAGGCTGTACAAAAATATGGAAAATAAAGGTTTTAAATTCAGAAATACCTGTGTATATACAGGTCCGGAAGTTGACAGCAAGACTATAAATGAAAGAAGCAGAGGGATTAAAAAGGTAGAAGGTAAAAAAAACCGGTATTATATATCATTTATTGGAGAAGATTATTTTAAATCCGGGGATTTATTAAAAAATAAGAAATTTTTTTTATTACCGGGGGGAGCCGATACCGGGGAAATGTATGTACATGGCTTTGAAAACAGCTTTTCTGAAGAATTACAGATAAAAATACTGAGGAATTATGGAGGCCTTGGGAAAGTAGCGATTACAAGACCGGGATACGGTATAAGATACGGGGTATTATCCAGCCCGCAGGTAAGCAAGTCCCTTGAGTGCGGAAAATTTAAAGGAATGTTTTTTGCAGGAAGAATAAATGGGACAGATACATACGAACAATCACTTATTCAGGGAATGGTAGCAGGAGTAAATGCATACCGGAGGATAAGGGGCCATGAACTCGAGGAAATATAAATGCAATGGTTTATTGGTGTTATGTAGATCAAAAGATGTATAATTGTTTCACGTGAAACATTATGAATATACTAAAAGAAAGAAGCAGTATGTATGATCTGATAGTTGTCGGTGGCGGCCATGGCGGCTGTGAAGCAGCACTTGCTGCTGCAAGGATGGGCCTGTATACACTGCTAATAACTATTAATATTGACAGGATTGCTCTTATGCCATGCAATCCTGCAATAGGAGGACTGGGCAAAAGCCAGCTGGTCAGAGAGATAGATGCTATGGGAGGCCAGATGGCAAAGACAGCGGATAGGACAATACTTCAGATCAAGACATTAAATAAAAGCAAAGGACCGGCAGTTCAGGCATTGAGAGCGCAGATTGATAAAAAAGAGTACGAAATAGAGATGAAAAAAGTCCTGGAAAAAACTGAGGGTCTGGAGTTGAGGCAGGGTATTGTAGATAAAATTTTAATTAAAGATGGCAGAGCCGCCGGTGTTCGAATAGAAAGCGGACCAGGTTTTTTTTCAAAATCGGTAGTAGTAACAGCGGGAACATTTTTAAGGGGAAGGATAATAATCGGTAAAAAAGACTATAATGCAGGAAGAATGGGAGAATACCCCGCTATGGACCTTACAGAAAATCTCAGAAAAATAGGGTTTGAAATAGACAGGTTTCAAACAGCAACACCTCCCAGGATAGACAAAAGGACTATAGATTTTTCAGGGACCATTATACAGGAAGGAGATAGAGAGCCTTTGAGCTTCTCTTTCTGGGATGAAGAAAAAATACATAATGATTTACCGTGTTATCTTACATATACAAACAGAAAAACACATGATGTGATAGCCCGCAATATAGAATCGTCACCCATAAAAAGCGGCATGGTGGAAACACATGGACCGAGGCACTGTCCCTCAATAGATAGAAAAGTTATAAATTTCCCTGAAAAATCCAGACATCCGGTATTTATAGAACCCGAAGGAGCAGTTACAAACGAAATGTATCTTCAGGGCCTTACCACAAGTATGCCTGCAGAGATACAACAGGAGATAGTAAATACTGTAGAAGGTCTTGAAAATGCAAGGATTATAAGGCCCGGATATGCTGTTGAGTATGATTATGTTATACCTGATCAGTTTAAATTGACTCTTGAATCGAAAAGAGTGCCGAATCTTTATTTTGCCGGCCAGATACTTGGAACTTCAGGTTATGAAGAAGCCGCAGCCCAGGGTTTTATAGCAGGAGTAAATGCAGCTCTGAAAATAAAGAAACGCAGGCCTCTCATACTGACAAGGGACAGCAGCTATATAGGAGTTTTAATAGACGATCTCCTTACAAAGGAACTAACAGAGCCATACAGGATGTATACTTCAAGAGCTGAATACAGATTGATATTAAGATCAGATAATGCAGATATAAGAATGGCCGCTTACGGCAAAAGAATAGGGCTGATAACAGACCGGGAATACGAGATGGTCATAAAAAAGAGTGAAAGGGTCAGCAACCTGATTTCCAGGTTGAAGAATATCAGGGTTAACCCCTCGGATGAGAACAACAAAAAACTTAAGCTTCTAAAAACACCCGGAATAGTTGGTTCAACAAATGTATATCATCTTTTAAAAAGGCCCGAGACCTCCGCCGGTGATCTAATTGAGGTGTTTGATAGCGATAATGGGTCTTATGATAAAAAAGTAATCAAGCAGGCTGAAATAAGTATTAAATATAAAGGATATATTAATAGACAGCTTGCAGAAGTAAAGAAGCTTTCCGGCCTGGAAAGATTTAATCTCCCGGACTGGCTGGACTATTTTTCAATAAAAGGACTTACATATGAAGCCAGGGAAAAATTGAGCAGGGTAAGGCCCAATACAGTGGGTCAGGCCTCAAGGATAGCAGGCATATCCCCTGCGGATATTTCCGTTCTAATGATGGTTATAAAACAGAGGGCATTACAGAGAGTCAGAAGTGGATAGCAGAAAATTATTGGCAGAGTCGCTCAGGGAAATGAATATAAGAGCAAGCCTGGGGCAGATTGATAAACTGGTTGAATTTAATGAACTGGTTTATGAAAATAACAAATATACCAATCTTATTGGTAGGACAGAAAAAGAAAATATTATAAAAAGGCATATCCTGGATTCTGCTTCACTCCTATCCAATTCAGATATTCTTTTCCGTGATGTGGATAAAGACAATTTTAAAATGATAGATATAGGCACCGGCGGGGGATTTCCGGGCATACCCCTGGCTATACTTCTTAATGGGTCAAAAGTTTTTCTTCTTGAAAAGTCAAAAAAAAAGGTAGAGTTTCTTCTATTTGCGATAGATAAATTATCTCTTACAAATGTTAGCATTTTAAACGGAAGAGCTGAAGAAATTGCCAGGCTTGAAGGGTACAGGGAAAATTTTGAAATTGTTACCGCAAGGGCAGTTACAAAATTCAATATTCTTTTGGAACTTTCCATTCCATTTTGCAGTATAAATGGTAGAATTATATTCTATAAGAGCAGTAAGGTAATTCGTGATATTGAAGCCGGTTATGATGCAATAAAAATGCTTGGGGGGACCATAGATAGACTAATAGATGTAAATGTTGAGGGACTGGAAGAATACAGAGCATTACTTGTACTGAAGAAAGTAAGGAAAACGCCTGAAAGATACCCGAGAATATTTGCACAAATAAAAAAATACCCATTAAAGTTAAAATATAAATGATTAATTACATAATTAAGTAAATGTATGAGGCAGAAATGGAACTAGCGGGTGTAACTTCTTCTGAAGAAAACAGTAACCGGGTAATTAAACATGGAAGGGTAATTGCTATAACAAATCAAAAAGGCGGTGTTGGTAAAAGTACAACCGCTGTTAATATATCTGCCTATATGAGCTCATACGGATACCGGACACTGCTTATTGACCTTGATCCGCAGAGTAATTCGACCAGCGGCATGGGAGTAAGTTCTAAAGATATAGAGAATTCTGTATACGAAGTTATTATAAATGATCTTGATCCCCATGACGCAATAATAAAAACAAGATATGATAATCTTTATATACTGCCGTCTTCAATTCAGCTTGCTGGTGCCGAAGTAGAACTTGTAACCATCCTGAAACGCGAATACCGCCTTTTGGCGGCAGTAAAAAAGATCGAAAATGAATATGATTTTATAATAATAGACTGCCCGCCAGCCCTGGGACTTTTAACAATAAATGCACTTACTTCTGCAAGGGAAGTCATAATCCCTATTCAGTGTGAGTATTATGCTCTTGAAGGGCTTGGCCAGCTTCTTAATACAATAGAGCTGGTTAAGAAAAATCTTAATGAGGAACTGGAAATAAGCGGCGTAATAATGACAATGTATGATCCAAGGACAAGGCTGGGAGAGCAGGTCATCGATGAGGTAAAGAACTTTTTTGAAAATAAGGTTTACAGGACTATAATACCGCGGAATGTAAGACTGGGAGAAGCCCCCAGCTACGGTAAGCCGATAATAGACTATGACCCGGGATGCAAGGGGGCGGAAGCATATAATAATTTTACAAAGGAAGTGATAGGCAATGGCTAGGAGAGGTTTGGGGAGAGGCCTGGATGCCCTGATTCCCGGTACTGACAGGACCCGGGAGGCAGAAGGGGAAAAAGGCAGGGAAAGGGTGGTCGAACTGAAACTGGATGTAATAGTACCAAACAGGAACCAGCCGAGATCAAGTTTTAATGATGATACCCTTGATGGGCTTGCTGAATCAATAAAGGAGTTTGGGTTACTTCAGCCTATAATAGTAAGAAAGGTCGATAATGAGGATAGATATGAGATAATTGCAGGGGAGCGGAGATATAGGGCAACCAGAAAAACAGGCCTTGGCACCATACCTGCCATTGTAGTGGATGATGTAGACGATACATCAGCGCTGGAGATGGCGCTGATTGAAAACATACACAGGGATAACCTGAGACCGATTGAACAGGCCTGCTGCTATAAGCAGCTAATAGAAGAATTTGATATAACTCACCAGGAATTATCAAAAAGGATAGGAAAGAGCAGGGCTGCGATAACTAATTCATTAAGGCTGCTCTCACTGCCGCTTGAAATACAAAAACTTCTTGATGACGGCTACATAAGCGAGGGCCATGCAAGAGCGGTACTGGGAATAGAGACCATGGAGGAGCAGATAAGGGCAGCCAAAAAGATTGCAGAAAAAGGTATGAGCGTGAGAGAAGCAGAAAAATTTGTGGAAAGAAAAAAGCAGTCAGGCACTACTTCTGTTCAAAAAGAAACTCTGCAGTTTAGCAGGACACCCGATGTCTCAGGCAGGCTTTCTGATTACCTGGGTTCGCCTGTAAGCATAACAATGGGAAGAAAGAAAGGCAGAATAAGTATTGAATTCAGATCAACAGGAGAACTGGAAAGGATAGTGCAAAAAATAGTTGGATAGAAAACCTCCATGGCTCAAAAAGAAGATAAGTCTTGATAATTCGAATATATCAATTGTAAAAAATCTTATAGATTCCGGGCACCTGCACACCGTCTGCCAGAGTGCAAAATGTCCAAATATTTTTGAATGTTTCAGCAGAAAGACTGCTACATTTATGCTCATGGGAGATATATGTACCAGAAACTGCGCATTCTGCGGAATAGAAAGCGGCAAGCCCGGACCACTGGATAAATCTGAGCCTGATAAAATTGCAGAAGCGATAAAAGAGATGGGGCTGCGGTATGCAGTAATAACTTCTGTAACCAGAGACGACCTTGCCGATGGCGGAGCGTCCCATTTCTACGAAACTGTAAGGAGAATAAAAGAATTGAATCCGGGCGTGAGAGTAGAATGCCTTATACCGGATTTCAGGGGGGATAAAGAAAGCCTTGAAAAAGTAATATCATCTGGACTGGATGTACTAAATCATAATATTGAAACGATTGAAGATAATTATTCACATGTGAGAAAAGGTGCGGAATATAACCGCTCTTTGAAAGTGTTAAATGACGCCAAAGATATAAAAGCCGGTATGTTAACAAAGTCAGGTTTCATGGTAGGACTGGGAGAGAACATGGACCAGATAGTAAAACTTATGGAAGACCTGATAGAAAACAGGGTTGATATATTAACTGTAGGGCAGTATCTTCAACCCTCACCGGAAAATATCGAAGTTTCAAAATACTATAGGCCGGAGGAATTTGACAGGATAAAAGAAGTAGCCCTGGATATGGGTTTTCTATCTGTCGAGTCCGGGCCTTTTGTCCGGTCATCTTACCGCGCGGAAGCTGTGCTTGACAGGGCTTTAATGCAAAGGCAAATAAATTTATAGATTAATCCTTGCTATGAAGGGCACATACTGCCTCCTGATCAGATGTTGTAAAAATATTGAAAAATCTATAGGAAAGCTGGGTATTATTAGATTTGCCCGGGGCTACTATTTCTATATAGGTTCAGGGCTGAACAATATGGAAAAAAGGCTATCAAGGCATCTGTTAAAAAGAAAAAATAAATTCTGGCATATAGACTACCTGACCTGTGACAGCAATATCTCTATAGAAAAAATATATGTTATTGAAGATCCGGCAAGACTTGAATGCATAAAGGCTGAAGAATTTGCAGAAGTGCTGGAATCTGTTCCAGGGTTTGGTTCTTCGGACTGCCACTGCAGAAGTCATTTGTTCTATTCAAAAGAGAAAAGAGATATATTATATCTGGAAAAGCATGTTGTATTAAAATCAGGTTTCAAACCCTACAGGAGACTTATTTAGCGCGGCAACGGTATTGTCAATTTTTGAAATGATGTATAAGGATTAATTATAAGCAGAAAATTTTTCGGTTATTTTATATATATGATATATATGGAAAGAAATCTTATCGATTAAAATCTTAAGCAGGGGAGTATAATATGTTAACAAGACAGGAGATCGGGGATTCAATGCTGGAAATTGTTAAAGGCGATATCACAGTTGAGGAAACGGAATCGATAGTAAATGCAGCTAATGACCGGCTTTCCCCCGGAGGGGGAGTATCAGGTGCGATTCACAGGGCTGCAGGACCAATGTTGTGGCAGGAATGTAAGAAACATAACGGCTGTGCCACAGGCGAAGCCAAATTAACTGGAGGATACAACCTGAAAGCCGATTATGTGATCCATACCGTAGGGCCTGTTTACAGCGGCAGCAGGGATGACGCCGGTAAGCTGAAAAGCTGTTATTACAGCAGTCTTTGCCTTGCTTCGGATAATGGCATTAAAAGTATCTCATTTCCTTCTATAAGTACCGGGATATTCGGATACCCTGTAAGAGAAGCATCGCAAATTGCCCTCGGGACAATTATTGATTATCTGAAGACGCATAAGGAGATTAAGCTCGTCAGGATGGTACTTTTTTCAACTGGAGACTATGAGACATACAGGACTTCACTTGAAGAAGTTTTAGGAGAGGATTTATAAAGGAAAGGGTAAGTAATTGTTAAGAACATTGGGATTATATATGAATAAATAAGCAATTATGAGAAAAAAGATTAATATATCTTTATTTTTAATCTCTTTTTCAGTTTTCCTTTATCAGGTGTGTCTACTAAGGATATTGTCGGTATCCGATTTTTACCATTTTGCCTTTTTAATTGTTAGCGTGGCCCTTCTCGGATTCGGGATAAGCGGAAGTTTCCTTTATTTTTTTATAAATAAAATAAGGGATGAAAATCTTCTTTACATTATATTCTCTCTCGGATTTTCCGTATCAGTGATAATAAGTTTTATGGCAATAAATCTTATTCCTTTTGATTCTTTTAAAATTGCCTGGGAGATAAAGCAGTTATTTTACCTGCTTGTCTACTATATATTTTTAATCTCCCCCTTTTTCTTTGGAGGATGTTTCATAGGTTATGTATTTTACAATCTTGAGAAGCCTTCTATAACATATTTTTTTAACCTGATAGGATCTGCCGCAGGGGCGCTTGCTTTTTTATTGCTGGTGCCGCTTACAGGGAAGACAGCAGTGATAATAATTTCTGCCATTTTTGGAATTATCCCTCTTTTTATTCTTTTAAAGGGTAAAAAGAAAAAGATTTTTATACCGGTTGCAGTTTGCTTTTTGATTATAGTTTTTATTTTAAGGGTATTTTCTCCTCAGCTATGGGATTTAAATATATCACCCTATAAGAGTCTTGCGGTTATTCTCCGCTACCCGGATTCAGAAGTTGTGTATTCAGAAGAGGATTCTACTGCAAGAATTGATATTGTTGAAAGTGAGAATATAAGGTCTGCACCTGGACTTAGTCTTAAATACCAGGATATGCTACCAAAACAGCTGGGCCTGAATATAGATGCAGACAATCTATCCCCTGTAACAGAATATTCTGAGAAAGAAATGAAATTTTTGGAATTTATGCCGCAATCAATAATGTTCGGACCTGCCAGCAAGTATAAGGATATATTGATAATAGAGCCGGGGGGAGGGATAGATGTAATGGCTTCGGACCACTTTACCGATTCAAACATTTATGTGATACAGAATAATAAACTTGTTGTCGGAGCATTAAAGGAAAACTTTTCTGACTTTAATGGAGATCTATATAACAGGGATAATATAGAAGTTATCAGTACATCGGTTAGAAACTTTTCTAATATGACAGAAAAAAAGTTCGATCTTATTTTTTTAAGCCTTTCTGAAAATTTTCATCCAATTTCTTCTGGCGCTTACAGCCTTAATGAAAATTATAATTATACGGTGGAGTGCTTTAGGGACCTGTTAAAAATTACCGGTGAGAATGGGTTTATTGTGATTACAAGATGGCTGCAGTTTCCTCCCAGCGAAAACCTCAGGGTCTTATCTACTCTTATGGAAACTCTTGAGATGAGCAGTATAGATAATATACCCGGCAGTATCTACGCATTCAGATCATGGTCAACTGTAACCACAGTATTTAAGAAAGGCAGCTTTTTGCCAGGGGAGATTGAAGTACTCAAAAAAAAGACCGGTGAGCTGAATTATGACATTGTATATTACCGGGGCGTGAAAGAAGAAGAGGTAAATAAATATAACAGGCTTGACCAGCCTCTCTATTATAAATTCTACAGGGAGATAATCGAAGGCAGCAGACAAGAGCGGCAGTCCTTTTATGACTGGTATTACTTCAATATAGAACCGGTAACCGATGACAGTCCCTATTTTTATAATTTCTTTAAATTAAGGCAGGTCCCGGATGTCATCAGATACTTCGGGAAGTCCACGCAGCCTTTCGGCGGAGGGGGATATCTGATACTGATTGCAGCTCTTTTTATATCTATCATGCTATCCATATTTTTAATACTTTTCCCTCTGAAGATAAAGAATATCAGGCTGTCGTTGAGGGGAAATTACCCATACATATTGTATTTCTTATCGATAGGCACCGGTTTCTTTTTTATAGAGCTGCCGTTTATTCAGAAGTTTATCCTTATACTTGGAAATCCCGCATATTCGCTTTCGATAATACTTTTCAGCATAATGTTTTTCGCAGGTCTGGGAAGTTATTTAACCGAAAGGATAAGGTTTGATATTAGATGGATCATATCCGGACTTATAGGTTATATCATATTATTTATATTCGGTTTCAGATATTTAAGCAGTTTCTTATTGTCAGGGGCCCTCTGGCAGAGGTTTCTACTGACTATCTTGCTTGTAATGCCTGCAGGTTTGCTTATGGGAATGCCGTTTCCTATAGGCATAGCTGCAATTAAGAAGAAAAAGCCGGTAATCCTGCCGTGGATGTGGGCCATTAATGGATGTGCTTCGGTAATCGGATCTATAGCGGCTGTCATTATTTCTTTACATCTTGGGTTTCTGGTAGTTATCGCCATATCCGGTTTTCTTTATATTGGATGTGCTGTTGCATACAGGTATTTTTAATCTTCCCTGGTAAGGGGTACAAAAGCTACATCAGCAATTTTCTCAGTTATCACTTCTCCTTCTATTCTGGTGACTTTCCATAATACCTGGCTCCAGCCTGGCGGCCCTACCGGTATTACCATTATTCCGTTTTCATCCAACTGGTTTATCAGGGGCTGCGGTATATGGTCCGGTGCCGCCGTTACTATTATCCTGTCAAATGGAGCATAATCTTCCCAGCCGTAATATCCGTCATGATTTGAGACCATCACCCCGGGATACATTTCTTCAAGCCTTTTTCTGGCCTTTTTATATAAATCCGGGATTATTTCCACCGTATAGACATCTTCTGTTATCTCTGCAAGAACTGCCGCCTGGTATCCTGAACCGGTACCCACCTCAAGGACCTTTTCATCACCCTCAAGCTGCAGCTGTTCTGTCATCAGGGAAACAATATACGGCTGTGATATGGTCTGTCCCAGCCCGATGGGAAGGGGCCTGTCTTCATAAGCATGGTTCTTTTGATCCTCATCAACAAATTCATGTCTAGGGACTTTTTTCATGGCTTCAATTACATTTCGGTCCCTTATTCCCCTTTTAATTATCTGATTTTCAACCATTTTCTCCCTTAGCTTCTCATAACCACCGGAATCCATGTCCCGGTTTGTATAAAAAATAACAAACGCAATAATAATTGCAAAGACAGTTATAACAGTAACGGAAATAATTATTTTTTTTCTCCTGCTCATCGTATTTTTAAATTTTAAGATAAATGTGAAACACCAATAGATTTTTATATTTACAGTAACGGCTTACATCTATATGGATTATACCTTAAATCTATAGGATATTTATAATTAAGTCCAGTTATCAGATCTTTAAAATAAAAAGCCAGCATTATGTTTCCATGGAAATATAACTATAAAAATAGAATACCCGGGGAAGAGATATTTTAAACTGGTCTCCGGCAGTATGTGCCTGAACATCTGCCCCGTCATAAGGGTAATAGTTGAATTAAATATATTTTTGATATAATTTTAGAAGCAAAGGTCAAAAGAGCTGGAAGGTTTGTATGATAATTGAGTTTCCCGGCACCCGGGGTGAAATAGAAGAAAGCAGTAAAAAGCACAGATATCACTCTTCGCTGGTGGTTGAATACAAAAATACCAGGATACTTATAGACTATGGTATAAAGCACAGCAGGGATTTAGAAAAAAGAGTGAATAGCTTTGACGGGTTGCTAATAACGCACGCGCATCCGGATCACTATATCTGGACTTTAAAAGAAGATAAATCTGTCACAATACCTGTTTACCTTACCAGAGAAACTTTTGATTACAGCGAAAGCAGGCCGGCCGACAGCAGGATTATAAAAAACTGCGAAGGATTCAGCATAAAGGACCTATATTTTATCCCACATAAAGTAATCCACTCTTTCAGGTGCCCGGCAGTATGTTTTCGTATAGAAGGGGATAAAAATATTGTCTACGCACCTGACCTGGTCGATACCGAGAAGGATAAAAAAAAGATTCTGGACGGCATTGCCTGCCTCATCGGGGACGGTGCCAGCCTGAATATAAATATGGTAAGAAGAAAAGATAATAAAATATACGGCCACACAAGGATAAAAACAGAGATAAACTGGTGTAAAAAATACGGGGTAAAGAAGCTTATTATAACCCATTGCGGAAAGCAGGCAGTTACAATGGATGAAGGGGAGCTGGAGAGAAAGATATATGAATACTCGGAAGGCCAGGTCGATGTAGTTATTGCATATGACGGCTTTCGAATTAAATTGTAAGGTTTATTTTAAAATAAATCCGGTCTTTATTTAATAAACAGCCTGTATTATAATCTGACCCGGCCGGCAAAGGTAAGTTTTATTCAATTTTAGAAATATTATATTATTAGCCGGGAAAAAACAGCATGTTTAAATTAATAAAATCTTTAGATTCTTCCTTGACAAAAAAGACAGAATGGGGT
>JAGYMN010000020.1 GCA_018400395.1 Actinomycetota bacterium
ATATAGCAGGTATGGTTGGTCGTTTTATTCAGGGTGAACAGGTAAACGACGATACCCTTGCCGTGGATCTTATAAGGGAAGTTGGCCAGATACCCGGGCATTATCTGGGCAAGAAACATACTCTGGACTGGTGGAGGAAAGAACAGTTTATCCCGGCTGCTGCAGACAGGACATCCAGCTACAGCGACTGGTATAAGGGGGGCAAGAAGACCTGCCTGGATCTGGCAAAAGAGAGGGTAAAAAATATACTAAAGACACACCAGCCATTGGTACTGGATGAAGAAAAGAGCGGGAAGATAGATAAGATACTTGAAGAAGCAAGGCAGTATTATAAGAAAAGGGATATGTTGTAAATGATGTATCATCTGCCATGATTTGGAGATGGCCGGTTTTTATAGTCTATAATACACTCTTTTGAAATAAAAAGTGCCCTGTAAATTGTAAAAATTACCTGTATATCTTATTATACTCCGTATTATTGTTTTAGATTTACTGTTAAGAAACGATATGGATATAAAATACAGAAGCACCAGGGGACACGGGGAGCATGTATCCTCATCAGAAGCTATACTAAAAGGTATGGCTCCTGACGGAGGCCTCTATGTCCCTGCATGCATGCCTTCCCCGGACAGGTCTTTTAAAGATCTGGCAGGCATGGATTACAGGGAGCTTTCATTTTATATAATATCAAAGTTTTTTACCGATTTTAAAAAGGATGTACTTTTAAACTGCATCGACAATGCATATGACCAGAAGTTTGACGACAAAAGTATCGTACCTGTAATAAAAAGCAGTGATGTATACTTTATAGAACTTTTCCACGGTCCCACCCATTCTTTTAAGGATATGGCCCTTACCCTGCTCCCTCATCTTATTAAAGCGGCAGCGCGTAATGTACAAAATGACAGGAAAATAGTAATACTTACCGCTACATCCGGGGATACCGGAAAGGCTGCCCTTGAAGGCTTTTCTGATGTGGAAGGTACAGAGATAATAGTATTTTATCCTCTCCAGGGGGTAAGCAAAATCCAGGAGAGGCAGATGATAACCCAGGAAGGGGAAAATACCCATGTGATTGCAGTCAGGGGAAACTTTGATGACGCGCAGAGCGGGGTCAAAGCTATATTTGCTGACCGGGATTTTAATAAAACCCTCGAGCGCAGGGGCTTTATGTTTTCATCTGCCAATTCAATTAACATAGGAAGGCTTATCCCCCAGATAGTCTATTATGTATATTCTTACCTTCATCTTTTAAAAAATTCTGAAATAGGTGCAGGCGGCAGCATAAATATAGTAGTGCCGTCAGGAAACTTCGGAAATATACTTGCAGCTTATTACAGCAGCGGGATGGGTATCCCGGTTAGAAGGCTTATATGTGCTTCTAATATAAATAACGTACTTTATGATTTTATAAATAAAGGCATATATGACAGGAAAAGAAAGCTGATAAACACAAGCTCTCCTGCTATGGACATACTTGTGTCCAGCAATCTCGAGAGGCTGCTTTTTGACCTTGCAGGCCAGGACGCTAATATTATAGAAAGGCTTTTTTTAAAGTTTGCGGAAACAGGTGAGTTTGAAATAAGCGGAGAAATGAAAAAAAAGCTCTCTCTTTTCTACGGGGGTTTTGCCACTGAAGATGAGACCTTCAGTGAAATTAAAAGGGTCTTCGTAAGGGATGGTTATCTCATAGACACCCATACTGCAGTGGGGCATTCGGTCTATAGAAAATATAAAGGCCGGACATCTGATAACACTGTGGCAATCTTATCCTCAACAGCCAGCCCCTTCAAATTCCCGGGGAGCGTGGCAGGCGCCATAGACAGAAAATATGCAGGATTGGATGAATTCAAACTGCTTGATGTACTTGCTGATATATCGGGCCGCAGGGTACCGGCCGGACTGGAAGGGATTGCAGACAAAAAGATACGCCACAGCTCTACCTGTTCAATCAGAGAGATGAAGGATGCTGTGGCCGGAATACTGGGCATATAGAAGAAGGGTTGTCATATCTGGAAGTATTGGTTTAAAATTTGTTAGATGATAAGAATGACCCGGGAGAGAAATACTTCCTTAAAATTTTTTATATATGGTTAGCAAATCAAATGCCGGGTGGTACAAATGAAATATATAATTATAGTACCTGACGGAATGGCAGACTATAAATATAAAGAGCTGGACGGCAGGACTCCCATGGAATATGCAAATACTCCGGCCATGGACAGCCTTTCGGAGTCAGGGATAATGGGAGTTGCCAGGACTGTTCCTGCGGGATTTTCCCCGGGAAGTGATATTGCCAATCTATCCATAATGGGCTATGATCCCCGGGTCTATCATAGAGGCCGTTCCCCGCTTGAAGCAATAAGCATAGGCATAGAACCGGGGGAAGATGATGTAATATTCCGCTGCAACCTGGTGACCCTCTCAAATGAGTCTGATTACCGTGAAAAAACAATGATAGATTACAGTGCAGGTGAAATATCAACAGAAGACTCTGCGATGCTTATTGAATACTTAAAATCCGGGCTGGAAACGGAGGATATCAGGTTTTACTCCGGTGTAAGCTACCGGAATATCATGGTGTGGAAAGGCGGTCCGTATAAAACAAAGCTTACTCCGCCCCATGACATACTGGAAAAAAAAATAACTCCGTACCTCCCCTCGGGGACAGGCAGCAAGATAATGCTGGAACTTATGGAACAGAGCAGCAGGATGCTCCAGGTCCACCCTCTTAACAGGTCGAGGATGGACAGGGGTTACAGGCCGGCCAATTCAATATGGCTGTGGGGCCAGGGCAAAAAACCTTATCTGGCAAATTTCTATGATAAATACGGACTTAGGGGCTCTGTTATTTCTGCAGTTGATCTTATAAGGGGAATAGGAATATGCGCCGGGCTGGAAGTTGTGGAAGTAGATGGAATAACAGGCACCATTGATACAAACCTTTCAGGAAAGGCAAAAGCAGCAGCAGATGAATTACTTGCTGGAAAAGATTTTGTATATGTCCATATAGAAGCCCCGGATGAATGCAGCCACCAGGGAAGCCTAAAAGACAAGATAAGGGCTATAGAAATGATAGACAGGGAGGTGGTCGGGTACATACAGAAGGTAATGGATAAAAGCGGCCAGGATTACCGTATTATGGTCCTTCCAGATCACTATACGCCTGTAAGGCTTAGGACCCATACTTCAAAACGGGTGCCGTTTTTAATATTTGACAGCACCGGCAGTAAAATCACTGAAAACGGTAAGATCCCGGGTTTTAGCGAAAAAGCAGCTGCCGCTGCAGGCATAATTATTGACAGAGGCCACTTGCTTATTGATGTCCTGCTGCAGAATAAGACCCTTGAGGAAATAAAAAAACATTAATTATAAACACTCGGGAACATCAGCACCATTTATATCTCTCAGTGCAGATCGGGTATTGAAATTTTTGATATTTTTATATTATCTAAAATACTGGTGCAGACGTTGACAGGTTTGGCCATGTTGTTATAATACATTCCAGTTTTCCATAAATTATTGTAAGAGAAATGATTAATAAAATAATCGATCAGATAAAAGAATCCGAAAAGCGGGCAGGGGAGATTATAGCCGGTTCAAAAAAGCAGTCGGCTAAAATAATAGAAAAAGCATACCAGGACGCTGACTCAATGATAGGGAAAGCCGAGCTGGAGGCAAGAAGGCTTATAAAAGAAGCCGGATCAAAGGCAAAAGAGGATGCAGGAGCAGAAAAGAAGAAGCTTGAAAAAAAGTACGACGAAAAGATAAGAAGTATCGTAGAGGATTCCCGCCGCAAAGAGGAAAATGCAATAAAAATGATCGTAGATAAGGTTCTTGAATAAACATGGCGGTTGCTAAATTATCCAAATTATTTATTGCCTCCCATAAATCCGACACTGAGGCATTCCTGAAAAGACTCCAGAAGACTTCGGCAGTAGAGGTAAAAACCTATTCCGAAAAGGTTGAGCCTGACATCATACCGGTCGAGGCCAGCCGTGAAAATCAGATGAAGGTCGGGAAGGCGCTAAATATACTGAGTTCATACAGGGAAGATAAGGAACTTAAGAAGGCCGTTTCCAGAAGCGGAAAGATTGCAGTTAAAAGGTCTGAATATGAGAATATACTGAAAAGTGATGACCTTGAAAAAACAGCAGACGATATAGTGGATCTTGACAGCGAGGCAGTAGGCCTGGAGCAGAGGATAGCGGAGACGGGGCCAAAGATTAACCAGCTGGATATGTGGTCGGCCTACAGGCATGATCTTTCTGACCTGGGTAAAAAACAGGATTATACGATAAAACTGGGGACAATAAAAAGCGGCCGTACAGATTTTAATGTGATACTGGGAGGTCTCGATAAAAATAATATTTCCTGTGAGGTTATCTCAGAAGAGGGCGATATAGTATTTGTAATACTCGCCTACCATAATGATTTTGCAGAAGATGCTGAAAAGTATATTTCAGACCTTACTTTTGATGAGGCCGAACTGGGACAGTATGAGGGTACCATTGAAAAAAATTTAGAGGCACTGAATAAAAATATCCAGTATTACAGGGACCGCAGGGAGAAGATAATCGAAAAGATTAAAAATCTGGCTGAAGGATATGAAAAACCCCTGACAGTCTACCTTGATTATCTGGACAACAACCTTGAGATAGAAGAAGCCTTAAACCTTGGATTTTCAACAGAATCTGTTTCATTTTATACTGCCTGGATAAAAAAAACAGATATAAAAAAAATATTTAAGATAGCCGATGAATTCAATTTTGTACGCATGGAAGAGATAGAACCGGCAAAAGGGGACAGCATACCGGTGGTACTTGAAAATAATCCGGTATTCAGACCTTTTGAAATAATTATTAATCTCTATGGTGTCCCCAGATATTATGAGATAGATCCCACTCCCTTTGTGTCGCTGTTTTTTGCCATGTTCTTCGGTCTGTGTCTGACCGATGCCGGGTACGGGATAATACTGGCAGCACTTACCCTGATATTTGCATTCAGGATGAAAAACGCCCGCCAGTTTTTACTCCTGATATTTGCAGGATCGATCTTTACCATTTTTGCTGGAGTCGTATTTAACGGCTGGTTCGGCGACCTCCCTTCGTACATAGGCCTGGGCGGCTTTTTTGAGAAGTTTGCAATACTGGGTGATCCGGTAAGATCAGACCGTGGTTCGATGAATTTTTTCAGGCTTGCCCTTGCCCTAGGAGTTGTACATGTTATATTCGGTCTTTTAATTAAATTTTTTGACAGCATACGCAGGCGCGACTGGGGAGGGGCCTTCCTTGACGGGCTGCCATGGCTGATGGTATTAATACCGCTTATTATAGTACTGCTCTCCAGCGATATAGCTGTCAGCATGCAGCTTGCATCGCAGCCTCTTTTCCCCTCAAGCGTTTCAAGGTTTCTGATATGGCCCATACTGGCGGGAGCTGTTGTCATAATACTGTTTTCAGCCAGACATGAAAAGAGCTGGGGGTTCAGGTTATTTATGGGCTTTTTAAACCTTACAATAGTTAACGGGCTCACATCTTTTCTCGGAGATTTCCTTTCATATATAAGGTTGATGGCCCTGGGACTTGTGACGGCAGGTATAGGGGTGGCAATTAACAGAATAGCATTCCAGTTCCTTTCAATACCGGTGGCGGGAATAGTGATGGTGATAGTGATCCTGATTTTCGGGCACGTTTTCAATATAGGTATAAATATACTTGGCGGTTTCGTCCATACTTTAAGGCTTCAATATGTGGAATTTTTCCCTAAATTCTATACCGGAGGGGGGAGGCCGTTTAAAGCTTTAAAGGACGAGCATAAATATGTAACAATAGTGGATTAAAAATAGGAGGAAATATGACTGATTTATCATTAGGCGTAGTTTTGGCGGGAATAGGGGCCGGGCTTGCGGCCATTATGGCAGGCATAGGCTCCATAATAGGCATAGGCTATCCCGGAAGGGCAGCTGCTGGAGTCCTTTCGGAAGACCCTTCAAAATTTGGAAGCCTCTTTCTGCTGGTGGTCCTTCCCGGGACGCAGGGCTTTTACGGTTTCGTAGCGGCTTTCCTTATTATAGGCAACATACCCAATGTGGTAAATATTTCACAGGGCATGCAGCTTCTTTTTGCTGCGCTTCCCATAGCCTTTACAGGGCTGCTTTCAGGGATTCATCAGGGCAAGGTCTGCGCAGCGGGGGTAAGCCTGGTCGCAAAGAGGCCCAAGGAGGCAATGAAGGGCGTAATATTTGCTGCTATGGTAGAGACCTACGCAGTGCTGGGGCTATTGATAACATTTTTCCTGAACAATGCAGTACAATTTTAAAGGTGTGAGTGATGAAAGAAATGGATAACGTATCCAAAAAAATAATCGATGACGCAGAGACTGCCCGCAGAAAAATTATAAGGGAAGCTGAAGAGAAGGCTTCAGGGATAATTGCAGAAGCGGAAAATAAGGCAGGGGAAATAATAGAAGAAGGAAAAGCCCGGGCAAAAAAGCATTATGAGAGCACCTATGCAATTGAATACGATCGTGTAAGGGCCGCCCTTGAGCAGAAGCTTCTTCTGGTCAAGCTTGGACTTGTCGAGGGTGTCATTGAAGCTGCAAAGAAAAGGCTTTCAGGGCTGGACCGCGAGGGCTGGAAAAAATTCCTGGAAAAAATGGCCGGTGAACTGGATATAAAGGGAGGTAAATACATAATCGGTAAAAATGAAGATTCAGCGGACAGCAGTCTGGTAGGTACAATAAAGGGTCTGGAACCTGATGATGCCGGACCTGATTTTGAAAGGGGAATTAAAATATCCGGGGATAAAACAGAAATATTTCTTTATCCCCCGGCTTATCTTGATACAGACATAGAAAATTTAAAAATGGAGATAGCCGCGTTTCTTTTTGATGGAGAAAAGTGATGCTTGAGATATCTTATGAAATAGAAGATGACAGTTTTTATCTCTACTCATGCGCAGAATTGAAAGCAAGGGAAAGAGAGTTTGTGCCTGCCGTAAAGCTTGAGAGGATGAGCTCTTCAGCAGGTATGGAGGAATTCTTAAAGGTACTGGGAGAGACATTTTATGCTCCGGACGCGGGAGTAATCGAGGCCAAAAAGAACTTTGAGGAAGTAATGATATCGCATTACCGGGAAATTATAGAATATCTTATGAAAAGGCTAAAGCCCGGCCATAGAAATTTGATCCATGTGCTTTTTTTTGAAGAATTTCTTCATAATATGAAACTTATACTTAAATCATCGCTTCTGGAAAAGGGATATCCGGATCTCTACATACCCTTAAGATACAGCTATGACATGGTTACAGCAGCGCTTAGGACAGGCAAATATGAGAATATAGAAGAACCTATCCCGGAGCTTATCGAATATATAAGACAGCTTACAGGACTTAAGGAAGTGGAAGACTACAGGAAACTGGAACTTGATTTCGAGTCGCTTTATATAAGAAAAATGCTGGAGGTGGCAGGCAGTATCGGCAGGAAGATGATAACCGGTTATATGAGACACAGGATAGACCTTATAAACATAGAGATAATATACCGCAACAGGTATCTAAAGGAGGAATCCGGTTTTATACACCTTCTTCACCGGGGAGGATTCCTGGATCTTAAATTGCTTGAGGAACTTGAAAGCGAGAGCATGGATTATATTGTAAGGGTCCTTGAAGGTACCGAATACGGTGGTGTTGCAACCAGGGGAGCCCAGCAACTGTTTACGGAATGCACGTTTGCAGCTTTTGAGAAGGACAGGAACCTTTACTTTATTGATTATTTTGACAGGATAAAATACAGTGTCTCAAACCTGGAGAAGGTATTCCAGTTTTTTTTGAAAAAAAAGATGGAGCTTATAAACATAAACATTATTTATAACGGTATAAAGTATAATACCTCAAGGTCAAAGCTGGACTGCAGGGTAGGCTGATCATGGAAGCAAAAATAGCAGCATTCGGCGAGAAGGATATAATGCTCATATTCAAGGCAATAGGTGCAGATGTCTATCAGATAGACAGGTCTGATAATATGGAATATGCAGAAGGGAAGCTGAGGCAGCTTATAAAAGAAGGATATGGAATAATTTTTATGACCGAGACAATAGCAGAAAAAATGGACAGCATAGTAAGGCAATATTCAAACAGGGTATCACCTTCAATAGTGATAATACCCGGTCCGGGGGAAAGGAATAACTATGCTGTAAGGCAGCTAAGGTCAGCCATTATAAGGGCAGTGGGAGCAGACGTGATGGCTGAGGGAGACAATAAAAAGGACAGGAGCAATAGATGGCAAAAATAGGCAAGATCATTAAAGTTTCAGGACCGCTTGTGGTGGCTGAAAATATGTCTGGTTCCAGGATGTTTGATATTGTATATGTTTCCGATATGAGGCTTATGGGAGAGATAATAGAGTTCAGGGGCGATAAGGCATCAATACAGGTATATGAAGAAACCAGCGGAATAGGAGTGGGAGAGCCAGTCTATCCTGCCGGAAGACCGCTGAATGTCGAACTGGGACCGGGGATTATAGAATCGATATATGACGGCATACAGAGGCCGCTTGATGATATATACAACAGTTCAGGAAATTATATAAGCCGCGGAGTCACAGCAGATCCTCTCGACCGGAGTAAAAAGTGGGAGTTTAAACCGCTGGTAAAAAAGGGAGACAGTGCAGCAGAAGGGGATTATCTTGGATATGTTCAGGAGACCCCTTTGATCAAGCACTATATTATGGTACCTCCCGGTGTGAAAGGAAAGGTAAAAGATATAGGTGAGGGCCTGCTGGCGATAGAGGATACAGTTGCTGTTCTTTCCGGAGGGGAGGGCGATGTCGATATAAATATGATACAGAGATGGCCGGTGAGGCGGCCCAGGCCCTATAAGAATAAAAAAATGCCCGATATACCCCTTTTTACAGGCCAGAGGGTAATAGACATGTTCTTTCCCCTGGCAAAAGGGGGTACGGCATGCGTTCCCGGTCCATTTGGGTCCGGCAAGACTGTCATCCAGCATCAGCTTGCAAAGTGGGTTGATGCGGAAGTGATAGTATATATCGGCTGCGGCGAGAGGGGAAATGAGATGACAGATGTTCTTATGGAATTTCCCGGGCTGGTAGATCCCAAGAGCGGAGAGCCCCTTATGAAGAGGACCATACTTATAGCCAACACATCAAATATGCCTGTGGCGGCAAGGGAGGCATCTGTATATACGGGAATAACAATAGCAGAATACTTCAGGGATATGGGATATTCAGTGGCCCTCATGGCAGATTCCACATCCAGGTGGGCCGAAGCAATGAGAGAGATATCCGGAAGGCTGGAAGAGATGCCTGGTGAAGAGGGATATCCGGCATATCTCGGAGCAAGGCTTGCATCATTCTATGAAAGGGCAGGCATGGTTGAGTGCCTCGGTTCTGCAGACGGGCGGACAGGCGCGCTGTCTGTAATAGGGGCCGTATCCCCTCCCGGCGGAGACCTTTCCGATCCGGTTGTGCAGGCCACGCTGAGGGTGGTAAAGGTTTTCTGGTCACTTGAAGCCAACCTGGCATACAGAAGGCATTTTCCTGCTATTTCATGGCTGAATTCATACTCCCTTTACAATGATTCAATAAAGGAAAATGTAAAGAAAGAGGTAGCAGAGGATTATTTCGACCTTCAATCGGATGCGATGAGCATGCTGGAGGAAGAATCGGAGCTGGAAGAGATCGTAAGACTTGTGGGTCTGGAAGCGCTATCAGGCCCGGACAGGATAATCCTTCTGGTGTCAAGGATGATAAGGGAGGACTTTCTGCATCAGAATGCCTTCCATGATATAGACACATATTCTTCAATAGAAAAGCAGTACAGGATGATAGATGTTATCCTCTATTTCTACAGGCAGGCATCGGACAGTCTGAGGATGGGCGCTGAAATAGCGGATGTGGAATCAATGAAAGTAAGGGACAGGATTGCCAGGATGAAATATATACCGAAGGAAGAAATAGACAGGATAGATAAGATTAAAAATGATATTAAAGCTGAATTTACAGAACTTGTTGAGAAACCCCATCTGGAGGAATGAATATGCTAAAAGAATATAAAAGCATCGTCAATGTTTCAGGCCCCCTGATGCTTGTAGAGGGTGTGGAAGGTGTAAAATATGAAGAGCTGGTAGAAATAAGGCTGGAGGTCGGCTCGGTCAGGAGCGGCAGGGTACTTGAAGTTGAAGGGGACCAGGCGCTGGTGCAGGTATTTGAGGGCACTTCAGGGATTGATCCCAGAAATACCAGGGTAAGGTTTTTAGGCCGGGGGGCCCGCATGTATCTTTCGGAAGACATACTGGGGAAGGTATTTACCGGCCTTGGCAGGCCCATGACTGAAAATGACAGGATAATAGCAGAAAAAAGCCTGGACATAAACGGATCTCCCATAAATCCATTCGCAAGGGACTACCCGGATGAATTCATCCAGACGGGGATATCGTCAATAGACGGCCTTAACACGCTGGTAAGGGGACAGAAGCTTCCAATTTTTTCAGGTTCGGGCCTTCCACATAACAAGATGGCAGCCCAGATAGCAAGGCAGTCAACAGTGCTGGGCAAAAAAGAGGAATTTGCAGTAGTATTTGTAGCCATAGGAATAACCTTTGAGGAGTCACAGTACTTTATTAATGATCTTAGAGCAACAGGTGCCATAAACCGCTCGGTCATTATACTGAACCTTGCAGATGACCCGGCGATTGAGAGGATTGCGACTCCCAGGGTCGGGCTTACATGTGCTGAATACCTCGCTTTTGAAAAGGATATGCACGTACTTGTAATACTCACAGATATGACAAATTACTGTGAGGCCTTAAAGGAGGTTTCCGCAGCAAGGAAGGAAATACCGGGAAGAAGGGGATATCCCGGATACCTTTATACGGACCTTGCAACAATTTATGAAAGGGCTGGAAGGATAAAGAATAAAAAGGGATCAATAACCCAGATACCCATACTTACCATGCCGGAAGATGATAAGACACATCCGATACCGGACCTTACAGGCTACATAACGGAGGGTCAGATAATACTTTCGAGATCTCTCCACAAAAAGAAATTGTCGCCTCCGGTTGATGTCCTGCCCTCACTTTCCAGGCTGAAGGACAAGGGTATAGGCGAGGGTAAGACAAGGGAAGACCATGCAGATACGTTCAACCAGCTATATGCATCCTATGCAAGGGGCAAAGAAGTACAGGAACTGGCAGTTATCCTCGGCGAGGCTGCACTGACAGAGATGGATAAAGTATATTTTAAATTTGCAGAAGAATTCGAGAACCGTTATATCTCGCAGGGAGAGTATGAGAACAGGACCATTGAAGAGACGCTGGACCTTGGATGGGAATTGCTTTCAGTTTTCCCCAGGGGAGAGCTCAAGAGGATAAGGGACGAGTACCTGGATAAATATCTGGAAAAATACATGGAAAAGGAAGAGGGGCAAAAGTGAAATGATTACCGGTGTAAACCCCACAAGGATGGAGCTTTTGAAGCTCAAGAAGAGACTTTCACTTGCAGCCAGGGGACACAAGCTGCTAAAGGATAAAAGAGATGAACTGATGAGGCTGCTTCTGGAGATAATAGATGAGGTAAAAGAGAAGAGAATGGCTGTTGAGAAGGAGTTCAATTCAATACTTGAGATGTTTGTAATATCAAAAGCCAGTATGGCTCCATTCCAGGTAGAACAGGCACTTATGATCCCTTCAAAAAAAATATCTGTATCGGTTGGCCTGAAAAACATGATGAGCGTGAGGGTGCCTGAGTATTCAAAAGAGGTCTCGGGGAATATAATCCCCTACGGCTTTTTAAACACCTCCGGCGACACCGACGTATCTCTTAACAGATTTGACAAATTTATCGAAGATCTTCTTAACCTGGCCGAAAAGGAAAAAGCGGTACAGCTGATGGCTACCGAGATCGAGGAGACAAGAAGGAGGGTCAATGCCCTGGAATACAGGCTGATACCCGAGCTTGAAGAGACCATAAAATTTATAACCAGCAGACTTGAAGAGAACGAGAGGTCCGGCATAGTACGGCTTATGAAAGTAAAGGACATAGTAAGAAGCCACTAGTTTGAAGATTATCCGGGCACAGACCGGAAAAAAGTTCCTGTAATAGGTGTAAGTAATATAAATTTCATATCAGCAAACAGCTAGTTTTACTGTCTTATGAAACAAATAATAATACCTTTAGTCTTATTATATTATTAAGATACCAGAATTATTATAGAAGGCCGCCTGATTATTTCTAAATTTGATTTTTTTTTTGATTATATATTATGCTATAATACAACGAAATATTAACAGGATAGGCCAAAAGACCCGGAAGGGAGCTAAATTATAACGGAGGGTATAAATTCTAAAAATTTTTATAGCAGAGAGTATTTATTAATAAATAACAGTCAGGATTGAAAATTTTAAAACAAGGAGGACTAATTTGAAAAAAACAATAATCTTTATAATCATACTGGCACTGGCCCTGGTAATGGCGGGCTGTTCAGGCCAGTCTGGTTCTGAAACAAAGACAATCGGTATCATCCAGTATGTTGAACATGTGGCGCTTGATTCTGCAAGGGACGGGTTTATTGATGCCCTGGGCGACAACGGCTATGTAGACGGCGAGAACATTGAGATCGATGTACAGAATGCACAGGCAGACCAGAGCAACCTTTCAACCATAAGTGACCGTTTTGTAAGCAACAAGGTAGATCTGGTACTTGCTATAGCTACTCCTGCTGCCCAGTCAATAGCAGGAAAGACTACGGAGATACCCGTACTCGGGACTGCGATTACAGACTATGAAGCTGCAAAACTGGTGGATTCAAATGAAGCACCCGGCGGGAATGTAAGCGGTACAACAGATATGAATCCCATAAAGGAACAGATCGAACTTCTGGTGAAACTGGTACCGGATGCAGAGACAGTCGGCGTTATCTACACATCCAGCGAGGATAATTCAATAGTACAGGCTGCTATAGCAAAAGAGGTCATAGAGGATCTCGGTCTGACATATACAGAAGTTACTATAACAAATTCCAATGATGTCCAGCAGGCCACACAGTCCATTGTTGAAAAATGCGATGCATTATACCTGCCCACCGATAACGTGCTTGCTTCTTCAATGCCTATAGTTAATGGTGTAACAGTTGAGTCGAAGACGCCGGTTATCTGCGGTGAATCAGGAATGGTAGAAGGCGGAGGCCTTGCCACGCTGGGGATAAACTATTATGACCTTGGCTACAAGACCGGTCTTATGGCGATAAAAGTCCTGGAAGGTGAATCCGAACCTGCTGCAATGCCGATCGAATCAGCTGATAAATTTGATTTTGCAATCAATGGTGCGGTTGCTGAAGCAATAGGCATTGAAATTCCGGAAGACCTGGCCGAATACGTCATTGAATATTAAAATTAAATAGTTAAAAGATACTGCAGGCCATTATTGTTTTTGTTAAAATATATAAGTAAAGAACCGGTTAGATAATAATATGTTGCAAATATTAATGGCAGCAGTTTCTCTGGGCCTGCTCTGGGCGATTATTACCACAGGTGTTTATATAACCTACCGCATACTGTCTATTGCGGATCTGACGGTAGAGGGCAGTGTTGTGACAGGCGCAGCCATTGCTGCGATAACAATTACCAGAGGTTTTAATCCATATCTGGCAGTCGCCTTTTCATTTTTTGGCGGAGTTGGAGCGGGGCTTATTACCGGACTGCTGCATACAAAGCTAAAAATCCCTTCACTGCTGTCCGGAATCCTGACGATGATTGCCCTTTATTCCATAAACCTCAGGATAATGGGTAAGGCCAATATCTCACTTCTCAGGATAGATACGGTCTATACCGTGTTTGAGAATACGGGTTTAAGCTCCATGCTTTCTGTCATTATACTGGGAATAATCTTTGTGGGCTGTCTCATAGGCATACTTTACTGGTTCTTTGGAACAGAGATAGGCAGCGCAATAAGGGCAACCGGCAGCAATCCCCAGATGGTGCGTGCACAGGGAATAAATACGAATACGACAATCATACTCGGTTTGATGATAAGCAACGGCCTGGTGGCTATCGGAGGGGCCCTGATTGCACAGAGCCAGCGTTTTTCGGACATCCAGATGGGTATAGGCTCCATTGTCATCGGCCTGGCATCTGTTATCATAGGCGAAGTGCTATTCGGAAGGAGAAACTTTGCCAGCAGGCTTCTTTCACTGGTACTCGGTGCAATCGTATACAGGATAATAATTGCACTGGTCTTAAGACTTGGCATGCCTGCAAATGACCTGAAGCTCTTTACCGCAATTACCGTGGCAATAGCACTGTCTCTGCCGGTATTCCGTTCTTATCTGGAGCCGCTTAGGAAATCCGTCAAAAGGAATAAATAAATGCTTAGAGTAAGCAGGATAATTAAAATCTTCAATGCAAGGACCATCAATGAAAAAGTGGCCCTTCACAATGTAAGTTTTAAACTGGAAAAGGGAGATTTCGCGACCCTGATAGGGGGCAACGGCTCTGGCAAATCAACACTGCTTAACTGTATTGCAGGCGTATATCCTGCAGATAGGGGATCGATATTTATTGATGGAAAGGACATGACAAAGCTCTGCGAGTACAGGCGCGCCGCATTTCTGGGACGTGTATTCCAGGACCCGATGATGGGCACAGCTTCGGATATGGGAATAGAGGAGAACCTGGCACTTGCACTGCGGCGGGGGAAGATCCGCGGACTCAGGTGGGGAATCACAAATAAAGAACGCGAGCATTATAAAAAGCTGCTGAAGGATCTGGGCCTGGGCCTGGAGGCCCGTCTCGGTACCAAGGTAGGGCTGCTTTCCGGCGGCCAGAGACAGGCGCTTACACTTTTGATGGCGACTATAAAGAGGCCAAAACTCCTGCTTCTTGACGAGCATGCAGCAGCGCTTGACCCGCGGACCGCAAAAAAAGTTATGAAATTAACCGACAGGATCATTGAAGAAGAAAACCTGACCACCCTGATGGTGACGCATAATATGCGTGATGCTATAAAACACGGAAACAGGCTGATGATGATGTACGAGGGCAGAATCATTCTGGATATAAAAGGCAGGGAAAAACAGAAGCTTACTGTAGAAGATCTCCTGGAGCGCTTTGAGGATATAAGCGGGGAAGAATTTGCAGACGACCGGACACTCCTGTCCCAGTGAAGCTGCGGCCTGACGGTTATATTTATAAATACGGCAGGTATCTGCTGATAATATATGGGATGAAACAGAGCAGTTACAGGGCTGATATAATTTTTTAAATATTCTTGCTTTATTACAGCATAAAAATTTATGATATAATGTAATGATGTGATTCTCTGATTATAGTGTTGTTTTGATAATTTAAGGGATGGCGCAGTATCCTAGTCAGTAACTTCGGCCATAAAAACGGGCCTAAAAATCCGTTAAGGGCGTACAGGTGAAGTCTCTGGGATTGGCTGCTGACGCCCAGTCGGGGGTCAGTCCTGGAGGTTAAGGAAAGTGGGCGATCCATAATGGCATATGGGCGTGGACCCATTTTCCGTGGAGACTTCAAATGTATATTTTAGGGCAGCATTTGAAGGTAACCCGCAGATGTTTAACAGGCATTGCGGCGTAGCCTGCCTTGCGTGATGCAGGGGGAGGGCCTATTTTAATATTTTGTGATGCCTGAATCGGTATCATAATATTTTACAGGTCTGAAACCTGTATTTGCAAAAGAGGCTAGTGGCCGTAGAACTGCCGGGGAAAGCTCCTAGGCTGTTCCTTTTACAGGAGATGCGGTAGGGATTATAGTGTAGTTTTTTAAGGCAGTCCAGTCCTATAAGCGGTGACGCTGTAGAAACAGTTTAATGGGAAACCGCTGGTGTAGCAATACCCAGTACCTGTTTGGGAAATCCTACTGGACCTTAAACTGCAAGGTTTACTTACCGCATTGCCATCTCTTCCTACACGGGAGAATTTATTTGGTCAAGCTAAAAAAATCCAGGGGTAAGATAAGAAACTGGATCATAGTAATCACATTGTGGACCTTTTTACTCGCAATTGCCGTAAGTTTTATCTCCGAAACACTGATAATAAAAACCAATATAATCAGTTCGCTGGTAACACTTGCGATAATAATCTTGATAGGGGTCTTATTTGACGTAATAGGGGTTGCAGTAACTGCCTGTTCTGAACCGCCCATGCATTCCATGGCAGCAAATAAGGTGAAAGGTTCCAGGGAAGCGGTCAGGCTTTTAAAAAGTGCAGACAGGGTAAGCAGTTTCTGCAACGATGTGATCGGGGATATCTGCGGGATTATAAGCGGTTCCATAGGAGCTATCATAGTCTTTATGATACTGGTGGCCAACCCCACTCTTGAAAATGCTCTTTTAAGCGCTGTTATCACAGGATTTATTTCTTCTCTGACAGTAGGCGGGAAGGCAATAGGCAAGAATATAGCAATAAAGAATAGTGAATTTATTGTACTGAAATCAGGTTATGTTATATATATTCTATCTTTTATTCCCAGGATGGTAAAAAACCGCCGCATCAGGAAAAAGAGCTAATCCCCTGGTAGGCCCATTTTTATATTTCCATGTTAGTGTAGACAGGGAACCTGTGCACCAGCTTTATTACTTTTTCTTTTATATCCCTGATTATCTTATCTTTATCCCTGTTTTTTATTGCCCCGGATATCAGGTCCCCTATAATATGCATCTCTTCTTTTCCCATTCCCTGCGTGGTGACTGCAGGGGTGCCTATCCTTATCCCGCTGGTAATGGTAGGGGTAAGCTTATCGTAGGGTATGACATTATAATTCAAGATTATGCCGGCCCTGGCCAGAAGGTCCGCCGCATCTTTGCCGGTTATTCCCCTGTCTGAGAGGTCTATCAAGAAAAGGTGGTTGTCGGTGCCGCCCGATACTATCCTGAAACCCTCGTCTTTCATGTGCCGGCACAATTCCGCTGAATTTTCAATGATCCTTCTGCTGTACTGTTTGAAAGAATCCTGCAGGGCTTCGCGGAAGGCCACGGCCTTGGCTGCGATTATATGCATGAGGGGCCCGCCCTGTACTCCCGGGAAGACTGATTTATCGATGAGACCCCCGTATTTTTTATCAGCTACTATCATGCCGCCCCTGGGCCCCCTTATAGTCTTATGGGTGGTAGCTGTGGTAAAATCAGCAACGCCCACAGAATCCGGGTGGAGGCCGCTGACCATAAGTCCCGCTATATGGGCCGTATCCGCCATAAGGTAAGCTCCGACTTCATCTGCTATTTCCCTGAATTTTTTAAATTCTATCTTCCTGGAATATGAACTTGCGCCTGCTATTATAAGTTTGGGCTGTATTATTTTCGCCTTTTTTTTAATATCATCATAATCAAGCATCTCTGTATCAGGGTCGACGCTGTAGGTATATATATCATAATACATCCCTGTGAGGTTCTGCTTGTGACCGTGTGATAGATGTCCCCCGTCCCTGAGGTTCATAGAGAGTATCTTATCACCGCATTTTAAAATTGAAAGGAAAACTGCAGTATTTGCATTGACCCCGGAGTGCGGCTGTACGTTGCAGTAGTTTGAGCCGAAAAGTTTATTTGCCCTTTCCCTTGCAATTTCCTCCACCCTGTCAGCATTTTCACAGCCTTCATAGTACCTGAAACCTGGATAGCCTTCTGCATATTTATTGGTAAGAACAGACCCCATGGTCCTTATCACTTCCTGGGATGTAAAA